>JAUSCK010000039.1 GCA_030651035.1 Elusimicrobiota bacterium
CGGAACCCTCTCCCTTGAGGCGCACGCGGAGCTTTTTCAGGTTAAGCACGATGTTGACGACGTCTTCCTGCACTCCGTTCACAGCGGCGTATTCGTGCCTGGCGCCCTTGATGCGCACAGCCACCACGGCCGCGCCCTCAAGGCTGGAGAGCAGTATGCGCCGCAGCGAATTGCCTACGGTGTGGCCATAGCCTTTTTCATAAGGCTCGGCGGTGAACTTGGAATAATTTTCCGTCTTCGACTTGTCGTCGATGTTAAGGGCTTCGGGGATGATCAGCTGTTTAGAGAAAGTTGCCATTAAGAACCTCGCTTACTTGGAATAGAATTCAACCGCCGCTTACTTGGAGTAGAATTCGAACATGTACTCTTATTTAGAATAGAATTCTACGATGAGCTGCTCGTCGACGGAGATGCTTGACTCCGCGCGGTCCGGCCAGCGCACCAGCTTGCCTTTCCTGGAGCCGGCGTCCCACGAGAGGAAGCTCGGGCGCTGGGTGGTCTTCTCGGCGTGCTCCAGCCCCTGCTTCACCAGCAGGGTCTCCGCGGTCTTCGGGTTTATCGACACCTCGTCGCCGGGCTTGAGCATGGCGGAAGGGATGTCCAGGCAGCGGCCGTTAACGCTGATGTGGCCGTGGCACACCAGCTGGCGGGAAGCTTTAAGCGATACGGCGAAACCGAGGCGCCGCACTATGTTGTCGAGCCGGACTTCCAGGAAGCGCAGCAGGGCCGCGCCGGTCTGGCCCTTGTCCTTGGAGGCCTTGGCGAAGAAACGTTTGAACTGGGCTTCGGTCACCTGGGCGGTAAGGCGGGCTATCTGCTTCTCGCGCAGGTGTTTGCCGTAGTCGGACTGCTTGTTAGGGCGCTTGCCGCCGGCGGAAAAGCGCTTCTCTTTTTCGGCTTTCTGCGCGCGGTCCACAAGGCAGTTGGTATGGCACTTGGTGCCCTTGAGGAACATCTTCTGCTGGATCTTTACGCATTTCTTGCAGCTGGGTCCGGTATATCTCGACATTGTAAAAGTCTCCTTCGTTATCTCTATGGTGTTAGACGCGGCGGGCTTTCGGGGGCCTGCAGCCGTTGTGCGGGATGGGGGTGATGTCCTTGATGGACACCACGTGTATACCGCTCTGTGCGATGCCGCGGATGGCGGTCTCGCGCCCCGGGCCGGGGCCGCTCACGAAGATCATAGCCTGCCTCACGCCGTAATCGGCGGCCTTAGCCGAGGCCTTGGCGGCGGTTATCTGCGCCGCGAAGGGGGTGCCCTTCTTGGTGCCGCGGAAGCCGTTGCCGCCCGAGGTGGACCAGGCTATCACGCCGCCCTTCTCGTCGGTAAAGGTTATTATCGTGTTATTGAACGAGCAGTTGACGTATACCCTGGCGAACGCCACCGTGCGGTAGCGGCGCTTGGGCTGCGCTTTCTGGTCGGGTTTCTTGGCCCCATCGGCCTGCTGGGTTTTAATTTCGTCTGCCATAGTCTTAAATCATCCTCCGGAGTTTCCCCCCCGCCTCGGGCGGAGGGGTACGTCTTACGCCTTAGCTGTCGCTGCCGCCGCCTTGGCGGATGAACCCACTGTCCGTCTCCGGCCCCTGCGGGTGCGGGCGTTAGTGCGGGTGCGCTGGCCGCGCGCGGGCAAATTCCTTCTGTGCCTGTAGCCGCGGTAGCTGTTTATTTCCACGTAGCGCTTCAGGTTGGCGGTGATCTCCCTGCGGAGCTCGCCCTCCACCTTGTACTCCTTCGCGATGAAGGCGTTAATAAGCCCCACCTGGTCCTCGGTGAGCTCTTTCACCCTCATGTCGGGGTTGATCTGGTTCTTGAGGCCTTCAAGAATTTTCTTGGCCACCGGCCGCCCTATGCCAAAAACATAAGAAAGGGCGATGCTGATCTTTTTATCTCTGGGTAAGTCCACACCTGCTATACGTGCCATACTTTCTCCTTAGTTAGAACTGAAGACCTGAAGCAGCTCCTCGGCGCTGAAAACTATCCCTGGCGCTGCTTGTGGCGGGGGTCGGAACAGATCACGCGCACCACGCCCTTGCGTTTTACTATGACGCATTTTACGCAAATTTTTTTAACGCTCGCTCTTACTTTCATTAGAAGCACCTCTGAACTATATTTGTGCCGTATCTATCTCCGGCGCTGTGTCGCCTCGCTCCGGCCGGGAGCCAGGCTCTTCTGACGGCCTTATTTTTCCCTGTAAACTATCCGGCCCTTGCTGAGATCGTAAGGGGACAGCTCCATTTTCACTTTATCGCCGGGAAGTATCTTAATATGGTGAATGCGCATCTTGCCGGAAATGATGCCGAGTATTGTCTTGCCCGGCGCGATCTCCACCTTAAAAGTGGCGTTGGGCAGGGACTCTTTTACGATGCCTTCTATCTCTATTTTTTCGCTGTTTTCTGACATATTTATATATTATACAACATATCGCCCCTCCGGGGCGATCCTTATCAACTGATCCAGTTCGCAACGCTTAGAATATCGCAGCCGTCTTCGGTAACAGCCACCGTATGCTCGTAGTGGGCCGCCAGGCTGCCGTCCGCTGAAACCGCCGTCCAGCCGTCGTTCTTCACTATCACGTCGGCCTTCCCCAGGCAGAGCATCGGCTCTATGGCCAGCGTCATGCCGGCCTCAAGTACCGGCCCCGAACCTGCCTTTCCGAAGTTCGGGATGGAGGGCTCCTCGTGGAGATGCCTGCCTATGCCGTGGCCCGTAAACTCGCGCACCACCGACATGCCGTTCTCCAAAGCGTATTTTTCCACCGCGTGGGACACGTCTCCCAGCCTGGCCCCGGCCCTTACTTCCGCCAGCGCCATTTCCAGCGACCGGCTGGTCACGTCCATCAGCCGTCTCGCCGGGCCGGAGATCTCGCCGGCCGCTACCGTAACGGCTGCGTCTCCGTAAAAACCGTCGCAGACCGCGCCCATGTCCAGGCTTACTATGTCGCCTTCCCGGATGATCCGCCTGGGGCTCGGGATGCCATGCACGATCTCATCGTTTATGGAAACGCAAAGCGTGGCCGGATAGCCGCGGTAACCGAGGAAAGCCGGAACGGCGCCCATTTCGCGCACGCGCTGTTCCGCAAATTTGTCAAGCTCAGCCGTTGTAACGCCGGGTTTCACGCGGGACTTGAGCTGAAGAAGGACCTCCGCTACCACTCTGGAGGCCCTGCGCATGCGCTCGATCTCGGCCGGGGTCTTGATCTCTATCACGGCTTAGCGCTTCAGTAGAGCGGCGACCTTTTCAGCCACCGCCTCCGGAGTGAGCCCGCCGTCGGCCTCGTAAAAATTTCCGTTGGAGCGGTAATAAGCCAGCAGCGGCTCCGTCTGGTCTTTGTAAACCTGTATGCGCCGGGTGACGACTTCCGGCTTGTCGTCCTCGCGTATAGTAAGCGGCTTGCCGCAGGCGTCGCAGACGTTTTCCTTGGCCGGCGGGCTGCTTATGGTGTTATAGATCTTGCCGCAGGCGGAGCAGGTGCGCCGCGCGCACAGGCGTTTGATCACCTCTCCCTCGGCCACATTCAGGAAAACCACGGCGTCTATGGACTGGCTGCGGCCCGCGAACCAGTTGTCCAGCCCCTCGGCCTGATCCACGGTGCGCGGGAAGCCGTCAAAAAGCAGGCCGCGTGTTTCCGCGCTCAGCCGCGACTTGAGAACCTCGAGCACCAGCCTGTCCGGGACCAGGCGGCCGGCCGAAAGATAGCCGACGACTTCCTGCCCCAGCGGGGTTTTCTTAGCGAGTTCCTCACGGAAAATATCTCCGGTGGAGACGTGGAATATGCCCAGCTTTTGAGAAAGGACCTTTGCCTGCGTTCCCTTTCCGGAACCAGGGTACCCCAGGAGAATAATATTCATGATCTGTCCGTTAACTTCAATGGTCAGCTCCCTACGTTGAACCAGCGGCCTTTTATCCTCGAGTTCTTGTAAAAGCCCTCGTAGTTGCGCATAACCAGGTGCGCCTCCGTCTGCGCTATGGTATCAAGCGCCACGCCCACCACGATCAGCAGCGAGGTGCCGCCGAAATAGAACGGCACGTTGAATTTGACCCGCAGGTAATCCGGCAGCACCGCTATCAGCGAGACGAACAGCGCGCCGCCGAGGGTTATCCTGTTGAGGACCCACTCTATGTGCGTCGCGGTCGGTTCGCCGGGCCTGATGCCGGGAATAAAGCCGCCCCACTTCTTCATGTTATCCGCCAGGTCCTTCGGGTTGATGCTGACGGAGTTGTAGAAATAGCAGAAGAAAACGATAAGCAGCACGTAGAACAGCTGATAGAGAACGCTGGAGTGGTCCAGCAGCGCCATCAGCTTCTGCGCCCAGGGCGCGCCGGGGTTGAACGAGCCTATAGTGTAAGGCACGCTCATCAGAGACACCGCGAAGATGACCGCGATAACTCCGGACTGGTCGACCTTCAGGGGCAGGAAGGTGGAGGCGCCGCCGTACATCTTGCGGCCCACCATGCGCTGCGCGTACTGCACCGGGATCTTGCGCTGCGCGGTCTCCACCCAGATGACGAAGCCGGTGATAGCGAGCACCGCGGCCAGGATGAGTATGGCGGAAAGCAGGCTTATTTCGTCTATCTGCACAAGCTGCACCATATTCAGCACGGCCGAGGGCAGCCCGCAGACAATGCCGGCGAAGATGATCAGCGAGATGCCGTTGCCGATGCCGCGCTCCGTTATCTGCTCGCCCAGCCACATCACGAAAACGGTGCCGGTGACCAGCGTGAGCACGGTCACAAAGTAGAAGCCGAAGGTCGGGTTGGTCACGATGGTGGGGCCGCCGCCGGACTGCATCTTGGTCAAAGCTATCGTGAGGCCCAGCGATTGGAAAGCCGCCAGAAACAGCGTAAAATACCGCGTGAACTGCAATATCTTCTTGCGGCCGCTTTCGCCTTCCTTCTGGAGGCGGTCGAGCACGGGGAAGATGTGAGCGCCCTGCACCAGGCTCATG
>JAUSCK010000049.1 GCA_030651035.1 Elusimicrobiota bacterium
ACCAACCACCTGGACCTGGACTCGCTGCTCTGGCTGCAGGAATACCTGGAAAGCTACCAGGGCGCTATCTTCGTCATTTCGCACGACCGCGCTTTCGTCAATACCGTCTGCAACGCCATAATTTCCGTGCAGGACAAGACCCTGCGCGCCTATTACGGGAACTACGAGAATTTCCTGGCCCAGCGCCAGTCGGAGAAAGACAAGGTCTATTCGGCCTGGCGCCAGCAGCAGGACGATATAGCGCAGATGGAGGACTTCATCGCCCGCAACAGGGCCCGCGTCTCCACCGCCTCCCGCGTGCAGAGCATGATCAAGCGCCTGGATAAACTGGAGCGGATAGAGCTGATCGCGGAGAACAAGGCCGTGAAGATCCGCTTCCCGCAGCCCGGCCGCACCGGCACCAAGGTCCTGGAGCTGAAGAATATCAGCAAGATCTACAATGTGCCGGGCCACGAGCCCATTAAGGTTTACGAGGGGTTCGATTTTGAACTGCTGCGCGGCCAGAAAATGGCTTTCGTGGGCCACAACGGCGCCGGCAAATCCACCCTCCTGAAGCTGCTGGCCGGCGTCATAGAGCCGGACTCCGGCGAGCGCAAGCCGGGCCTGAACGTGAAGACCGGCTATTTCTCCCAGCACCGCGAGGGCATACTGGACCCGCGCAAGACCGTGCTGCAGGAAGCCATGGACAACGACAGGATGAACCCGGAGCTGGTGGTCAGGACCGTGCTCGGGTCCTTCCTGTTCCCCGGCGACAATGTGCATAAAAAAACCGCTGTGCTCTCCGGCGGCGAGAAGAGCCGCCTGATGCTGGTGAAGCTGCTGATGGACCCGCCCAACGTGATACTGATGGACGAGCCCACCACCCACCTCGACATGGCCAGCGTGGACGCCCTGGTAGCCGCCCTCAAGGAGTTCGAGGGGACGCTCTGCTTCATCAGCCACGACATCTATTTCATAAACGCCCTGGCCGACTCCGTGGTGCACATAGAGCACGGCAAGACCACCGTCTATCCCGGCAACTACGACTACTTCCGCTATCGCCAGGACCAGCTCCAGGCCGAGAACGCCGGCGCGAAAAAGAAAGCCGAGCCCGTTTCGACGCCCAAAGCCGACAGCGCGGACTGGGAAGAAAAAAAGCGCCAGGAAGCCGAAAGCCGCAAAAAGACGCGCCGCGCCGAGACCCTGAAAAAAGACATAGCCTACGCCCGCAAAACGGTGGAAGGCCTCGCCGCCAAAATGTCCGCCCCCGAGATCTATTCGGATTACTCCCAGGTAAAAGAACTGGGAGATAAAATAAACGCCCTCGAAACCAAAATAGCCGCCCACAACGAGGAGCTAAAAGCGCTGGAGAGCGGCGAAGTAGCCGCGCCGTAGAGATCCCGGACAGCCCCGGGCGGACTATATTAACCTGCGCCCGGTTACCCGCGGTTTATCGATTTTTTTAAGGAGAACTACTACACATGCAACAAGACACCATCGTAAAGCGCCGGCACGACCTGCGCAACATCGCCATCATCGCCCACGTCGACCACGGCAAAACCACCCTCGTCGACGCCATGCTCAAGCAGACCGGCGCCTACCACGACAAATCGGGCGAAGAGGCCATCTGCATAATGGACTCCAACGACCTGGAGAAAGAGCGCGGCATCACCATACTTTCCAAGAACACCTCCGTCCGCTATAAAGACACCACCATCCACATAGTCGACACCCCGGGCCACGCCGACTTCGGCAGCGAAGTGGAGCGCGTCCTCCGCATGGTCGACGGCGTGCTGCTCCTGGTGGACGCCCTCGACGGCCCCATGCCGCAGACCCGCTTCGTCCTCAAGAAATCCCTCGCGCTCGGGCTGCGCCCCATCGTGGTCATCAACAAGGTGGACCGCCTCAACTGCGACCCGCATGCCTCCCTCGACAAGGTTTTCGCCCTGTTCATGGAGCTCGGCGCCTCCGACGCGCAGCTGGATTTCCCCGTAGTCTACGCCGTGGGCCGCGACGGCTGGGCCTCGAAAGACTTCAGCAAAAAGCAGCCGGACCTCTCGTACCTTTTCGAGACCATCATCAAGCACGTGCCCGGCCCCCTGGACCTGGACGACCAGCCGCTCAGGCTGCTGGTGACCATGCTGGACTACAGCTCCTATACCGGCCGCATAGGCGTGGGCCGCATCGTGCAGGGGAAAATAGCCGCCGGCCAGCAGGTCTCCATTGCCTGCCCGACTTCCCAGCCCAAGACGCGCAAAGTTATGCAGCTTATGGGCTACAAGAACTTCGAGCGCGTGGTCATCAAGGAAGCCCGCTCCGGCGACATCGTGGCCGTGGCCGGGCTTGAGGGCATAGAGGTCGGCGACACCGTCTCCGACCCGGAGAACCCCGGAGTGCTCCCCGGCCTGGACATAGAACAGCCTACCCTCGCCATGGAATTCTACGCCAACGACGGGCCTTTCTCCGGCCGCGAAGGCAAGTTCGTCACCGCCACGCAGCTGCGCGACCGCCTCTATAAGGAACAGCAGATAAACGTGGGCCTGAAAGTGGAGGAGATCCCCGGCGAAGGCGGTTTTAAAGTCTCCGGCCGCGGCGAACTGCACCTCTCCGTCCTTATCGAGACCATGCGGCGCGAAGGCTTCGAGCTCTGCGTGTCCAAGATGGTGGTCATCACCCACGAGGAGAACGGCGTGACGGTGGAGCCGGTGGAACTGCTGATGCTGGACGCGCCGATGGAATTCCAGGGCGCCGTGATGAACGGCCTCGGGGTCCGCGGCGGCCAGCTCAAGAACATGAGCATCGGCGAGGACGGCCGCGTGCGCTTCGAGTATATCATCTCGTCGCGCGCCCTGATCGGCTTCAAGTCCGAATTCATGACCTTTACCAAGGGCTCGGGGCTCATGCACCACAGCTTCAGCGGCTTCCTGCCCGTGGGCAACTTTAACAGGCCCAAGCGCAACGGAGTCTTCATCGCCAAAGACGCCGGCCTCTCAACCGGCTATGCGCTTAACAGCCTGCAGGACCACGGCATAATGTGCGTCGGCCCCGGCCAGGATATTTACGCCGGACAGATCGTGGGCGAGCATTGCCGCGCCAACGACCTGGTCACCAACCCCTGCAAGGAAAAGCAGCAATCCAATATGCGTTCTTCCACCGCCGACGCGTCCATCTGCCTGACCCCGTACCGCAATATGAGCCTAGAGCAGGCTATCGAGTACGTCGAGGACGACGAGTTCGTGGAAGTGACGCCCAAGAACCTGCGCCTGCGCAAAAAAGTGCTGGACCACAGCCTGCGCAAGCGCGGCGAAAAAGACGATGACTGACAGGCCGTCCTGCGGGACGGCGCGGCGCTGATGGTCAGCCGCGGCTCCGGCGCCTGCGGCGGCCTCCGGCTTGAGCTCTATGCGATCATTTACCAACGGCGAGGGCGGGGCGGGGGAGCTGCTGAAGGTCGCCTACCCGCTTATCCTTTCCACCGCCTCGCATACCATCATGCAGTTCATAAACCGGGTGTTCCTGGCTCATTACAGCCCGGACGCGCTGGCGGCCTGCGTGCCCGCCGGCATTTTAAGTTTTACCTTCCTCTGTTTTTTCATGGGCACGGCGACTTATACCAACGCCTTCGTTTCCCAGTACTACGGCCGCGGCAAGGCGGCCAGCGTTTCGGTGGCTGTCTGGCAGGGCGTGTGGCTGGCGCTGGCCTCCGGCCTGGTCCTGCTGCTGTTCACCCCTTTGGGCTATTACATAATCGACCACTCGGGCCATGAGGCGGCGGTGCGCGCCCTTGAGCGCCCCTATTTTGCCATTCTTAATTCTTTCGCGGGGTTCCCCGTGCTCAACACCGCGCTGGCCGCTTTCTTTATAGGCCGCGGCAAGACCAAAGTCGCCATGGCGGTGAATATCGCGGGCAACGCGCTCTGCCTGCTGCTGTCCTGGCTGCTTATTTTCGGGGCCGGCCCCTTCCCTGAAATGGGGATAAGGGGCGCGGGTTTTGCGGCCGCGGCCGGGCAGATACTGATGACCGGGATCTACCTGGGCCTTATTTTCTCCGCTTATAACCGCCGCCGCTACAGGACTTTCAGGCTGGTGGGCGTGCACGGTGACATGTTCGCCAGGCTTGTAAAGTACGGCGCCCCGAACGGCGTGGGCTTCTTCCTGGATGTGGCCTCTTTCGCCGCGTTTATTTTCATAATCGGCGGGATCGACAAAGTTTCGCTGGCCGCCAGCAATATCATAGCCTCTATAAACATGCTGGCCTTCATGCCGGTAATCGGCCTGGGGCTCGCCACGCTTACGCTGGTGGGAAAATATATAGGCATGAAAAAGCCGGACGTGGCCATGCGGGTCGCCTGCTGCTCCGCCGGGCTGGCCGGGGTTTACGCCCTGGGGCTCGGCTTTTTGTTCGTGGCCGTGCCCGGGCTTTTTATCAATATCTTCGGTACCGGGAATTCCGCCGAATACGCCGAGATACTCGCCCGGAGCCGCCCGCTCATGAAGGTGCTGGCGGTTTTCATCTTCTTCGACGCGATAGCTATAATATTCTCGGACGCGCTGCGCGGCGCGGGCGACACCCTCTTCCAGATGATAGGGGCCAGCGCCGCCGCCTGGCTGCTGTTCGTACCGGGGGTGTGGTACATCACGCACCGGGCCGGCGGGGAATTGATATTCGCCTGGGCCTGGGGCGGCTTCTACGTTTTCCTGCTCGCGGTCTTCTTTACGCTGCGCTTCCGCTCGGGGCTCTGGCGGAAGATAGACATATTAAAAGGATAGTCGGGAATCGAAAATCGAAAATCGGGAATCGAAAATCGGGGATCGGGGAGCTGAGCCGGGAAGGGGACGTTTCGCGGCAATGCGCGATGTTGGTATAATTACATTTATGGCTGAAAAAATATTTTCAAAGGCGGGCGGGCTCCCCAGGGTAAAACTTTCACACGCGCCCGCGGGCCCCAACGCTTTCAAGCGGATGATCGACACCTGCGACCGCGCCGAGGCCGGCGAGATGGTGGCGGTCTACGACAAGAACGGCAACCCCTACGGCGTGGCGCTTTATAACCCGCGCAGCCAGATAACCCTGCGCATCTTCACGCGCGAGAACCCCGAGGAGTTCCAGATAGACGATTTCCTTGAAAAGCGGGTGGCCCGCGCCGTGGCCCTGCGCCACGACGTGCTGAAGCTCCCCGCGACCACCGACGCCTACCGCCTGGTGCACGACTACGCCGACGGCCTGCCCGGCCTGACGGTGGATATTTACAAGGACCAGATAGCCCTGGAATTCTACTCGCTCGGCATGTACAGGATCTGGCCGAACATAGAAGCCGCCTTTAAAAAACATTTCCCGGCGGCCACTTTCCACCACCGGGCCACCGCCTATACCCAGGATATGGAGGGCTTCACCATAAAGCCGGAGCCGGGGCCTTCGCATAAAACCCGCATTACCGAGAACGGCGTGCAGTTCGAGATAGACCTGAAGGCCGGCTATAAGACCGGCTTCTTCTGCGACCAGCGCGAGAACCGCCTGCTGGCTTCGTCCCTCGCGAAGGGAAGAAATGTGCTGGACCTCTGTTCCTATACCGGCGGCTTCGGCATCTACGCGGCCAAACTTGGCGGGGCAGCCGAGGTTACCTCCGTGGAGCTGGACCCCGAAGCCAATGAAATGGCCAAGCGCAACGCCAATATAAACAAAGTGAAGATAGACCCGGTCTGCGCGGACGCCTTCACCTATATGCGCCAGATGCTGGAGCTGAAGCGGCGCTACGGCATGGTGGTTCTGGACCCTTATAAGCTGGTGTCTAACCGCGAGGAGCGCGACAAGGGCATCTTCAAATACCGCGATTTCAACCGCATAGCGCTATCGCTGGTGGAGCCGGGCGGGATCTTCGTCACCTGCTCGTGCAGCGGCATGGTCCCGCTGGAGGAGTTCGCATTTATCCTGCGGGGCGCCGCGTCAAATGCCGGGCGAAAAGTGCAGATGCTGAAAAAATCAGGCGCGGGACCGGACCACCCTGTGGCCGCCGACTATCCAGAGGGGGAGTATCTCAAATGCATATTCTGCCGTGTTCTTTGACGCTGCTTCTGGCCTTCGTAGTCCCGGCGGCCGCCGCCGGAGGCGATTCGATGGAGTGCCTGCTGGGTTCCTGGAAGGGCAGCGTTAAATCGTCCCCTGATGATTGTGTCTGGGCCGTGGAATCCGGGGTGGGCGGGAAAGCGCAGGAAATCAACGGGATTTTTTCGTATGCCGGGAAATGCGCTCCAAAAAAGCGCGCCGGCACCTTTACCGCCAAGCCGACCAAGCCGGGCTGTTTCTCCGCCATCGCTGAGGTTAAGGGTATGCCTAAAATGAACATGTCCGGCTGCATCGATAGCAAGGGGCTGGTGAAGTTCAGCTGCCCGGCGTTCAAGGGCACGGTGCAGTTTTCCAAGGACTGGTCTTCCGTCAAGCTGGTGGTGAACGCGGGTCCGGGAGGAGCTGCCGGCACCTTTAAACGCACTTCCAAGAAACCGGTGGCAGTGCGCGGCAGGGCGGGGAAAAAAGATACGGACGAGGATAATGGCGAGGTGCGGATAGGGGGGGATGCTCCGGATGGAACAAAACCGTTTGAAATTCATAAAAGCAGCGATTAAAGAGGCGCGCAAAGGCCTTAAAGAGGGGGGGATCCCCATAGGCGCGGTGCTGGTGAAGGGCGGCAGGATAATAGGCCGCGGCCACAACCGCAGGGTGCAGAAAAAGTCCGCCATACTGCACGCGGAGATGGATTGCCTTGAAAACGCCGGCCGGCTGAAGGCCGCGGACTATAAAAAGTGCGTGATCTATTCCACGCTTTCACCCTGCCCCATGTGCACCGGGGCTATTCTTCTTTACAAGATCCCGACCGTGGTGATAGGCGAAAATTCCACCTTTAAAGGGCCGGAAAGCTATTCCGGGAAGTTCCTCAGGCTGATAAACCTGGACCTGCCCGAGTGTAAGAAGCTGATGGCTGACTTCATAAAAGCCAGTCCGGAGCTCTGGAACGAGGACATCGGGGTATAGTTTTTATAGTTTTTTCTTGACCTTTTTGCGGATAAATGTCATACTATCCGGGTAGTTAAACCGAGACTCAAGTTTTTGAAGCCTATCCTACTAGTATTAGAGTAAGGAGAGTGCAGAGAGAGTTGAGATCAGGTAATGATAGCTAGGAGGATAGTACAATGAGCAAAAGAATATATGTGGGCGGATTGCCCTTCAAGACGACCGAAGAGGAAATGAACACCCTTTTCGCGACTTACGGCCAGGTTACCAGCGCAAAGCTGATCACCGATAAGTACAGCGGCCAGTCCCGCGGTTTCGGCTTCGTCGAGATGCCCAATGACGAAGAAGCGAACGCTGCGATGGAAAAGCTTAACGGCTCCGATTTCGGCGGCCGCAAGCTGACCATTAACGAAGCTCGCCCGATGGAAGCTCGTCCCCGCACCGGCGGTTTCGGCGGCGGCGGCGGTGATCGCGGCGGACGCGGCGGCGGCGGCGGCGATCGCGGTGGTCGCGGCGGCGGCGGCGGCGGCTACGGCGACAAGTGGTAATCTAAACCTTTAACGGTTTTCAAACCGCCGTCCTGAAAAGGGCGGCGGTTTTTTATTGGTCTATCAGTAGTTTTCCATACCCTTCTTTCGTTTCTTCATCCTTTCAGCCTGACCTTGACAAAACAGTTATACGTATGTATAATTATACGACAGTATAACAACGGAGGAAGTATGGCAAGACCAGCCTCGGGGACAGATCTGAAGCTTAAAGCCGCCGGCAGGAAGATCCTGCAGGAGAAAGGCATAACCGGACTGGGGGTGCGCGAGGTCTGCCGCCTGGCCGGGGTGAATACCGGCATGTTCCACTATTATTTCGGTTCCAGGGAAGAGTTCCTTAAAGCCGTCCTTAAAGAAATCTACGCGGAATTTATGCTAAATTTCAAGGCGGGGGTCGCCGTGGCCGGAACTCCGCGCGCCAGGCTTAATGCCGCGCTCGTGGAAGTGGGTAAATTCGCGCGTGGAGTGCGCAAAGTCGCGCCGATGATATTCGCCGACCTGACCTACGGAAAAAAAGAGGCATTTGCTTTTGTAAGCGGTAATTTTACCGAACATGTAAAATATATTGCCGTACTGGCGGAAGAATGCCGCGACGGGAGCGCCGTTAAAGGCCGTTCTACCCCGTTTATTATTGCCGCACTGGTGTCGGTAATGATCTTCCCGGTGCTGATAGGCGGCGTTATGGAGAAGAACGGCGTAAAGAAACTTGGCGGCCTGAGCCTTGAGGAACTGCGGGAGGAGCTGTTCTCCGACGCCGGGATAGCAGAAAGGGCGGAAATAGCCCTGAGGGGAATTGGTTTATGAAGCTTATCCTGATCTTCCTTATGCTGCCGTGTACGGCGCGCGCGGCCGAATTCACAGCCACACTTAAGGCCGCCGAACAGGGGGCGCTGGCCGCCTCCGGCCAGTACAAAAGCGCTAAATTCTCCGCGCAGGCCGCCGCGGCCGCCGAGGCCGCCGCCGGAACCCTGCTGTATCCGCGCCTCAGCCTGGAAGGCAGCCTGCGCTATATCCATACCATCTCTGAAATTCCCATGCCCGCCGCAGCCGGCGGCGCCAGGCCTCTCGGCGACAACTGGAACTATTCCATCGGCCCCTCCGCCTACTGGACCCTGGACGGCGGGACGCTGCGTGCCGGCCGCGAGGCCGCCCGGCATACGGCTTCCGGCAGATCGTCCGAAGCCGAGAATGTCCGCCGCCAGACCCTGCTGAAAGCGCGCGTCTCCTATTTTCAGCTGCAGCTGGCGCTTGAAAAGGTTTACCTTATAGCAGAAAACCTGCAGGTGGCCCTGAGCCAGTTTAAAGACATGGAACTTGGTGTTAAGGCCGGTTCGCGCAGCCGGCTGGACGGCATAAGGGCCAGGCAGGAGACGACGGCGCGCCGCCGCGACCTGCTCCGGGCCAGGGCGGAGCTCTCCTCGGTGCTCAGGGAGTTCAGCTTTGTCACCGGCCTGGAGCCGCCCGCCGGGACGGGCATGCCGCTGGACGCCCGGATGGCGGGTAAAGATTACGGCGGCGAGACCTTCGCCGGACTGCTGGTCAGGGCCGAGCCTTACGAAGAAATACTGTCACGCCTGCTGCCGGCCGCGGAAAAAGGACTGGGGAGCGAGCTGCCCGCCGTGACCGCCATGTCCGAGGCCGCGGCCGCCTGGCGCGCCTCGGCTTCCGCCCAGAAAGCCGAAAAACTGCCGCGCCTTACTCTGAGCGCCCGCAGTTCCATCGATTATCCTAACGGGCCGGATCTGTATTCCTTCGTCCAGAATTCCGCCGGGCTGTCCCTGCAGCTGCCGCTTTTTGAGAGCGGCCGGCTGGAGGAGCGGCAAAAAGAGAGCCGGCTGAACGCGGAGGCCGCGGCCGAGCGGGGCGGCGACGCCGCCCGGGCTGCCGGCAGGGATTTCGCCGCGGCGCTGGACGCCTATGGCGCCCTGATGGACGAACAAGCGCTTAATATTGACGCGCTGGACGACGCCGGAGAAGCGGCGAAGCTGGCCTATGCCGCCTACAAGGCCGGCGGGGGAACCTGGCTGGAAGTGGAAAGCGCCAACCTGAAAGAGCTCCAGGCAAAAACCACTGCCGCCTCGGCCAACGCCGAAATTCTGATGAAGCTGGCCCTTTTAGACAGCCTGTCGGAGGATTAATATGAAAAAAATAATACCCGTAATTATTATCCTGATCATAGCCGCCGCCGTTTACCTTAAGGTGCGCTCCGGCGGCGACTTCCGCTACAGCGGCACTATAGAAGCCACCGAGACCGACCTTTCCGCCAGGATCTCCGGCGTGATAGAGGCCTACGGGGCGCGCGAGGGCGACCCGGTGAAGAAAGGCGCGGTGATAGCCTCGCTGGACTGCGCCGACCTGCGGCTGGCCGCGGGCATAGCCGCCGGGGATTTCAAGCGCGCCGAGGAACTTTATAACGGCGGCTCCGTTTCGAAGGAAAATTACGACCGCCTGAAATACAAGCGCGACGATTCCGCGCTGAAGGTTGAGTGGTGCTCGGTGAAATCGCCGGTCTCCGGGCGGCTGCTTTACGCCTACCGGGAGAAGGGTGAACTGGTGGCCCCGGGAACAAAACTGGCCACGGTGGCGGACCTGGGCGAGGTGTGGGCCTATATCTATGTGCCGCACGATCTGCTGGCTAAGCTTAAGCCCGGCATGGAGGTAAAGGGTCTGCTGCCGGAGGCCGGCGATAAAGAATTCGCCGGCCGTATTTCCGTGATATATTCGGAGGCGGAATTCACTCCCAAGAACGTGCAGACCCGCAAAGAGCGCACCCGGCTGGTCTTCGCGGTGAAGGTTTCTTTCCCTAACCCCGACGAGACTCTTAAGCCGGGCATGACGATAGAGGTAAAACTGCCCGAATAAAATCTATGTTTTCAATAAGGACGGAAAATCTTAAGAAAAACTTCGGCGCCGTGAAGGCGCTGAATGGCGTTTCTTTTGATTTTTCGGCGGGGCTGCTGCATGGGCTTATCGGCTCCAACGGGGCCGGCAAAACCACCACGATGCGTCTGCTGGCCGGGCTGCTTAAGCCGTCGGCCGGCGGTATCCATTACTACAGTGACGGCAAGCCCGCCGCTTTCAGCGACTTGCGCCCCACGCTCGCCTATATGCCGCAGCAGGCCAGCCTCTACCCCGATCTTTCAATAGACGAACACCTGGAGTTTTTCCGCGAACTTTACCGGCTGGAGCCCGCGGTTTATGACCGCCGCTCGGCCGAGCTGCTCCGGATTACCCGGCTGGGTAAATTCCGCGGGTGCCGCGCGGGCCAGCTTTCCGGAGGCATGTACAAGAAACTTGGCCTGATGTGCGCGCTCCTGCAGTCGCCCTCCGTGCTTCTCCTCGACGAGCCCACCAACGGCGTGGACCCCATAAGCCGCCGGGAATTCTGGGAGATGCTTTACGCCCTTGCCGCGGATAAAATACTTATCATAGTTTCTACCGCCTACATGGACGAGGCGGAGCGGTGCGCCCGGGTGCATCTGCTGGATTCTGGCAGGCTGTTGGCCTCGGGCGAGCCGCGCACGGTGCTCAAGGAAACCGGCGCCGCCAATTTTGAAGAGTTGTTTATCAGGAAGGGGGCGGAGAAATGAACCCTGCTCCCGTCCTGGAGGTAAGAGACCTCTCTATAAAGTTCGGCGATTTTACCGCCGTGGATAACATTTCCTTCAGCGTGAACCGGGGAGAGATCTTCGGCTTCCTCGGCGCCAACGGCGCGGGGAAAACAACCACTATACGCATGCTCTGCGGCCTGCTCGAGCCCACTTCCGGTTCCGCGCTGGTGGGCGGCCTGGGATTTGAGGACGGCGGGAAGGGGATAAAAAAGATAGTCGGTTATATGTCCCAGAAGTTCACGCTCTATAACGACCTGACGGTGGGCGAGAACCTGGATTTCGCTGCCGGACTGCGAAAGCTCGAACCCGCATACGCAAAAAAACGGCGTAAAGAACTTTTTGAGCTTATAGGCTTTGCCCGTCCGCTTTCAACCATGGTGGCCTCCCTGCCGGGCGGCGTGAAACAGGAACTGGCGCTGGCCGCGGCCATGCTGCACGACCCTGAAATAGTCTTCCTCGACGAGCCGACTTCGGGCGTGGCGCCCTCCTCCCGCGCGAGGTTCTGGTCGCTGATCCGCAGGATAACAGGTTTGGGCAAGACGGTCATTGTGACCACCCATTATATGGACGAGGCCGAGCAGTGCGGCCGCATAGCCCTTATGCGCACGGGCCGCCTGATAGCGCTGGATTCGCCGGCGGAGCTGAAAAGAACTGCTTTTCCGGGGCCCATGGCTGAAATAGATTTTAAAGGAGGCGACGCAGCCGCCTTTATTTCCGGGCTGGCGAAAGCCGCCGGGCTGCTTGAACTTTCTCCGCACGGCATGCGCTGGCACGCGGCGTTCAGGGATAAGGCGGCTATGGACGCCGCGCTGTCCGCGCTTCCCCGGTCCGCTTCCGCCGGTCTCATACAGCCTTCACTGGAAGACGTTTTTATCCGGCTGATAGAGGGGGCCGAAAGATGAACGGCTTCAACATACACCGGGCCTACTCCATAGCGCGCAAGGAAGTTATGCACATCCTGCGCGACCCGTTCACCCTGGCGCTGGCGCTCGGCCTGCCGGTGATGCTGGTCACTTTCTTCGGCTTCGCCATAGATTACGAGGTTAAGAATATAAAATTGGCCGTCTCGGACAGGGATAACGGGCCGGCCTCCCGCCGCCTTAAGGAGATCTTCTCCTCTTCCGGGTATTTCCACCTGGTCGAGTCCGACCCCGGAGCGGGGCCGGTCGCGCTGGTGGACTCGGGGCGCGCGGCCGCCGCGCTTTATATCGAGCCGGGCTTCTCCAAAAAAATAAAGGGCGGCGGTTCTGTGGAGGCGCAGTTCGTTCTCGACGGCAGCGACAACTCCAAAGCCGGGGCGATAATGGGCTACCTGCCCGGCATACAGCGCTCCGCCCTGTCCAAACTGGCCGGGACGCAGGTGCGGGAGCCGTTCTCGGTCGAGACCCGCTTTCTCTATAACCCGGAGCTGAACAGCCGCTGGTTCACCGTGCCGGGCCTGGCCGCCATAATCATCGGCCTGCTGGCTATCCTGCTGACGGCGATGACCGTGGCCCGCGAATGGGAGAACGGCTCGATGGAGCTGCTGCTTTCAACGCCCGTGCGCCCGCTGGAGATAATGGCGGGCAAGCTGGCGCCGTACGGGGCGCTGGTGCTGGCCGGCGTGTTTTTTGTGTATCTTCTGTCGCGCCTGGTTTTCGGCGTGCCTTTCGCCGGCAGCCACCTGCTTTACCTGGCGGCCTGCCTGCTTTTCGTAACCGCAGCGCTCTCCCAGGGTCTGCTGATCTCCGTAGTAACACGGCAGCAGCAGATCGCCATGCAGTTCGGGATGATAACCGGCCTGCTGCCGTCCATGCTCCTGTCGGGCTTTATCTTCCCGGTGGAGAGCATGCCCAGGTTTTTCCAGTACCTGACAATGCTGCTGCCGCCGAGGTGGTTCATGGCGGCGGCGCGCGGCATCACGCTTAAAGGGGCCGACCTGGGCGAGCTCGCTGTGCCGTTCCTGGCGCTCGGGCTTTTGAGCGCCGGGATGCTGACATTGGCCTTGATAAAATTTAAGACAGATCTGGAATAAGGATCGAGAATATAAAATCAAGAGAGGGGAGTTCACCGCAGAGGCGCGGAGGTCGCAGAGATAAGAGTAAGAATCGGGGATCGAGAATCGAAGATCAAGAGATTTAAGATGAACAGGACTTTGAGGGCTTTTATACGGAAGGAGCTGATACAGACGCTGCGCGACGTCAGGATGCGCGCGCTGCTGTTCGGCGCGCCCATAATACAGCTGACCATCTTCGGCTTCGCGCTTTCCACCGAGATAAAGAACATCAAGCTCGCGGCTTTTTCCCAGCCCAGGGACGCGATGTTCGGGCGCGTTACTGAAGGCTTTTACGCCTCGGGCTGGTTTGCCCGCGCCGGGTATACTCCGGGCGAAGATCCTTTTGAGCTTATAGCTTCGGGCCGGGCCGACGCCGTGCTGATAGCCCCGAAAGAAGGCCTGGCGCGCTCGGCCGAGCGCGGGGACGGCAAAATGCAGCTGCTGGTGGACGCTTCGAACGCCACCAAGGCCAGGGCGGTGGAGGTTTACGCTAAAAATATAATCGCGGCGGCCGCCGCCAGGGAATACGGGGCGCGGGGGGAACCTGCCCTTAAGTTCGACGTGCGGGTGCTCTATAACCCGGCCATGGAATCCTCGATGTTCCTCGTGCCCGGCGTGATGGGGATGCTGGTCTGCCTGATAACCATAATCCTGACGGCGATGTCGCTGACGCGCGAAAGGGAGATGGGCACCTTCGAGACTATCGTCTCCGCGCCGCTTTCCAACGCCGAGGTGCTGCTGGGCAAGACCGTCCCTTATATAATCCTGGGCCTGGCCGACGCCCTTCTTGTAGTGCTGGCGGGCTACCTGATATTCGGCGTGCCGGTGCGCGGCCCGCTGTGGCAGCTGGCTCTCGCGGCGCTGGCTCTGGTAGTGACCACGGTCAGCATCGGCACCTTTATCTCTACGGTAGCCAAAAACCAGCAGCAGGCCATGCTGGGAGGTTTTATGTTCCTCTTCCCGTCCATACTGATGAGCGGCATCATGTACCCCGTTGAAAACATGCCAAAGGCCGTTATCGCCGCCGCCTACCTGGACCCGCTGATGTATTTCGTCCGCCTTATCCGCAGCATCATGCTGAAAGGCGGCGACGCTCACGTTTTCTGGACCAACCTGGGCGCGCTGGCGCTGATGGCGCTGTCCGCGGCCGGGTTCGCCTATAAGAGATTCAGGCAGACGCTAAACTAGGAAAGACTAAAGGAAGAAAGGAAAATTATGAAAAATATACAGAAAGAGGATCTGAGGGGAAAGGCGCTGAAGGCGAGGGACCTGGTGGGCTACGACAAGGGCGCGGTGGTGAGCCGCACCATAATAGAGAAAAAGACCGGCACGGTCACCATTTTCTCGTTCGACAAAGGCCAGGGCCTCAGCGAGCACACGGCGCCGTTCGACGCCATGGTGGAGATACTGGACGGCGCGGCCGTGATAACCATCTCAGGCAAGCCTCATAAGGTGAAGGCGGGGGAATTCATAATAATGCCCGCCAACAAGCCCCACGCGCTGAAAGCCGTAGAAAAGTTCAAGATGGCCCTGGTAATGATAAGGTCTTAATTAAACGGGGATAGGCCGCTTTATTTTTTACAAGGGAATATTCTCTTGAAAAAGCAGCTGTCTCTTTTTTTCAACCCATTCCCCCTGCTTTGCAACTTAACAAGCTTATATTAACCCGACCACCGCAGAGTATGCCCAGTTGTGATGCCAAACGCTCCGCCATAATTACCGCCGAAGCTTTAGACGGTATATTGCCGACTGTGCCTTACCGGCAATGGGTGCTGGTTGTGCCCAAGCGTTTGAGGTAGTTCATAAATTGCAGGCCGGATCCGGCCGGGCAGCTTTCAAAAATATGCGCGCGGGAAATAAACCGCTTCCTTTGCCGGAACAAATAAGAAGGCCCTGTCGAAACAGGGCCTTCTTGGTTTAGTGTGCCCGGCATGAAACCAAGCTTGGAGGTGAAAGTCCTCCGAGTACACAGGTTGCAGAAAACTCAAGCGAAGCGCAAGGCGATACGCCGCGAGGCATACGCTGAAAGAAGCGTGGAGCGAAAATCCGAGCCGACGAACAGAAACCGAATATGAGGCGTTGCCGACCGGGGCGAGCGGGCTAATGACCGCGAAGCCCCTGCGACCAAAGGGCGGCGGCGTAAATTCGGCGGTTGTGGATGGAAGGCATGGTTTCTTACCTGGGGAGGTCTCGCCTTACGCCTGAAAGGGCGACGTTAAGGAACGGAGCGAGAAGTCAGCAGAGGCCGTAGTACCAGCCCCGGAGCCGGGGAGGAGAAGGGCCGAATAGGAAGGAGAGCGAAACAGCCATGAGTCCCGAAAGCGAAAAGCGCCAGAAGACCGAGCAAATGGAGCTACCGCTGGAATACAGGGGTGAAGCCCCGACAGTCCGGCGAAGCGGCGAAACGCTGACGGCGGCGAACGGAGATGTACGCTTAGGAACCGACCGCCTGATGGAAGAGGTGGTCGAGAGCGGCAATGTGGACAGGGCAATAAAGCGGGTGAGGAAGAACAAGGGCAGCCCCGGAACAGACGGTATGGCCGTGGATGAACTGGCTGGCTATCTGGCGAAACACTGGGAGGAACTGCGCGCGCAACTGCTCGCCGGAACCTACCAGCCGAAGCCGGTAAGACGGCAGGAAATAGAAAAGGAGGACGGCGGGGTTCGTGTATTAGGAATTCCATGCGTCCTTGACAGATTCATCCAGCAGGCCATACTACAGGTGCTACAGCCGAGATTCGACCCGACATTCTCACAACACAGCTACGGTTTCCGACCCGGAAGAAGCGCGCACGACGCGGTAAACGCGGCGCAGCGGTTCATACAGGAAGGACGCCGGTGGGTAGTGGACGTGGACCTGGAGAAATTCTTCGACCGGGTAAACCACGACGTGTTGATGGGAAGGCTGGCAAAGCGAATCGCGGATAAGCGGCTGTTAAGACTGATTCGGCGCTACCTTGAAGCGGGGATGATGATAGACGGCGTAGTAACGGAGCGGCGGGAAGGGACGCCGCAGGGCGGTCCCCTTTCGCCGCTGATGGCGAACGTGCTATTAGACGAAGTTGACAAGGAGCTGGAGAAACGCGGCCACGCCTTCGTGCGCTACGCGGACGACTGCAACGTATATGTTCAGTCGGAGCGCGCCGGCGAGAGGGTGCTGGAGGCGCTGAAGCGCCTGTACGCGGGACTTCGGCTGAAGGTCAACGAATCTAAAAGCGCGGTGGCGACCCCGTGGACCCGCAAGTTCCTTGGCTACAGTTTCTGGGTGGCCAAGGGCGGCGAGATTAAACGGCGAGTAGCTACAAAGGCCGTCAAGCGCATGAAAGAGCGAATCCGGGAGATAACACGTCGGAAAGGCGGGAAAAGCATGAAGTCGGTGTTCGTTGAACTGCGAGGTTATCTGCTGGGCTGGAAGGCATACTTCCGGCTTGCGGATACGCCGGGCAAGTTCAGGGAACTGGACGGCTGGATACGCCGTCGCCTTATCGCGTTGCAACTTAATCAGTGGAAACGTGGGACAACGGCTTACGGGAAACTGCGCGCCCGGGGATTATCCGAGCGGTCAGCCAGTGCCGCGGCCGCCCATGTTAAACGCTGGTGGAGAACCGCCGCGCATGGGGCACTTAAAACCGCCTTCCCCATAAGCTACTTCGACCTGATGAAGGTGCCCAAACTCGCCGCATAACCTCAAGTTTCTAAACCGCCGGATGCGGACCCGCATGTCCGGTGGTG
>JAUSCK010000055.1 GCA_030651035.1 Elusimicrobiota bacterium
TCTCCTTGAAGCCCGCGGCGGCCAGGAAAAAAACGAAAGAAAGAGCGGCCCTGTCCTTAAGGAAGAGCAGCAGCGCCGCCAGCATGCAGGCGCTTGAGGCCAGCTCCGAGCGGCCGGCTATCACCAGCATCTGCTCCGCTACTGCCGGGTGGGCGGCAAGCAGGACCGAGGCCCAGAAAGCCCCGCCGCGGCCGAACCCGAGCGCCAGCGCCAGGTAGAAAAAAAGCACGGCCGCTCCGGAGAGGAAAAGGAAATTGACGAGGCGGTAGCCTAAAGGCCTGTAGCCCCAGAGCGCGTAGTCGGCCATGTTGCTGACCGTCAGCAGCGGGCGGTAATAATTCAGCCCCTGGCTGAAGGGGTCCCCTTTGAAGGCGGAGGCCAGGTTGGAGGCGGTGAGCGACAGGCGCGGGTTCTGCTCTATCAGGCGGTGGTCGTCCCACATGAACCCGACGTTAAATGTCAGGCCGAAAGCCAGGAAAGCCGCCAGCAGTATAGCGGCGGGCGCCGCTGCGGCCCTGAAGTTCATCTCTTTTAACATCACAGGAATTATAGCAAGTGGCTAAAGTCGTAGGAATATCCCGTGCGGCGACGCCCGCAGTTTCAGCCTGGGCCGGAAATTCAAGCTGATCTTCATGGCCTTCCACTCCATGCAGCATTTGGGCCGCCGGGAGGACATCGAGGGGATTTTCGCTTCCGTAGCCCGGCACCTGGCCCCGGGCGGGCGCTTTGTTTTCGACGTTTTCAACCCTAACCCGCACTGCCTGGTGCGCGACCCGGAGGAACTGCTGGCGCTGGCCCATTATAACGGTTTTTCAGTGGCAGCCAGGTACGGCGACTTCCGGGGAACAAATACTTCTACAACAGCAGGTCGGCGCCGCATTCTTGTATAATGGTCTTACACCGTAAGGGGGGATCATGCTCGACCGTAAACTGCTCATTATTGACGATGAAAAGCATTGCCGGAACGCTTTACCCTGTTTTCGCTGCTGATAGAGAACAGCCCATGTTTTGTCAAAGAAGACGATATTGTAAACCGGGTCTATTATTCCGACCTTACCGGGGAAAAGACCAAAGCCGTGGGCATGCTGATTTCCAGGCTTAGGCGGGACCTTGGCGATACTCTTGCCGGCCGTATCCAAAACCAGAGAGGCGTCGGCTGGGCTTACGTGCCGCCTTACCCCGAAGAAACCGGCCCCCGATAAATTTCCACTCCGCGATTTCCCGCAAGAAACATAAAAATACTTTCCCTATGAAAAAGGGAAGAGTAACACCCCTGTTGTTGACTTTCATTAATCCATCACCCATACTATACTACGGGTGTTTGGGCTTTTTATTTGGTGCGCGCATAATTGGTTGTTTTACCGCGCACCTAAATAACCGGTAGGGGGCTGGCCGCAGCTTCTCTGCTGGTTTTGCTTTGGAATTAGCTTGGGTTTGGGAATTTATGTATCAGGCTTTATATTTAAAACCGTTAGGATAAGTATGCGCGCAGGGCGGGAGGTTGTTTTGTTCACAGAGAAATAGAGTATCTGGAGGGAAGATGAAAAAACATATTTTGAGTCTATTGCTTTTAACTTTCACACAAGGCGGATTGTTTGCCCAGCAGAGCCAAAACAGCATCTCCGTGCAGGGGCGGTTAAGTTCGACGGAGGCCGTTTCGGGTGTGCAGGTGGAAATATTTACCAATGGGGTTCTCGTGTCTACAGCTTCCCCGATAGATATGGTGCCAGACCAAAACGGGGTGTTTACTGCATATATAAGCGGATTTGATCCTGCGGTTTTTCAAGCCCAGGCAGGATTGCTTGAGATTAGGTTTAAAAACAATGATATTGAAATAGTAAGAGCTCCATTGACGGCAGTGCCTTTCGCCTTAGCTGTTAGGGGAATAAATGCAGGCGATAACATTCTGAGTGCTTCCGGTAACGTTGGTATCGGAACGACCGCGCCTGAAAAAAAGCTCAGCGTGGTCGGAGATGTCCTGATAGATGGAAATTTGTATGCGCGCAATTTTATTGGGGCGGTAATGTTTTTTTACAGCGTTTCCTGCCCAACGGGTTTTCTCAAGGCGGATGGACAAACTGTTTCAGCGGCGGATTACCCAGGATTGGCGTATGTTATTGGGAAGACCGGGAGTTTTAATTTGCCGGATTTAAGAGGTGAATTTATAAGGGGAGCGGATAATCGCACAGACGCCACTAAAGTTGACCCTGATGCTCCTCGCGCTGTTGGCTCAACTCAAGCATTCCAAATTCAACCCCATCGTCATAATTCCGGTTTTGCGTTGGTTGGAGGAGGCAATGCGCGTGCCGGTAATGCTGACACGACTACAATGGGGTATTTAACAATACATGGTGTAGGTAATCCTGGTGTAACACCTGCGAACGCTGGCACTTGGCTTACTGAATGGGGAGGATATTCTGGAACTAATGAAACCCGGCCGAGGAATATGGCGCTTTTGCCGTGTATAAAATACTAATTTTTTAAGGTGTCATATGGAAAAGTGTTTTGCGATTGGTATTGTTTGTAGGAGGACAATATGAATATACGCGCGTTTGCTATTCTTGTAATCCTGGGAGTTGGTGCCATTGTTAGCGCCTTTGCTCAGGAAACATCTGCGGTTTTTCGTCCGATAGTGCTTTGGGGGGATAATGTTTCCAAAGGTGTTTTGCTTATAAGTCCAACTGAAATGCTGATTGTCGACTCAAAGGGCGATAAATGCGGGAAAGTTGTTGCGAAGGAAGCCATATATGGTGCTTATATCTCACTGGATGGCGAAAAATTGGCATATACCACCGCGAACGGGCTTTGGCTGGCCAAAATTAAAAACGGAGAGAATTATCTGGTTGCAAGCGGGTATCTAGATTTCTTTCGTTGGAACTCTGATGGCCTAGGTTTTTTATTCTCAATGGATGAGCGCGGGAAGGACGCGCCTTCTTCAATTTCCAATATTAAATTCTTCTGGGCCGATGGGGATGGGAAAAATATAAAGCAGGTATATCCGTGACGGGTAAAGGCGCAAGTTTTTGATTCAGGGCTGTTTGTATGGCATGGGTGAGATATCTGTATGGCACGTAATTTTATCCGACGGATATTATGTGGCGGCCTTTGTGTCGCTTTTCTGTTTACTCAGCAAAACTCTGCGTTTGCGCTGGAAATTTACAATACAATGTTCCCAGCAGGAGGCGCTAAGGGGTCGACAGGTCTTGTAGACTTTATAACTGTCGGAGAGCCTATAGTCGGCGCAAGTACGGGGATACTCGCCGGATTTGGTTTTGCGTATGCCATTCCAGCCAAAGCAGCAGTTATAGGTTTTGTAAATACGCCGGCAGTTGCCGTAGCCGGCGCGGAAGCTGCTTTCTCAGCGGAGGTTCTGGATTCGAGAGGCCGCCCTATCAAGAATATAGAGGTCATGTTCTCGCGGTTTTCGGAGGCAGGGCTTCTTGAGGCTGCAGCCGCCAGAACAGGAGAAGATGGGAAAGCAATAGCGGTTTTTAAAAGTACCGCTACGGCGCAGAATATTATACGGGCGCAAGTTCTCGGTCTTCCGCCTGTGTCCAAGAAGATGCTCTGGCTTGTCGCGCCGTCGGGTTCTCTGACCGGCTTACCGGCCGCCGATGATGGCATACAGCCGCATGTTCTGTCATTAGGCAACAATCTAAACGCCAATACGTCGGAAAATTCTTGGGGAAGGCATTGGTCGCCGAATGATGTTATCTCGTTCGCTTCGGCTCGCCGGGAAATGAATTTTTCCAATGGTATGCTGTTCCCCCACGATTTAAATCTTAAGAAGGCTTGGAAAAAGATTAAAAAGGGGATTAGTAATGGCTTAAAAGAACTTATCAAACCCCTTGCTGTAGTTGCTGGCATTGCGGCTATATACATTGGGGCGGGTGTATTAGCTGGGGTACTTACATTCACTCTCCCGCCGCTAATCGCAGTGGGTTTGTTGTTTGGAGGCGGCGCTTTAATAACCTACGGTAGTTCCGGTGGGGGCGGTGGTGGCAGTGGTGGCGGTGGTGGCGACGGTGGTGAGGGAGAACCACAGTATTGCGTCTCTCAAGCCGCTACCTTGTCCGCTAACACGCATTTCGACGTTAACTTTAGATATGCGCTCACTAGTTTT
This sequence comes from Elusimicrobiota bacterium, assembly GCA_030651035.1. Classification (GTDB taxonomy): domain Bacteria; phylum Elusimicrobiota; class Elusimicrobia; order Elusimicrobiales; family UBA9959; genus UBA9959. The sequence continues at coordinate 4,124 of JAUSCK010000055.1, forward strand.
CAGTCCAGTTCCCAAAATGATATTGCCGGAAACACTATTGCCCAGCCGCCATACACTTTATCGGAAAAAGGCTCCCCCATAACCACGGCCATAGATAAGCTCAAAATCGCTTCGGTGAATTCCGGTTTCTCGCAAAGCGGAACCCTGACCGGCGGCTTGGCTAATTTCCAGGTTTCCCGCCCCGCCACAATCACAAATCTCGGGCCTGTCGGCGGCAATAATCTCATAACAATACAGAACTCTCCGTTCAGTAAATCCAGTTACGACCTCAAGCCGCCCGATAAAGCAAACTGGGCGGAACAGTCTTTGAATGATAAAATCAGCGTCAAAGACCTTGCAGCCGGCAACTGGGGAAAAAGCTCTTTAGGAACAACCCTTCACGGCCAGACCAATTCCATGCTGTCAGGGAAAAATCAGTGGATTGATTCAGGCGTAGCGTTGAATACCAGCGGAAAAGCCATACAATGGTCCAACGCCACAGGTAAAAACAGCTATCAGGGGTTAAATGATTTTAATCCGCAGAATGCGCCGTCACAGCCTGGCCCTAATGTGTCGGTATCCGGTGAAACCAGTCCGGCAGGGGAATCCCCGCAGGATAATGTTTTTAATGTCATGAGCAAGTCCAACAGAACCTTTAAGGGCGTCAGCACATTTGCCGGCCTTACCCCCAATCCGGTAAACACATTAACCGGAAACCTGTTGTATAGTGTGGAAGATTTTTACCTCCCTGGCCGCGGCCTTTTTGTTCAGTTTGTGCGTTTTTACAATAATCTTAATGCCCATAAAAACGGCCCGTTCGGATATGGCTGGACGCATAATTACAATATGGCGTTGAAATTCCGACCGAATGGCGATGTGGAATTTGAAGCAGGCGACGGCGGAGTCCTTGAGTTCATCAGAAATCCCGATGGCACTTATATGAGCGCGAATGGAGTGTATTCCCGGCTTGTCAGGGAAACGGACACTTATGCGCTGGTACATAAACATGGCAGCCGTTATGTTTTTGACGGGAACGGCGCACTTCAAAAAATCACCGACACAAACGGGAACACAATAAACCTGGCGTATGCGGATGGGAAATTAACCAAAATCACCGATCCTGCCGGGCGTGTTTTTGCGTTTTCGTATGACTCGGGCGGGCGAATAGCTGCGATAGCCGGGCCGGGGAATCAAACTGTCAGTTATGGATATAGCGCGAGCGGAGATTTGGAAAATGTGGGATATCCTGGCGGCAAGTATGGCGCTTATGAATATGACGAACCGCATTTGCTGGCTTCCTATGACGATTCAAAAAGCCAAACCGGGATGCCCACAGGTATTTATGAATATGACGACCTCGGCCGGATAGCCGAGGAACTTGATGCTGCGGGCAATATACTGGTAAGTCTTGCGTATTCAATATTGCCCGATGGAAGCTGCAATACAACATTGACGGACGCGAAAGGAATATCCTGGATAGACGGCTATGACAACCGGGGTTTATGGACCTCAAGAAAAAACCCATTGGGAGATGAGACCCAATATAAATGGAATGATAATCTCGGGCTTGTGGAATTAACGGAGCCGGACGGAAAAAAGACGCAGATTATCAGGGATGATAAAGGCAATGAATTAAAAATAATTTATCCGGACGGCAGCGAAGTCACCCGGCAGTATGAGCCTGTTTTTAGCCGGATGCTGGCAGAGACTTCTCCTCTGGGGCAAACCTATACATACTCCCATGACAATTACGGGAATTTAACTTCAATTACCGATCCTGAAAACCATACTGTCCGCTTTTCCTATGACGCACGCGGCAGCTTAACCGAGCACACCGATCAAATGGGCCGTAAGACACTTGTGGCCAATGATGGGTATGGGAATATGGAGCAGATTGTGGATCCGGCAGGAGGAAAAAGGACATATACGTATGATTCACTTGGTAACCTGGCCAGTACCACCGATGAAAACGGCCATGCCTCATCTTTTTCGTGGTCTACGGGCAATGAATTATTGCAAATTGACTACCCAGACAATTCAAAATTTAAAATGGCATACGACGAACACGGGAACCTTCTTTCCGAAGAAAACGGAAATGGAGGAAAAACGGTTTATTCCTACAGTCAAACCGGCCGGATTTCAAACTTTACCGATGCGGAAGGCGGCGTTCATTCCTTTGAATATGACGTAAACGGTTTAATGACCGGCATTACAGGCCCGCTTGGCAATACCAATACATTATCCTACGATGAATTAGGAAGGCTGATTAAAAACACGGACTCATTCGGCGCCGTTCACGAAATCACCTATGACAAATCCGCCAGGGAAACTTCCTTAAAAGACGCAAGAGGGAATGCGTGGCAGCTTAATTATGACCTGAACGGGCGGGTGTCAAAAATAATCCAGCCGGATGCGACGGATATATCTCTGCAATACGATGCAAACGACCAGATAGTCGAGGTTAAATCTGCCCTCGGCGATGTCACGCAATTCAACTATGATAAAAGCGGTCAGCTCGTAGAGAAAATCAATCCGGGAAACAAAAAGGAGACTTTCCAGCGCGACGCCATCGGCAATATAACAAGCTATATCAATCCCGCCGGCGGCGTGCAAACTTTTAACTATAACGTCAACAACGAGCTGGTGGGCGCAAAAGATTCAGAAGGCCGGGAATGGTCTTTGGCAAGGAATGGGGCCGGGGATGTTACAGCTCTTACAGACCCTTTGGGTAATATCTCGCGCTACACCTATACTCCCGCGGGGGAAATTGCCGTATATACCGACCCGGAAAATAATGCCTGGAAATTTACTTATGACCTCGATGGTAATTTAACGGCCTCCGAAGACCCGCTGGGGCGGAAAACCGAGTTTAAGTATGACCCGCTGAACCAACCGATTGAGCAGAAAGACCCCGAGGGCAACACCCTAAAATATAACTACGATATTAACGGAAACATCACTCAAATCCAGACATCAGGCGGCACCATCCTGAATTTAACACGCGATCTGGAAGGGCGCGTGTTGGCTGTTGCCGATTCCGAAGGCGGGACGCGGCATTTTAAGTATGACCTCTCCGGTAATTTAATTGAAGAAAAAGACGCCAATGGCAATACCTGGAAATTTGGAGCCAACTCGCTTGACCGTCTTGTGTCAATAACCGACCCGGAAAACAGGGCGTATGTTTTTGACTGGGATGCCGGAGGCAACCTTGTTAAGGAAACGGATCGGGCAGGGAATACATGGAATTATACCTGGTCCCCGGACGGAAAAATCAAATCAATCGCCGATGCGGCCGGAAAGATTACTGCATACACCTATAATACGCTGGGGCATTTAACGGAAATAGCCGGAGCCTTGGGTGGAATAACGCGCATTGAATACGATTCAACGGGGCTTATTAAATCCTGGACCGACCCCGAAAACCGCATAACCATTTATACCCATGATAATGCCGGAAGACCGGCTTCAATTACTGACCCCGCCGGAAATTCAACCAGTTACAAGCATGATAAAAAAGGGAAAGTGGTTGAAAGTATTGATCCGCTTGGCGCTTCCACCAGGTACCGGTTTGACGCCGCCGGAAACAATATCACGGTTATAAATCCATTGGGCAAGGAAACCTCCTATTCTTACGACAAAAACAACAGGCTGATAAAAACGATATATTCGGATCAAACCTCCGTTTCGTACTCCTACGATGCGAATGGAAACATCCTAACCCAGACAGACCAGAATGGGGCGGTGACGAGATCCGTTTATGATACTTTATCCAGGGTAACCTCAAAGATTTCCCCGGAGAATCAGACTGTCAGCTATGAATATGACCACAAAGGGAATCTGGTTGCGGCCACCGCCCCCGGGGGGAACACAACGCGGTATTCCTATGATTCTTTTAGCCGTCTGCTTGAGAACCGCGATCCCGCTGGAAATAGTGTGAGTTACCAATATGATGCGAACGGCAATAGAACCGCCGGCATTGACGCCGCAGGTTCCAGGACCGTATATGAGTATGATGCCTTAAACCGTGTTGTGAAACAAACCGGCCCAGACGGCGCGGCGACCGGATTTGTTTACGACGCCCTCGGCCGCCAGGTGAGCGCCACGGATCTGGCGGGGAATGTTTCTTCATCCGAATATGACGCTTCCGGCAGACTTATAAAGAGCATAAACCCGCAGGGCGGGGCGACACTATATGGCTATGACTCCTCCGGGAATCTTATCTCCGTAACGGACCCGCAGGGAAATACCACAAGGACCGAATACGATAAAGCGGGCCGCGTTGCGGCCGTGGTAGACGCGGTGGGAAACCGCACGGAATACACGCTTGACGCCGCCGGGAATATAACGGCGGTCAAGGATCCGCTCGGGCATTCCGTTTCCAGCAACTATGACGCCACCGGCAGACTGGCAAGCACAACGGACGCGTTAAATAGGACTATCCTTTATAACTACGACGTTGTTGGCAACAGGACGGCCGTTACCGACGCTCTGGGACATGTGACACGGTATGAATACAACGCGGACAACAGGCTTTCCGCTGTTATTGACCCTCTTGGTAACAAGACTTCATATCAGTATGACGCGCGCGGTAATAAAGTCCGGGAAACCGACGCTTTAGGGCGCGTTACAAGCTACGAATATGACGCGGCCGGCAGGCTTAGTAAGCTTATTGATCCTCTCGGCGGGGACGCTGTTTATGAATATGATTCCAGAGGCCTCAGAACTAAAGAAACATGGCCGGATAATAGGAGCGTTTTTTATTCATATGATGCGGTGGGCAGGCTTATCTCCAGCAGGGATGGGGCCGGTAATATTACCCGGTATTCCTATGACGGCTCCGGAAACCTGGCGTCAAAAACCGACGCGCGCGGAAATTCGGCAACATTTGAATACGGAGCTATGTCGCGGTTGACTAAAGTTACCGACGCAGAAGGAGGAGTGTGGCGCTACGTCTATGATGAGGCCGGCAGACTTACCGGGATAACGGATGCAAACAGCCATGCAATGGCTTTTGAGTACAACAAGCAGGGGAGGATTACCGCCATTGCAGACGCTTTGGGCGGTCGCACAGGGTTTGAATATGACGCGACCGGAAACATGACGCGGCTTAGAAAACCAACCGGTGAAGCCCAGGAATACGTTTATGATGCGGGGAACCGTCTTACAAGCGCAAAAGCTGGCGCCGAAACCTGGAATTTTACTTGGAACAGTGATGATCTGCTTGCCGGCTTTAGCGGCGGCGGCTTTGCTATGAGTTATGATTACGACTCTGGACACAGGCTGACCAGGACGGGTTACGACTCAATGGGCAAAGCCCTGCTTTATGTGTATGATGCCGTGGGGAACCGTACAAAGCTTGTGCGCGAGGATACAAGCGACGTAAATTATGCCTATGACGCGCTTAACAGGGTTATTGAGATAAACGAACACAACCGGGCGCACCGCTTTAACTACGATCCCGTTGGGAGGATAACGCAAAGGACTTCCCCCAACGGCGTTGTCGGCATTTATAACTTTGATTCGGCCGGAAGGCTTGAAAAGCTTGAGCATCGCAAGAGCGATGGGATACTGCTGAATAAATTCGCTTATACTTATGACTCCAATAGCAATAGAACATCCGTAACGGATAGCGTCGGAAAATATGATTACGCCTACGACAAACTTGACCGGCTTGTAAAGGCCGTGTTCCCGAGCGGTAGAACCCAGGAATTTACATACGACCATGTAGGCAACCGGACTAGACTTGCGCAGCTCTGGCCGGAGCATCTTGCCAAAGCCAACGGAATAACCGGAACGCCGGTGAACGGCAATGTGTCTGAAACCATAACTTACACCTATGACGAGGCCGATCGTATGCTTTCAGCGGGCGATAAAGCCTACGCCCACGACGCTACCGGCAGGCTTACGCGGATACAGGCCCCGCCGAATATAACGACAACTTTTGATTACGACGGTTTTGACCGCCCCGCGAGGATAGCTGGCTTAAAGGATGCTCTAACAGGCGCGGCGTTGCCAACGAATGAGTTTTTTTACGCGCCGATGCTGCCCTCACTGAGCTTCACCCCCGCGCCGCTGGGCTCAAGGATAAAGAAAACAGATTCTCAGGGCGTGGCGCAGTTTATTCTGGACAATACGGGTAATGTTCTTGCGGAATTGGACGCAAACCGGGCGGTGAAGCGGCAGTATCTACACGCCCTAAAACTAGACGAGCCGCTGTCTATGACGGACGAGCATAACCATACGTATTATTATCTGCCAGACGGGTTGGGCAGCGTGAGTATGCTGACCGACATCCTTGGCGACCCTGTCCAGAACTATAATTACGAACCCTACGGCAAATCAAACGTAACAGCCAGGGATAAAAACCCGTTCAAGTTTACCAGCCGCGAGTACGACCCCGATAGCCAGCTGCAATATAACCGCGCAAGGTACTATGCGCCCGAGTTGGGCAGGTGGATAACACCCGATCCGCTGGCCTCTCTAAAATCAAGAAAATACTATGCGGAAAGATTGGCAAGGACAGATGATTTAAATTTGTTTAATTATGTTAAGGATAATCCACTTGCATACACCGATCCCACAGGGTTATATCGCTTTCCTAACACTTGTCCAAAACTTTCGCAAAAGTTTTATAATGCCGCGGCTATAATCGGCGGAAAAATAATCGATACGGGTTGCCAGGACTTCTTTAATAGATATTTGTCTGTCAATCAACCTGAATTTGATAGGCTGCTTTCCGCAAATACATTGCCGGATGTTCGCTTACTTGATCTTCAAACGCAAACGGATGTGCCAGGGAATTATACGGGCTATCTCGCCGCATACCCAGGAGTACTAGTTTATCAGGGACAGGTTACGAGGATAGATAAATTCCGGTATCAAATTTGGCTTGATGACGACCTTGAGAAGAGTACATATAACGCGGAATATATAGCAGCAACTATTCTTCATGAGTTAACACACTATGCTGATGAAATATACCAAAATACAAAGTATCCAGGTTCATTAATATTGGATAGCAGGACATATCGCGATATTGGAGAAGCGTGTGAGGAGAAATGTTTTGGGAGGTAATTTTGAACCGAAAGCGGTTGGTAATAATTTTCGCAATACTTATTTTCTTAAGCCTGATGTTGGGGTTTGGGAAGATAAAGGCGTACTTTTATTATTTAGAATCTGTGTGGATTTTTCGAGGGAATATACTGTCAAGGGGACTTAGCATTGAATTAATGGAAAATGGTCAGAGTACACAGAATAAAGTGTGTGTGGCATTGAAAATAACAAATAAGTCTTGCCATACATACACTTTCCCGGACCCAGTTGCTCACAGGTACTATGTGGATTTTATAAGTGTCTATGATCGTATAAACAGCCCAGTGGAGCATAAGTTTCCAACCGTAAGGGGACAGGTGGATCACAAACTAGATGAATTACTGGTGTTGGACTCACAAAAGGTGTATCAAACTCGTTGGATTAATATCGGAGAGGGGGGGTTATCTTTCAATTTTATTAAGCTTGGTAAATATAAAATAAAGGCGGAGTATGTGTTCTTCCGGGATTTTTATTGGCAGGTATATGGTCCATACGGCACTTGGCCTAAGCATTTACAAAATAAATTATGGGTAGGGCGAATATTGGCGACGCCTGTCACAATAACGATTTCTAGCCCAACAATAGGACCGGTGTCGTGCGAATAATGTTGCATATGTGTGTGTGTTAAAGTGGGAGTTCGGAAGAAGCGATTGTTTGGGCTAAGAAGCGGAAAATGTGGATGTGCTCTGTTTTGTAAAGCAACTTTTATGAGCGAATTAACTCTTCATGCTTACCGAGTATTATGGCTCGTATTGATTTTTTGGGCGGGTGCTCTCCTCCCTGGCATTGCAGTGGCAAGCGATACAGGTGAAGAACGACTTGGGCGGGGTAAGACAAGCTCTTCTTTTCACTACTTCACGGATGTGGAATATGCCTACCGTGAAGTACGCCTGAAGCGTGGAGGATGGGATTCCAACAGGGCTAACTTGAAGGACTTCACAGTGAGATTCGGGATTCGCAGCCGTGTGCCGCAATTTATATTGCGTATGATTCCGAAAGCTGATAGGCGCACCGATGGACATATGGAATACTTTTTTTCGGTAACGGCAGAGGAGCTTCGCAAGGAGCGCAGGGGTACAAACTCTTGCGGAACCACAACTGATATTATGCACACCGGATTGAGTCCGATTTTTGGTCTGGGCTTTGGAGGGATCCGGTGGGGACCTGAACGTGCGCCTATACGCACGAGATTTGTGGTGCGCTATGGAAAATACAAAAGGGTTTCATATTCACGGCGATTTGCGGGCAATGAGTATGATGTCCAGGCTGACATTTCGGTGCTCTCCTGGATTATAGAAATGGAATGGCGATATCGGTTGAGGTATTTTGAGCCTTTTCTGGCTTATAATATTTATAATTTCAGTTTGGATCGGAATCTAATCTACCCAAGTCCGTCTGTTGGAACAAGCGGTAATTATGTTGATGTGGGCAGGAATACCCATGGGTTAGCGGTGGGAACCTGGATTAAACTTAGGCCGGACACAACCTTGCGCCTTGCCCGATACTTCTTTAATCAGGATACCTATACGATTCAAACTGAAATGCGATTTTAGAACTTCGGTGATTGAAGCGGGTCGGCTGGGATAAATACAGAGTCATGAAAAGGACTCATCTCAGAAATTTATTGGGAGGCATGGTTTGCATCCCTGCGCTTATCCTCTGCCTTGCCGTGATGAGCGCGCAGGCGGCCGAATGGCCGATGTTTCAATTTGATGCCCGCCATAGTGCAAATAATACTGAAGATTTTGTTCGCCTTCCATTGGAGAATTCATGGCAAGCTGAAAGCGGAGCGGATTCTTTCGGGTTTCCTTCGGTGATACAGTCGTATAGCGCTGTATATGCGGCATTTTCCAATGGGGTACTCTCCGCGTTTAACAAGTCCACCGGAACGCGGCTATGGGCGCTTAAGGTGGACGGCGTTGTTAATTCCGCGCCACTTTATTATAAAAACGTAGTCTACTTCACAACATCCGACGGTAAGATTTACGCGCTTGGAGCTTCCGATGGAAAGGTGATTTGGGTGTATTCGGCCGGAACCGCAATAAACACCTCGCCGGTAGTTCAGGACAACCTTCTGTTTTCTGCCTCCAATAACGGGATGTTGTATGCGCTAAAGATTGAGAATGGCGAGCTGGCCTGGAAAACGGACCTGGGTAATGAATATATACGGTCATCACCGGCAGTTAATCAGTCCAAAGTATACGCGGCAACTGTAAACGGCAATATTTTTGCCCTGGATAAGCTTAACGGCGCTTTAGTGTGGAAAACTGATATTCAAAGCCAGACGTCTTCTGCCCTTTCCGTTGACGGGCAGACTGTGTTTGTCGGCTCCTATGATGGGAAAATAAGAGCGCTGCGGACTCAGGACGGAGCTATAACCTGGACTTACGACCTGGGGGCTCCGGTATCTATTGCGCTGGCAGTTTCGGCTGATTCTATCCATGCCGTTTCACGCGACGGCCAGATATATGCGCTGTCTAAGTCAAACGGCGCATTGTCGTGGAAATTCAAGATAGACGCCCCCAGTTATTCGGCGCCGACGATTATAGGCGACAAACTCCTGGCGGGCGCGAATGATAAAAACCTTTACACTCTTATGGTGGAGAGCGGCGCGCTCGTGTCTAAAACAGCACTGGCCGCCAAAGTCTTTTCACCCGTTGTCTTGAGCCGCGGGAAAGCGGCCTTTTTAAGCGATACCGGTGGGCTGTATCTCCTCAAATCTCCAAATCTGCCGCCTTTAGCAGCTTCTGAATTGAAAGTAAACGGCAAGTTGAATCCGGCTCTAAATTCACCCGCCCCAATCTTTTCATGGCTTTTTAGAGACAATGATCCGATTGATAAACAAGGCGCATTCGCCTTGCAGATCTCAAATGAAAACTCTTTCAGCGCTCCGGTTTTTGACAATGGTATAACGTTTTCTACCAACCCTGTCTTTACGCTGGACAGCCTGTTGCCAGAGGGAAAGTATTTCTGGCGTGTCAAGAATTCTGACCTATTTGAGGATGATGGCGCTTTCACCTCAGGCAATGACTTCTTTGTATGGGACAGGACACCGCCGCTGACGGCGGCCACCCAAACACCCGCGAAAAACAGCTATAACTGGAATAACACTTCCGTAAGCGTAACAGTTACCGGGACCGACACGCTTTCTGGTGTGTCTTATTGTGCTCCTGGTCAAATAATATCAAGCGAGGGTTTTAATCAGGCTGTTTCAGGGTATTGTATGGACTATGCTGGTCTGTCCAGCACCGCCACGCTGACCTTAAATATAGACAAAACCGTGCCGCTGATATCCGCTACCCGGACCCCCGCGGCAAATCTGTATGGCTGGGCCAATCAGGATGTAAGCGTAACTTATACATGCAGCGACAATTTATCGGGCGTAAGAATTTGCCCGTCAGCAATGATATTTAGTTCCGAAGGATTGAATATATCCACATCCGCCATGGTTTATGATTATAGCGGAAATACAAACCAGGTTACCGTAAACGGGATAAGCATAGATAAGACCAATCCAGCGACCACGGCCGGGCTTACCGGAACCCTGGTAAACGGCTGGTACAACACGGCGGTTTCAATAACGCTTGTTTCAACCGACGCGCTTTCGGGCATTGATCAGACAAATTATCGTCTGGAGCGTCGCGGGGTTATTGTAAGTTCCGGTATATACTCCTCGCCGGTGGCTGTAAGCGCGGATGGGTTGTATACGATGTATTATTACGGCACCGACAAAGCCGGAAATGCCGAGGTTGAAAAAAACATGGCCTTCAAGATCGACCGTACCCTGCCACAGGTAAGCTATACGCTGATTCCCATGGCGAATATAAACGGCTGGAATAATACGACGCTTCAAATCGTTTTCAACGGGATAGACACTTTGTCCGGGGTTGTGGAATGTTCCTCCAGAACAGTTTCAGCCGAAGGCCAGGCGCAAGCGGTGGCCGGCTGGTGCCGGGACACGGCGGGGAATATCGGCTATTCCACGGCGATTGTAAATATAGACCTTACAAAACCAGCCGTTTCAGCCGCCCAGGCGCCCGCGAAAAATGGCTATGGCTGGAATAATACCGCTGTGACTTTCTCAATTGCCGGGACCGACGCGCTTTCGGGGGTCTCTTATTGTACTCCCGCCAAAACACTATCAATGGATGGTTCCAACCAGACCGTTTCAGGCTACTGCCTGGACTACGCCGGGCTTTCCAGTACCGCCACGCTGACCTTAAGTATAGACAAAACCGCGCCGCTGATATCCGCTGCCCGGATTCCTGCGGCAAATACATACGGCTGGGCCAACCAGGACGTGAGCGTCAATTATACATGCAGCGACGGTTTATCGGGCGTGAGATCCTGCCCGTCGGCAATGGTGTTCAGTTCCGAGGGGCTGAACATCTCCACCTCCGCCACGGTTTATGATTATGCCGGCAGTACAAATCAGGTTGTTGTAAACGGCATAAGCATAGATAAAACCAAGCCGGTGACCACGGCGGGACTATCTGGGACCCTTGTAAACGGCTGGCACAATACACCGGTTTTAATAACGCTTGTTTCAGGCGACGCGCTTTCGGGCGTTGATCAGACGAATTACCGCCTGGAGCGGAGCGGGGTACTGATAAGTTCCGGTGTATACTCAGCGCCGGTGGCTGTAAGTGCGGACGGGCAGTACAGCGTGTATTACTACGGCACCGACAAGGCCGGTAATATTGAGGCTGAAAAATCCACGGCCTTTAAGATAGACCGCACCCTGCCGCAGGTAAGCTACGTGCTGGTTCCGGTGGCGAACAGCAGCGGCTGGAATAATACTGCCGTGCAGGTGATTTTCAACGGGACGGACATCCTGTCCGGTGTTGTGGAGTGTTCCTCCAGAGCGATCACAGCCGAAGGCCAGGCGCAGGCAATCGCAGGGTGGTGCCGGGATACTGCGGGGAATACTGCCTATACCACAGCGACGGTAAATGTCGATCTAACACAGCCGATCGTTGCGGCCTCCCAGACACCCGCAAAAAACAGTTCCGGCTGGAACAACACTTCTGTTACAGCCACCTTCGCCGGGACCGACGCGCTTTCAACAATATCCTACTGCGAGCCTGCCAAAGTAATATCAACCGAGGGTTCCAGCCAGACAGTTTCAGGGTACTGCCGGGACTATGCGGGCAATTCCTCGACGGCGACCTTGGTGCTGAATATTGATAAGACAGCCCCTCTTATAACGATTTCCTTGCCGGCGGCTGGAAGCTACCTTGTAGCGACTAAAGACAAGATAGCATTGTCTTTTGCGGTGGCAGATAATCTTGATCCTGCGCCAAAAGTAACGGCGCGGTTGACTCAGGTTGAAGACAGGGGCAGTCCCAGAGGCGTCAGACCGGCATTCATAGTGGTTGTTAACGGACAGCAGCTGGAGCCGCTGGATATTGACGACGGCATATGGAAGCTGACCGTGAGCGCCACCGATTTTGCCGATAATGCGACCGTGCTTACCGGTGGGACGTTTGAAGTAATACATGACGTGCTGCCACCCGTAAGCAGCCTGAAAGTATATAGCGGCGAGAGTTTGGTGGTTGGCAACGCAACCTATGTAAGGAAAGATACCGGTCTGAAGCTGATCAGCCTTGATGATCTTGTGCAGGCCGGAGATGGCCTTGGTCTTGGCGTGAAACAGCAGGCCGTTAATGTGACCTCACTACAGGCCGTGTTCGCCAATCCCGCCCCGGCGCAGGGTGCGGTGTTCGTGTCCACGTTTACCATAGCTTCGGCCTTCGCAGCAATGTCCGACGGACTTTATAGCCTGGCCTACCGCGCCGGAGACGTGCTTAAAAATACGGAAGAGGAAAAAGTATTTACCGTTGGGCTGGACAATACCGCGCCGGTCGGCGAGTTTATCGCAAGCGGCAACTATTACACGGCTGGCGGTAAGAACTATGCGCCGTTAAACGTTACCTACACGCTGCCGGCAGTAGATCCCGTTGCCAACAACGTAGCCAGCGGCGTTAAATTCAGCGAATACCGCATAGATGGCGGCGCGTTCGGCACGTACGCCGCGCCATTCGGCTTAACCGAGGGCATCCACCTTGTAGGCTATCGCAGTTACGACAACGTGTCCAACATGGAATTGCTGAAGTCGGCCACAGTGTATGTGGATAATACCGCGCCGGTTACGGCACATCACATTGGCAGCCCGTATTATGCTGCCGGCGGTGTGAACTATATCACACCCGCCACGCCGGTTACTTTTACTGCCGAGGATATAGTGGTCAATGCAGTTGCCGCCGGTGTTGAGCGTATTGAAACCGCCGTGGACGGCGGCCAGTGGCAGGCATACACGCAGGCGCTTAAATTCGCCGAAGGCCGGCACACGATAAAATACCGCGCTATAGATAATGTCGGCAACATGGAAGCGGAACAGACGCTTGAGGTACAAAGCGATAACACCGCGCCGGTCGGCGAGTTTGTTGCGAGCGGCAGCTATTACGCGGCCGGCGGTAAGAACTATGCGCCGTTAAGCTTTACCTACACGCTGCCCGCTGTTGATCCTGTCACGAATAATGTAGCCAGCGGCCTGAAGTCCACAACGTACCACATAGATTCCGGCGCGTTCAATATATTCGGTTCCGCATTCAGCCTAGCTGAAGGTGTCCGCGTCATAGAATACCGCAGCCAGGATAACCTTGGTAATACTGAAACGCTGAAACCGGCAACAGTTTACGTTGACAACACCGCGCCGGTTACATCATTTGGCATAACCGAACCGCTTTATATCAAAAGCGGCGTGCGTTATATAACGCCCGCAAGCGAATTGACGTTCACGGCGGCGGATCCGCTGGTGAGTGAAGTTGCCTCCGGTGTTGAGCGCATACAGGTTGCGCTGGACGGCGGAGCGTATTTCACCTACACCGCCGCGCTGAAGTTTGCCGAAGGCCGGCACACGATAAAATACCGCGCCATAGACAATGTTGGTAACATGGAAGCGGAACAGACCCTTGAGGTGCAAAGCGACAATACGCCGCCGGTCGGCGAGTTTATCGCAAGCGGCAGCTATTACGCGGCCGGCAGCAAGAATTACGCGCCGTTAAGCTTTACCTATACGCTGCCTGCCGCCGATCCCGTAGCAAACAATGTGGCCAGCGGCCTGAAGTCCACCGAGTACCATATAGACGGCGGCTTGTTCGGCGCATACAGCGCCGCATTCGGCCTGGCTGAAGGCATCCGCGTTGTTGAATACCGCAGCTATGACAACGTGGCCAACACTGAATTATTGAAGGCCGCTACGGTGTATGTGGACAACACTGCACCGGTTACCACATATACCATCGGTAGTCCTTATTATGCTGCCGGCGGCGTGAACTATATCACGCCCGCCACTCCGGTTACCTTTACTGCCGAAGACCCCGTAGCGAGCGAAGTTGAGGCCGGCGTTAATCGCATAGAAACTGCCATTGATGGTGGTCAGTGGCAGACATACACGCAGGCGCTGAAGTTTACTGAAGGTCGGCACACGATAAAATACCGCGCAATAGATAATGTCGGCAACACCGAAGCCGAAAAGACGCTTGAAGTGCAAAGCGACAACACCGCGCCGGTCGGCGAGTTTGTTGCCAGCGGTAGCTATTACACAGCCGGCGGCAAGAACTATGCGCCGTTAAGCTTTACCTACACGCTGCCCGCCGTCGACCCCGTAGCAAACAACGTGGCCAGCGGCCTGAAGTCCACCGAGTACCATATCGACGGCGACGTGTTCGGCACATACAGCGCCGCATTCAGCCTTGCCGAGGGCATCCGCGTAATAGAATACCGCAGCCAGGATAATGTGGCTAACATTGAAGTCCTGAAAACCGCAACGGTGCATGTTGACAACACCGCGCCGGTTACCACGTATGCCATCGGCAGTCCGTATTATGCTGCCGGCGGCGTGAACTATATCACGCCCGCCACGCCCATCACTTTTGCGGCTACTGACACCGTTCCCAATGCCGTCGCTTCCGATGTTGAACGCATACAGGTATCGCTGGACGGCGGGGCGTATTTAACTTACACTTCCGCGCTGAAGTTTACTGAAGGCAGGCACATAATAAAATACCGCGCCTTGGACAACGTGGGCAACACGGAAACTGAAAAGACGCTTGAGGTCCAGAGCGACGCCACAGCGCCTGTCAGCCGGTGGCTGACGGCAAGCGGCTCCTGGCTAGAGAAAGATAACAAGTTCTACCTTAACGCCGTTAGCAGCATTGCGCTTGAAAGCGCGGACCCCGTAGTAAATAACGTGGCAGCCGGCCTGAAAAACATATATTACGGAATTGACGCCGCGCCTGCCGCCAAATATTTGTCGGCGTTCAACCTTACCGAAGGCGCGAGGACGGTAAACTACAGCGCGAAAGATAATGTGGGAAATACCGAATTGATAAAATCCACGGTTGTCTATGTGGATGGCACAAAACCGGCCACTGAACTATCACTTTCCGGCGACCAATACTACGGCGACAAACAATATATCAGCCAAAGAACAGATATCATAATAACAGCCGCGGACCCGGTTGTAAATAATGTCGCCGTCGGTGTAAAAGACACCAGGTACTCCGTGGACGGCGGGGTGTTTGCAAATTATTTCCTGTTTAAGCTGAGCGCTGAAGGCAAGCGCCTGGTTGCCTGCTACTCCACAGACTATGTGGCCAATACGGAAACAGTAAAGACGACCGCGTTGTGGGTGGACAATACCCCGCCGGCTACGGAACTGTCTATTGCCGGCGCGCGTTATTTGGCCCCCGGCGACGAGAAACTTTATGTCACCAGAGATTCGGGTATAGTTCTTACGGCCGACGACCCATTAAGCAATGATACGGCTTCAGGCGTGATGCTCACTAAATACAGGATAGACGGCGGCAACTGGCAGGTGTATTTGGGCAGCTTCACTATAGCAGCCGAAGGATTACATGCCCTGGAGTATTATTCCCTGGACCGGGTGCAGAACTCCGAGGCGCCGAAGTCCGCGATAATAGCAGTGGATAACACGCCGCCGGTCACGGGCATAAGCCTTGGCGAGCCGAAGTCCGAAGTCTTCGGCCTGCCTGTGCTGATGCAGAATACTCCTATAACCCTGTCCGCCGCCGACCCTGTAATGAGCGGGGTAGCGGCCGGGCTTAACAGTATTTTCTACGAAATAGAGAACGTACAGACCGGCGCCCGCGCGCCTGTAAAGGCCTATACTTCGCCGTTCACCATTCCTGAGCAGGGCACCTTCATTGTGCGGTACTGGTCAAAAGACAATGTAAATAATACCGAAGCACCCAAAGAGAAAATGGCGGCTGTTTCAACCTGGCGGGCGGACGGCCTTATAGCGGTTTCCGGTCTTGATATGTCAGGCACGGCGGATATAGCCGGTACGGTAAAATCTAATGCTGTTGTAAGCCTGGGAGGTAATGCCAGGATACTCGGCGATGTTACGGCCAGTACTATTACCCTGACAGGCAAAGCTCAGATAACCGGCCTGCAGGTAAGCGGTGCGGTTCCGGTTAATCCCATACCTATATATCTGGCCGGTATCGCTCAAAGCGCTGCCGCCGTGAATAATAATATTCTTGTAGCAGCTTACCTTATGGACGGTAAACTGGTGCTCGGTTCTAAGGTGAATATAACCCTTTCTACCGGGACTTATTACTTCAAAGGCCTGGAACTCAGCGGCGGCTCCAGTATTACGATCGCCGGCAAGGTGGATATCCTTGTGGAGGGCGGAGTATCCATAAATGGCGGCAGTTCGCTGAACGCCTCAGGCACGGCCTCTATGCTTTCAATAATTGTCAGCACCTCTTCCGAGTTGAAATTCAACGGCGGGGCGGCTCTCGCGGCCTGCGTATATGCGCCATATTCGGATATGAAGCTGAACGGCAATGCCCAGTTGGGCGGTCATTATTTCGTGAAGACCGCCGCGGTGAGCGGGACGGGCAATCTCCTTCAGTCCGGCGAGGCTCTTCCGGTGCCCGCCGCTCCTGCCGGCGGCGGTCCAAAAACCAAGTCTGCCGCTATGCCCGGCAGCCGCGCAGGAGTACTTGCCGGCCCGGACCCGGAATTCAGGCTGGGCGAGGTGTACGTATTCCCGAACCCTGCTAAAGGAACAGAGGCCCCTGTATTTCATATCGAAACCGGCATAGCCGACAGCGTGAAAATAACTATCTACACTGTAAGCGGCAGGGTGGCGCACGAATACACGCTTACGGGGCTACCGGTAGAGCTGGACGACGGCAACGGCCTAAGCTACGCCTATGAATACGTCTGGCGCGGCCATATACCGAGCGGGGTTTATCTTTACGCCATAGAGGCGCAGAAGTCCGGGCAGAAACTTAAGAAGACCGGAAAATTCGGAGTGGTGCGGTAGGGGGGGTAATATGGAAAATAAAAATAACCCGCCTGACTTAGTGAACCAAATTGTTTATTCGCTCTCGCGGCCATGGGTATTGGGGGCGGCGCTTGTTTTTGTCTTTACGCCTTCGGTAAAAATAAGCGAAGCGCTGGAAAGCGGCGCTGAGTTCCTGCGAATAGACACGGATGCCCGGGCCGGGGCTATGTCCTCCGCAGGTGCGGCTTCCGCTATGGGTATAAGCGCGCTGGCCTATAATCCCGCGGGGCTCGCTTCAATGGGAAAAGGCGAGGCGGTTTTAAGCCACAGCGCGTGGTATCTCGGCTCGGCTCATGATTTTGTGGGTGGCGGCTTTTCCCTGCCGGGTTCCGCGGGCTGGAAGATGGGATTGAGTCTTGCCCGGCTATCAAGCGGCACCATGGAAGGCCGCACAGCCTCAAGGTCCAGAACCGGCGGCTATAGCGCTTACGATCAGGCGGTAAGTCTTGGGCTGGCCAGGCAATACGGCCTGTATAGCGTTGGCGGGGCGATAAAATATATAGAGAGCTCCATAGCCGGTGTTAAAGGCACGGGGTATGCTGTTGATATGGGAATAAAGCGCGGTTTAAGAGGGCTCCCTGTAGCCGTGGGTGTTGCGGTGCAGAACCTCGGCCCCGGCATTAAATATATTTCCCAGCGAGACCAGTTGCCTTTAAGCGTAAGCGCCGGCCTGCTGTATATGCCGGTGGCGGGGTTAATGCTGAACTTTGACGCCAGGCGTTATGTGTACGACAAATACACAACCTACAGCCTTGGCACGGAATACGCGCTGTATGGCGGGCCCGGGACGATGACCGGCCTGAGTTTAAGGGGTGGCATCAACGGCGGGGCGGGCCAAAGCGCGGCGGGAGCGTTCAGTGCGGGGGCGGGGATAAAACTGCTGAACGCGGATCTGGATTACGCCATGTCGCCTGAAGGTACTCTGGGCAGTATTCAGCGCATAACGCTTAAAAAGAAATTTTAGTTGTGCATCCGATTCCTGAGGTTTATTTCCTCTGGGGATGCAACGTGGC
This sequence comes from Elusimicrobiota bacterium, assembly GCA_030651035.1. GTDB lineage: Bacteria > Elusimicrobiota > Elusimicrobia > Elusimicrobiales > UBA9959 > UBA9959. The sequence goes on from JAUSCK010000055.1 coordinate 22,589, forward strand.
TGGAGTCCCTTCCCAATGACGCGACCGCTTTATTGTAAAATGGTAAAATACCGCATGACTTCCAAGGGAACGGACGGTTCCGAAATTTACTGGGACGGCCGGCATTACGACGCCTTCAACGCTCCCGTCCATGATGATCTCAAATTCTACCTGGCCCAGGCGAGAAAAGCGCGCGGCCCGGTGCTGGAGCTGGCCTGCGGCACCGGCCGGCTGACCATCCCCTTAAAGAAGGAAGGGATAGCCATAACAGGGCTGGACCAGGCCGCCCCCATGCTGGAGCGGGCCAAAGCCAAGGCCGCCGAAGCCGGTTTAAAGATCCCTTTCCAGCTCGGCGACGCCCGCAGCTTCATCCTGGACAGGAAATTCAAGCTGATCTTCATGGCTTTCCACTCCATGCAGCATTTGGGCCGCCGGGAGGACATCGAGGGGCTTTTCGCTTCCGTCGCCCGGCACCTGGCCCCGGGCGGGCGCTTTGTTTTAGATGTTTTCAACCCAAACCCGCACTGCCTGGTGCGCGACCCGGAGGAAATGCTGCCGGTGGCTTACTACCGGGACCCTGACGGCGGCGGCAAGATCCTGGTGAATGAAACCTATTCATATGATAAGGCGGCGCAGGTTTCGCGCATCACCTGGCATTACAGGAGCGAAAAAACCGGCAAAACGGTCAAAAAAAGCCTTAACCTGCGCTGTTTTTACCCTGAGGAACTGCTGGCGCTGGCCCACTATAACGGTTTTTCAGTGGCCGCCAGGTACGGCGACTTCCGGGGCCGCCCTTTCGGCGGGGCTTCCGGCGAACAAATTCTTATCTTGGCCGTCCGATGAGCATAGCTCCTGATACGGTACCGACAGCCGTGAAGAGTAAGTGATTTTTCGCACCTAATCCCCTCTGTAGCCAGCTTTCCTGTAAAAATATTCTTCGCACCTTTGCTTTCCGGCCTCTTGACACCCCATACTGACATTAT
>JAUSCK010000056.1 GCA_030651035.1 Elusimicrobiota bacterium
GGTACGGCCAGCCGGACAATGGCCCCCGGCCGCCCGGAAATATTTACAGGGTAGGCCGCGTAAAGCATCTCCTTACCCAGGGTAGCTGAATGGCGCAGGTCGTAGGAGGCCGAACCCTCCAGCGCCCCGGCCACTTCCGGCCTCTCCAAATGGTTCTCCATGGCTTTCACAGCAGGGGCGTCAAGTTCGGAATCCGCCAGCACCCGGCCGCCGGCGCCAATGATGGTCAGCCTCGACCCCACCTTTGCCCCAAGCGCGTGCGCTAGGGCGTTAATGCCGGGGGAGGCCAGGTCCGCTGAGCGCAGTTGGGCGGAGACCAGCGCGGCCTCGTCCGAGAGTTTCAGTTTCAAAGTCGAAATCTCGGCGCGCTCTATGCGCTGGTACACCAGGAAGAAAGCCGCGCCAAGCACGGCCGCCGACAGGACGAGGTAGGAAAAGAAAAGCCTGAACCTGAAAGTCTTAAATATGTCGGGCATTATTGGTTCTCGAAGCGGTAGCCGTAATTTTTTACCGTTATTATGCGCTTCCCCTCCGCCCTGAGTTTTTTCCGCAGCGTGCCGATATGCACGTCCACGGTGCGGGTCTCCACCTCCAGGGAAGCGTCCAATCCCCAGGCTTTTTCCAGCAGGGCTTCGCGCGAGAGCATTTTCCCCCCCGCGGCCATCAGGGCCCTCAGCAGTTCGAATTCCCGTGCGGTGATATCCAGCGGCTTGCCTTTCACCAGCGCCAGCACCCGCGAACAGTCAAGCTCAAGATCCCCGGCCTGGTAGATCTGCAATGCCTCACCGATCACGGCCGAGCGCCGCAGCACGGCTTTAACGCGGGAGAGCAGTTCCTTGATACTGAACGGCTTGGTCACATAATCGTCGGCGCCCATCTCAAGGCCCACCACCTTGTCTGACTCTTCGCCCTTGGCGGTAAGCATTATTATGGGAATAGAGGCGGTCTTCGCGTCCATCTTTATGCGGCGGCATACTTCCAGCCCGTCCAGGCCCGGCAGCATCAGGTCCAGCAGTATCAACCGGGGCCGCTCTTTTGCGGCCAGCAGCGGCGCGGCTGAGCCCTCGTGCGCCAGCACCGTGCGGTAGCCCTCTTTCTTAAGGTTATAGTCCAGCATCCTGGCGATATCCTTCTCGTCCTCCACAATAAGTATTTTCTCGTCCATATGCTGATATAATAGCAAACCTAAAAAGGAGCCAGCCTTCTTTTTTATTATAATTCCATAATGGTTTCAAAAAGGGCGGCTACGATGAGCTTGTGGAACAAGGTGCTGGCGCACGCGCGGGCGCGGCGGCTTTTTGCCGACGGGGACTCGATACTGCTGGCCGTCTCCGGCGGGCCGGACTCGGTCGTCATGCTTGATTTCTTCGCGGGGCAGGCGCGCTCCCGCCGGCTGAAGCTTTATATCTGCCACATAAACCACAAGCTGCGCGGCAGGCCGGCGGACGCGGACGCGGCCTTCGTAAAAAAACTGGGCGCGGAATACGGCATAGAGACCTGTATCCTTTCCGCGGACGTTAAGGCGCTGGCCAGAAAATCCGGCACCAGCATTGAGCACGCCGCGCGGAACGCCCGCTACAGCCTGCTTTCAGAGACGGCTTTAAAGAAAAAATGCGGCCTGGTGGCCACCGCGCACCATTCGGACGACCACGCGGAGACGATCATTTTGAATTTATTGCGCGGCACCGAGCCGAAGGGGCTGCTGGGGATCCCGGCTAAGCGGCCCCTGTGCGGGAAAGGGAAAAAGCGCGTGGAGTTGATCAGGCCGATGCTGGCGGTTTCAAGGCGGGAGATCGAGGGCTATCTCGCGGTGAACTGCCTGCAGTCCAGGAAGGACCATACCAACGACGACGAGTATTATACCCGCAACTGGATACGGAAGACCCTCCTGCCGCTGATGCTGAAAAAACAGCCCCGCCTGCGCGAGCACCTGGGAGAACTTTCAAATAAGTTATCCCACATCTTAATCCTTCCCGAAAAAAACCAGCCCTGAACTAGTTCTCCTTATGACAGGTTGAACATGGATAAACAGGATATACAGGATTTTTATCATCCTTTCTTATCCTGTCTATCCTGTTCATCAATGTAATTATTTATTCGGGTCAGCTCCACTTGTGCTGCTGCTCTACCAGGCCTTCGGACGGGAGGAAGCGGAAATGGGCGGGGCGGTTTTCGTACAGCACGCCGTCGTTGTCGCGCTCTATCACGAACTTGTAGGCGATAGCCTTGCCGGCGCTTTCTTTCAGCGGCAGATGGCCCAGCCACATGTTCTCGTTTATATATTCCAGCGGAAAGGCTTTTTTCAGGTCCCAGTTCCCGAGCTCCGGGCAATTGCCTGTCACCTTCACGCGCTCGCCGAAGGCCGTGCAGAAGCCGTTCAGCATGAAAGAGATCTCCAGCTTGGCTTTTTCCCGCGCGGGAGCGCAATAGGAGAGGACAAAAGAACTGTCGCGCCCCAGGCTGAGCCCCTTTATGCAGCCGCTCTTCACGGCCACGGCGCGCTCGGACAGAACGTCCTTGTATACGCCGTCCGGCAGCTCGATGGTCTCAAGGTCGATGGAGTTCTCGGGCCCGCGGTTGAAAACGGCCAGGCAGCAGTTGCCGCGGTAGACGCGGGTATAGGCGTAGACGTCGGGCGACAGGTATTTCTTCCTGAGGCTGCCGCTCTGGACGGCCTGGTTCTCTTTGCGCACGGCCGCTAGTTTTTTAACGATCCGGAAGGCCGGGGTGTCGGTATCCCATTTTTCCATCATGGGCCTGTTGTAGGGGTCGGCGCCGCCGTTCGTATCGTTGTGCAGGTACTGCTCGGTGCCGTAATAAATGCAGGGCGTGCCGCGGCAGGTAAGTATCAGCGCAAGCCCCATATCGACGCGCGCGGGTGTCGCCCCGGCCGACATAAAGCGCGGCATATCGTGGTTATCCAGGAAGGTCACCAGGTGGCGGCTGTCGTCAAAAAGAGAGTCCCTGGCGAAAACATTATTTACGAGCTCAAAGCCGGCCCCCGCCCCGCGCGCCAGGCATTCCTCCAGGCCGCGCTGCAGGGCGAAATCCAGCATGCCCATCCCGCTCTTGTTCATGAAACGCACCGACAGGTCGTCGTAGCAGCCGCCCTGAAACCATTCCCCGAAAACAAAAAGGCCAGGCCGGTGGAAGACCATGTCGGACATGAACTCCTGCCAGAACCAGAGCGGCATGTGTTTTACGGTGTCGATGCGCAGGGCGTCCACGCCCTTGTCAAGCCACATCCGCATCGCGTCTTTTATATAGGTGCGGTAGCCTATATGCGCCTCGTTAAAATCGGCCAGGCCGCAGAGCTCGCTGTTCTCCACCTGGCCCTTATTGCCCCAGTCGCTCACGCCGCCTTCGCGGTGGTACCACCCGAGCTTATCATTGTCGTAAGAGGTCAGCAGCTTGCCGTCGTCAAACAGCTCACCCTTGGAGGGGCAGCCGCCCATGTCCGGGCGCTGGGCGGGGCTTGAATGGTTGCAGACGATATCCAGCACCAGGCGCATGTCTTTTCCATGCATGGACTCCACAAGGCGGTCCACCACGGTATCGTTCGAGGCGAATACGCGCACGTCTGCCGGAGAGCCGGCCAGGTGCTCGTCGAGCCGCTTAAAATCCTTCGCCCAGTAGCCGTGATAGGAAGCCATGCCCCGCCCCTCCACGTCCACCAGGCCGTCCGCCTGGTCGAACAGGGGCGTCAGCCAGACGGAGGAACAGCCGAGCTCGTTCAGATAATCCAGCTTATTTATCACGCCGTTGAGGTCGCCGCCCCAGTACTTGAACCAGTCCGAGCGGGAGACGTCGAAAGAGTCCTGATTGAAACCCCTGTCGTTGCCGGCATTGCCGTTATAAAACCTGTCCACCACCGCGAAGTAGATGACGCTGTCGTTAAAAGGGCGCATAGTTCTCCTCAGTGCAGCTCTACATCTTAAGCCCCGGCTTACCGCCGGGGGAATCGTAATCGCCGAAGAGGGGGTGGTCGGTGACTTCGTCGAGGGCCTTGTGCAGGGCGGCCAGGCCGAAAGGTTTCTTTAGGAAACGCAGCTTGGGGTCCTTGCTGGCAAGGGTGTTGCCTTTTTCGATTTCAAGGCCGCTCCAGAGGATGAAGGGCACGGCGGCGTATTCCGGCGTGGCGCGTATCTTCCTGTAAAGGGTTACACCGCCGTAGCCGGGCATGTTTATGTCCGAAATTATAAGGTCCGGGCGGGTTTCCTTTATTTTTGCCCGGAGCTCCTCGCCGCTGGCGGCAAGGATGACATTGTGGCCCTCGTGCTCGAGGTGGGGAACCAGCATGGCAAGCAGGTTCTGGTCGTCATCCGCGATAATTATATTCATAGTCAGTCCCTCCCGGCCTCGTCTATAAGCGCAGCCGGATAGCCTATGGACAGCACCTTTATTACCCCGGTATTTTTCTGCGCGTGAGCGGCCATCAGCCCCGTCTTCGCGAAGCCCAGCGTCAGGGTCAGCTTCGCCATGATGTACACGCCGCTGTGGTGACCGGTATCGGTGCTGAGCCCGGACGGCACGTCCACGGCGATTATGGGGCGGCCGCTTTTATTCATAAGCTGTATGACCCGGCGGGCCGGGCCGGTCGGCTTGCCCACCGCGCTGATCCCCAGCAGGGCGTCCAGCAGCAGGTGGGCGGCCGTGAACTCCGCCGGCAGGGCGTCCAGGTCTTCCCTGCCCGTCATCGTCACGGGCACGCCGGCGGCTTTGGCGGCCTCCAGATTTTTAACCACCAGCTCGCCGTAGCCGGTTTCCTTCGGCGGCAGGATGAAAACTTTAACGTCCGCACCGGCCCGTCTCAGGTAGCGCGCTGCCGCCAGGCCGTCCCCGCCGTTATTGCCCTTGCCGCAGCAGATAACGGCCTTAAGCTCCGCCGGCTGTTTGCCCAGCTCCGCGGCGGCGAATTCAAGCGCGGCCTGCGCCACGGCGCGGCCGGCGTTCTCCATAAGGACGTGCGAAGGTATGCCGTACTCGAGCGAGGCCTTCCTGTCGAGGTACTTCATTTTTTCGGCCGTCACTACCGGAAAACCGCCGAATTCTTTAACCTGCGGGATTTTGGACATAGTATCAGAAAGTACTAAGGATTAAGTGGTAAGGATTAAGTTTTCCGAATTATAAACTTACTACTTAATCCTTCCCTTAGATCACCAGCCAGACCAGCCAGGCCAGCGAATAGACGAAAGAGACAAAGAACACCGCGCACAGCCCGGCGTAAGGCAGCCAGACGGACAGCAGCGCCTTGTTCGTGGAAACAGGGTAAAGCCTGCGCACCAGCCGCACCCTGGCGTAGATCACCACCAGGAAGCAAAGGCAGAACCAGAGGAAGCCGTTGAGCACGTCCAGCTTTGCGAAGAAAGCCAGCGGCACCAGCAGCGCCAGGAAGTAGTCCGAGCAGCCGAAGGCCAGGAAAAGCCTGGAGGCGCTGCCCTTTGCACCGGTAAAGTCCATGAACAGGTGTATGGACGAGGCAAAGAAGAAATTAGCCGCCAGCACCAGCGTCAGCACTACGCCGAAAGACATCATTCCCGGCGGCACGGCCGAGAACATGCGCAGGCAGACGAACAGCCCCAGCGTTCCGAAGAAGTAGCCCAGCAGGCCGGTGCGGCCGAAGCCCTCCGGCCGCGCCTCCGCGACCAGCGTTTCCGGCCTGACGATAACAAGCTCCAAGGCAGAAAAAAGATCCATTTTATCTCCCGTACCAGCGGTATTCCAGGCTGGGCGCTATCTCGATGGCCTCAACCACTGATTTTGCCCCGAAGAGAGACAGCTTGCTGTCCATCAGCGAAAGCAGGTTCTCGAACGGGTCGGAGTCGCTGATCACGCGCGGGTTCTTCCCTATCCCGCCCAGCTCGCCCGCCTTGTCGATCGCGTCCTGGAGGTCGCCCATCTTGTCCACGAGCTTGGCGTCCATAGCCTGCCTGCCGGTGTAAATGCGGCCGTCAGCCAGCAGCTTCACCTGGTCGACCGGCATTTTGCGCCCCACGGAGACGGCCGTTACGAACTGGTCGTAAGAGTCGTCTATCATCGCCTGCAGCAGCTTGCGCTCGTCCAGGGTCATCTCGCGGGAGGGAGAGCCGATATCCTTGAACTTTCCGGACTTTATGACCTCGCTCCTGAAGCCGACTTTTTTCATCAGCCCCTCGAAGTTGCTGACGCTGAAGATCACGCCTATGGAGCCGGTTATGGTGCCGGGGTGGGACACTATCTGGTCGCAGGCCGCGGCCACATAATAGCCGCCGCTGGCGGAAACCTCTCCGAAGCGGGCGATAAAGGGCTTCTTTGTTTCGGCCTTGGCCTTAAGGATGGCGGAATAGATCTCCTGCACCGCGCCCACCGTGCCTCCGGGGGAATTTATGTCCAGGACGATCGCCTTTACTTCCTTCTTGGCGGCCAAAGTGGTTATGCGCTTGGCGATCTGCTGGCTGCCGCGCTCCCAGGAATGCCCGGAACTGCCCTGCGAGATGGCGCCGTAAAGGGGTATCACCGCCACCGCGTCCTTCTTTGATTTGCCGAGGCCGGACAGCTTGGAAAGGTCTAAATCCTTCGGCCTGGTCTTGCGGGCCGCGTCGGCCTTATTGATCACGACGAAAGCCGCTATAAGCGAGAGGGCGTAGAGCCCGGCTATTATCTTCAGCCACAGGGCCGCGCCCGGCCGTGCCGCCGCTGGGACTGGCTGCGCCGCCGGCTTTGGCTGGGCTTCCGGATTTACCGCGCCGCTGTTGTTTTGTTCTTCCATTTAGTCCTCCGACTGGCTGCCCTGTACCGCGGAATATAAAAATAAACTATAGCATATGACTATAGATCGCCCGCGTCGACGACCCTGTTGCGGCCGCCTTCCTTGGCGGCGTAAAGCGCGGCGTCGGCCCGGCCCACGATCTCCTCGGGGGCGCGCCCGTCCCGCGGGAAATGGGCTATGCCTATGGACACCGTCAGGCGCACCTTCTCAAGCCCCTGCGAAAAGATCTCGGCCTCTATGCGCGCCCTTATGGTCTCGGCTTTGCGCAGCACGCCGGCCGAATCCGCGCGCGGCAGCACTATCCCGAACTCCTCGCCACCGTAGCGCCCCACGAAGTCCGTCTCGTAGACGCCGTCTTTCAGCAGCTGCGCCACCCTCGCGAGCACGGCGTCGCCGAACTGGTGGCCGTAGGTGTCGTTGAGGTGCTTGAAATGGTCGATGTCGGCTATCATGAAGCCCATCGTGGTCTTGAAAGACGCCGCCCGGCGCAGTTCCTCGCGGATCTTCTCGTCCAGGGCGTTGCGGCGCCAGAGCCCGGTGAGCCCGTCGGTAAGCGACAGCCACTCGACCTGGCGGAACAGTATGACGCGCTTGAGAGCGAATGAAATTTCCGCAGCGAACCTGCCCGCGGAATCCGTCCCCTGCGTGCCGCCGCGAAGCGCGATAAGCCCCAGCGGCCCGCCGCCGGCCGAGACCGGGGCCAGCACCAGGCCAGAAACGGCCAGCGCCTGCGCCGGGAAGCCTCCCGCCAGGGCCAGCAGTTCGGCGTAGCCGGGAAGGGCGGAGCCCCTGGCGCCCTGCGCGAAAAGTTCCATCCCCCCCTCGACAGAGGAGCTGCCCGCCATGTAAAGCGCGGCCTCGTCGGTCTCGAAATAGTCGGACAGGTATTTGCCCACCTGCTTGGCCGCCGACTGCGGCTCCACCGTTTCAGAGAGCAGCTTCACGGCCGAATAGACCGCAAGGGATTTTTTTTCGCCGGAGGCGTTAAGGGTGGCAGCGGTTTTGATAAGGGATAGTTCCGACGCCAGCTGCGCCGCGCGGGCTTGGGCCTTTTCAAGGCCGGAGCGGTCCATAGCTTCGTCCGCGCCGCCGTTCAGCAGCAGTGAATGGGCCAGCGCCGCGCAGGTCCAGAGCGCGAGCGCGGCGTAAGGCGCGCCGGCGGCTATCTCGCCGGCCAGCATGAAAGAGGCGAAGGCGAAAAGCGCCGCGCCGGCGGCCAGGCCCGCCCAGCGGTTGAACCTTCCAAGGGAATATGAGAGCAGCGGCGCTGCCGCGGCCGCGGCGATCCAGAGCTCAGGCCTGCTCATGCGGACACCACCCTGTTGCGGCCGGCCTGCTTGGCCCGGAAGAGGCGCTCGTCCGCGGCGCGCACCAGCTGCCCGGCGGCCGAGGCCTCGGCGGGAAATTCAGCCACTCCGAAGCTGGCCGTCACGCCGGACTTCTTACCGCCGAAATTAAAAGAGAGCGCCTCCAGCGCGCGGCGTATATTTTCCGCGGCTGCGGCGGCATGCTCCCTGCCGGCGCCGGTTATAACCAGCGCGAATTCCTCGCCGCCGTAGCGGGCAGCGAAATCTATATCACGCACCCCGCCCGAAATGGTCTCCGACACGGCCTTAAGCACGGCGTCGCCGGCCTGGTGGCCGAAAGTGTCGTTATAGGATTTAAAATGGTCTATGTCGGCCATCACCACGGAGAAAGGCACCTTGGCGCGGGCGGAGCGCAGTATCTCCTCCTCAAGCCGGGACTGGAAGGCGCGGTGGGTATAGAGGCCGGTGAGGCCGTCTTTTATGGCCAGCTCGTTCACCTTTTCGAACAGGCAGATATTCTCCATGCTGACCCCCGCCAGCGTGCAGGCCAGCTCGGCGCCGCGCAGGTCCTCGGCCCTGAAGCGGTCAGGCTCCGGGGCCGAAGCCCGCACAAAACCCACAAGGCGGCCGAACAGGTGCAGCGGCAGGGCCATGAAGGACCGCTCGTCGGGGCCGAAGAAGCCGCGGGCGAAGCGGCTGTCGGTTTCCGAGTTGCGCACCAGCAGCGGTATCTTGCGCTCCGCCACCCACTTGTCAGCGAAGTCGTGCGGGGCGCCCGAGCGCAGCTCCACCTTCGCGCCGGGGAAATAGTTGTTAAGAAGGGTCTCAAGCCGCCCCTTCACCTCGTCCGGGGTGGAGGCGGCGCCCATATCCTGGATGGCCGCCGAAAGGGCCCCCTTGTCCCTTATGCGCGCCAGCGTGCTGTCCAGGTGTATGCGGTAGCGGGCCAGCTCGTCCTCCAGGTTCTTTACTTTCTCCCCCGCGGCCGCCTCTTCGGCGGCCAGCCGCTCGCGGGCGGAAAGGCGCGAGCTTTCAAAATGGGACAGGGCGAAAAAAAGCAGCCACAGGGCTAGCACTTCGGCTATGGCCCCGGCCATCAGGTAAACGGAATCGCCCCCGGCGGAAAGCCTGGGCAGGATGAAGCCGGCAACTGTGACCAGGAAAAGGAAGATGTACTTCACTTCCTTTTCACCCGACCAGGAAAACCAGATAAAAAGCGCGCCGCTCGCCGGGAAAACCCAGAGAAAATGGGCGGGCCAAAGCCAAAGCGACCAGCCGACCGCGCCTAAAATAGCGGCGGGGCCGGCAACCTTGGCAAAAGCATTGGGCCTCAACATATAGTTAGAATTTTACAATATAAGGGGGCGGGAATTGCTAAGCGGCGGACACAGTTGAGTTACAGTCCATCAGGATAAAATAATATACTACTCTCGAAGCTGCAGGTTGTGGTGTCCTGTTACATGAAAAACGCATTAAAAGACCTCCTGCTTGTTTTCCTGGTGTTCATTGCCCTGGTGTTTATTTTTTATCTTTTCTGCGTCACCCGGCGCAACACTTACCTGTTCATTGTTCTTGCGCTGATAATTCTGCCGAACATCCTGGCGTTCATCTACGGCGCGCCTTTCGTTCCCACCCCCATGGCGGCCGCGAAAAGAATGGTGGAAGCCGCCGGGCTGAAGCCCGGGGATATCGTCTATGACCTCGGCTGCGGCGACGGGCGGGTCGTTTACCTGGCGGCAAAAGAATACGGGGTAAAAGGCACGGGATTTGAGCTGTCCCCTATCGTCTACCTGCTCGCAAGACTGAGACATTTCCTCTGGCGCTCCGAAGCCCGGATAAAGTTCGGAAGTTTTTACCGGCAGGATCTTTCCGATGCGGATGTGATCTTCTGTTATCTCACGGAGGACATCCTTAAGACGCTGGAACATAAACTGAAAGCGGAGATGAAAAAAGGCGCCAGGGTCGTTTCATTTACTTACAGGTTCGCCTCGTGGAAGGAAAAACAAAAGATCGCTTTTAGTGAAGGCTGGTGCCAGTCCGCCATCTGGATTTACGAAAAAGATTAACCTGGATCCGGGACCTGACCCCATTGCGTATCAGCGCGGGCAGGCGGCGGGGAAACCTTCCAGCCAGCTCCTGAAGCGGTCCGCCTCTTTTGTCGACCGGGCGCCGGCGGCGGCGCGGTAATAAAGGGCCAGTTCGGCCCCGGCCGCCTTCCGGGTAAGCTCGCCCGAACAAAGCGCCCGCTTCACATTTTCAAGATCTCCCCCCCGGATAATCTTAAACTCCCCCGTGACGGGCTTTCCCCTGCGCGCGAAAAGGACAGAAAAAGCGTCCCAGTATACCAGCGCCCATTTTTTCTCGGGCATGAACAGCAGGTAGGTGGGCCTTAAGACCGTAGTCTTCTCCCCCTTCCGGCTGACCTGCTCGAAAGGCAGCATCTGGTAATCCCGGCGGAAAAGCGCCAGCTCGAAGCCGCGCTCCGCCGCGAACTTCTCCCAGGTATCCTGGTCCGCCATGGCGGCGCTGACGGGCTCCAGGTATTTGTGAAAGATATACCTGCCGTCGGTGAAAACCTGGAACTCCGGGTTCAGCGCCCAGCCCAGGTAGCCGCCCCAGGTCCAGGGGTTATAGAGTTTCCGGCCGCCCAGCTCGCGCGCGTTGGCTTTAAGGTAGGAGGCCGCGCCGGCGGCCTCCTCTCCCAGGTTCACCTTGAAAGAGAGATAGCGCGGCCAGACCAGCAGGGAGAGATAAACCAGCGCCAGGCTAAAAACATAACGGCCCCACCGGCGCAGCGCGTCCGGTCCCCACAACCTGGAGGCGGCGTCAAAAGAGTAAACGGCCGCCGCCATCGAGAAGAAAACTATATGCCGCGCATGCCTTGAGGCCTCGAAGGCCAGCCAGCCCAGAGTAAAGAGGTGCGCCAGCGGGAGCGAGCGCTCTTTGAGGAACCTCTTCAGCAGCAGAAAAAAAGAAACCAGCAGGAAGGCCATGAACGGCCAGGCCCAGGGGTTGGCGAGGGAGGGAGGGGCCCATTCCGCCAGGTAGCGCGCCATGGAACCGGACTGGGCCGCGTGCTGGAGAAGTATGAAATAAAGTTTGAAGCCCCAGGGGTTAAACAGGGAGCCGGCAACAGCCGCCGGCACGGCAAGCGCGGGGCCCCAGCCCGGCCTCTGCGCGCCGGACGGCCACAACTTCCGCTCCGCCCAGCCCCCGGCGGCGTAAAAGAACAGCAGAAGCAGCCCGTAGGAGATGCCGGCATGCATGTTGGCCCAGAGCGCGAAGAAAAGAACAAGCCGGGCAAAAGCGCCGGGCGAGGCCGGCCAGGTCTTTCCGGAAAGGCGCGCCGCCTCCAGCCGCCAGAGCAGGACGGAGAAAAAAAGCACGCTGAAATTCTCGGGCCGCAGGTCCGAGTTGGCCATCAGCGCCAGGGCCCAGACCGGCAGCGCGAAAAAAGCGGCGCGCTTCAGGCCGTTAAGGGAGAGGATGGCGTAGAACACCGGGAAAGTGGCGGAGAGCACCGCCATTTTCAGCGCGAAAAAGCCGGTCTTGCCGGCCAGCGAATAAACGCCGTAATAAATGACCTGCGCCAGCCACTCGAAATCGGTCCAGGGCGCGCCCTGCTCCGTCCAGGACAGGAAATCAGCGGACGGCAGGCGCAGGAATTCTTTTATATATTTCCCGGCCGAAAGGTGCCAGTAAAGGTCCGGGTTCAGCACCGGCATGGCTATAGCGCCCAGCGCGGCCATGACGCCGGCGGCCAGCCAGAGCCTCGCGCTTAAAGAGTTGGAATCGGGATCCGTGGGAAACATAAAATAATTACCGCCCGTTTACCGCCGGGAAGAGCTCCCCCGGCTCCGGTTCAGGGCCGCGGCCTCAGAGAGTTCAGCAGGGCGCGGGTCTCTTTGTCCGCGGGCTCGGCGGAGAGCGCTTTTTCGTAGAACGAAACAGCTTTGGCCGTATCTTTGCCTGAGAGCGCAAGCTTCCCCAGATTAAGGTAAGCGGGAGCGTAAGTATCATCGCACTGTACGGCCCGGGTATAGTATCGCGCCGCTTCCGCGGCCCTGCCCCCGAACAGGCAGATATCGCCCAGATAGTTATGCGCGGCGGCGTGGCAGGGGCTTACTTTCAGCATTTGCGTGAAGCATTCCTCCGCCCTGTCGAATTCCCTGTTCTGGAGGAACATCCGGCACACATTATAATGGTTGTTGTTGTTGCCGGGGTCCCGCCGCGTCGCCTGGGAAAGGCAGGCCGCCGCTTCGCCGATCATGTTCGCCTGCAGATAGGCGTCGCATAAATTCGTCAGCGCGGGGGCGGCCAGCGGCTGTTTCCTTAAAGTGTCGCTCCAGAGCGAAACCCCGTCCTTCCAGACCGCGCAGCGCACCCGCGCCGCCACGGCAAGGACCAGGACCGCGCTGACCGCGCATACCGCCATTATGCCCCTGTGAGCGGGGCCCAGTCGCCGCCAAAGACGCCGGGCTGACACGGCCCCGATAATAAAAATACCTATCGAGGACAAATAGGTGTACCGGTCGGCGGAGATGACCTGACCGAACGGGAAGAACTGCAGCACGGGCAGAAGCATGACCACAAAGAAAGCCGCGCCGAAAATTATCTCTTTGTCGCGCCGGAGATACTTCCACAGCAGGAACATTACCGCCGGCGTCCCCGCCGCAAAGGCGTAAAATACCGTTTTGCCGGCCGGCGCGGTATGCATGGCCGAAAGATCGAACGGCCACAGCAGCGTGTAAACGTAAAAGCCGAGATTATAAAGCGGAACAAGCAGCCGCTTCGTCCAGGGCAGGCTGAGCAGGCTGCCTGACGGCGGCGTCAGCAGGACGATAAAGACGGCCGCGAAAACGAAAAACGGTATCTTATTAATCACGTGCCTGAGCTCAAGTTTCCGGGACTTCAGATAATCCACCAGGAGCAGCGCCGCCGGCAAGGTTATCGCCATCGGCTTGGAGAGCATCGCGCAGACAAAAAGAGCCAAAGACAGGAAACGGGCGCCGGCCTTATCCGGCCGCCAGGCGTAGGCGGCCAGCGAGGAAAGATAAAAAAAAGCGTAAAGCACGTCTTTCCGCTCAGCCGCCCAGGCCACGGATTCCACATGGGCCGGATGTATGCCGAATAAAAGCGCCGTGAAAAAAGCCGCCCAGACGCTGGTCAATAAAAGACGGACCAGTACCATAACAAGCGCGGTGTTAGCCAGGTGAAGGAGAAGGTCGGACGCGTGATAAGCTTTGGGATCGAGCCCGGAGAAGTGATAGTTCAGCGCGTAGCTGAGGGTGGACAGCGGGGAATACATCTTGAGGTCCAGCGTGGAAAAGATGGTTTTCACGTTTTCCCAGGAGAGTGTTTTGATCCTGTGATTCCCGGTTATATATTCGGTTTCATCCCAGTTAATAAAGCCGTTGTCGAGGCAGGGACCCATCGCGAGCCCCGTCAGCAGCAGCGCCAGGAAAAGCAGGGCGATAAAGAACCCGGTCCCGCCGGTGCCGCCCGCAAATAGTTTTTCTTTCAGCTCCATTCAGATTTATTGTAGCAGTTAACCTGAAAATGCCGAATATCTGACCCCATATCGCTGTCTCCCTATTTGCCGGCGGGCTTGGATTTCGCCCCGTAAGCCGCGTCTACAGCCGGCATCCTGACCCCGCCTGCGCTGGAGACTCCCCGGCGTAAACTCAGGAGGGCATAGCGTATCTCTTTCCAGTCTTTCGGAGAGGGATGGCGCCGGGGAGAAGTGATGGTGATATAGTACTTTTCGCCGGCTTTTTCCAATACCCCCTGCAAAAAGTAGTTTTTTCCTTTGGGACTGTCTTCTATGCTTTTGAAGCACGCAAAAACCGCTTTTTTTCCAAACGGTATTTTCTCCAGGGCCGGCGGGGTAACAGGCCCTCCTTTAACCCGGATCGTCCTCACGAACTCGGCCCACTCGTACGGCTCCAGACTATCGCTGGTCGGAGCCGCGATATCCATACCGATCAGCTTGTCGGGCGAAACGAGAAAAAAGAGATGCTTCATACCCGAGGGAGAAATAGACAGGGTGGGCCCCGGGAACGGCCACCCTTTCGGATACTCTATAGAGTGAGACATGCCGGGACTATTCAGCCAAAAGCCTTTCTCCTCAGCCTGTAGAACACAGGGAGACAGCAGACACATAAAGATAAAAAAAGTTTTCACAATGAAATTCCCCCTCTGTAAATCGTCATCTGCAGGCGGCATATGCCGTATTTGCGCAAACTCTTTCCACAGGTGAAAAGCTCCCGCATTTTTCCAACTATAACAATTTTTCCGCACAGGAACCAACTATCGGAGACTCATATGCATCCGTCATCGGCATCTTACCGATGAAAGTGTGGACAACTTTGCGCACCCCGCCGACCAGCGGCAGCCTTCCCTCTTACTTCACCGGAATAATTGAGTAAAACATGAGGCCGGCTTGAGGGCTTCTTTAACTTGCCCTGCTACACTATAGGTACCAGAAACTTTTATGCAGAATCAGGCGTAAAACGGAAGGCAGGTTTTCAGACTAATGCCGGCTATATTAACTGCCCGTAAGGAGGCGTTATGAACAGGACTCTTCTGGTGGTAGATGACGACAAGACCTTCCGCCGTTTAATAAGTCGCGTGTTCGGAGGCACTGCCTGGCGGGTGGAGACCGCTGAAGACGGCATGGCGGCCCTGGAAAGCATTTTTATCCGGCTGCCGGATGTGATATTGCTTGACCTTAATATGCCGCGCATGGGCGGCCGTGAGCTGCTCACATTCATACGCAAAGACGCCCGCCTGCACATGATACCAGTAATAATATTTAGCGACGATATCCTGCTGCTCGAACAGGCCTTTGCTGCCGGGCTGGACGCGGATGGTTTTATTTCCAAGTTTTTCAACCCCCTCGAATTGATCTCAAGGGTGGAAAGAACCGTCCGGCGGGGCGGCAGCATGCCCGGACCCGCCCCCGCTTTCCTGCCCGAGACCCCGACCATATGAGCTAGAAGCCGGGGAGGGACTACGGGACCTGGTCCAGTTTAAACCTGATCCTGAGGACGCCGTTCTCAAAACTGCTGGAGATTATCCTGAAGACGCCTATCTCGCCGGTGGACTTCACGTGCGGCCCTATGCACGGGCAGGCGTCGTAGTCCCCGACCAGGATCACCCGCAGCGTTTCCCCCGTCCCTTCCGGCAGGCGGCCGAGGTCGAACTTCTCCGCGGCTTCCTCTTTGGGAACGAAACTCTCCGACACCGGCATGTCGGCCCTGACCGCCTCATTCACCAGTCTCTCCAGCTCGGCCGTCTCTTCCGCGGTCAGGCCCCTGGAAAACCGGTAATCGCATTTCGATCTCTTTCTCTCGATGTGGGAACAGAACGCCCGCCCGCACTTGAACATCCGCACCATGGTCTGGTTCAGTATATGCTCGGCGGTATGCATCCTGGGTTCCGAATATTCTTTCATCTATCTATCTGTAGTAAACATAAGCCTCTTATCGCTAGTCCCCCTCCCTGCACTTATCTTTTCTCTGCCTAAAAAATCGCAAAAATCGCTCCCTGCTGTCTGTTTTATTAATAATAACAAAAAGCGGGGCGTTTTTCTGTAATTTTGAAAAGCTTCGCCGCATCCGGCAGTTGCCGGGCATCGTTGAGTTTTTGGGAGTGATTGGCTAGTCGTCAGCCGGAGCGGGTTCTAATAATTCATACAATTCGCCTTTCGGATCCGCCCGCCAGCACGGCGGGCGCCCGCTGAAATAGCGGGCGTCTTCGTCCGGCGGGCCGCAGGCGTGGTCATATAGCGATGCTTGAGGGGCCGGCCTAAACTTCGGGAATTCCGCAGGCAGGCCCAAGTGGGTTAGCAGCCTCACAAGTTCTTTGTCATTAAGCATGACAGCTAACTACGGTGGATAAATAATCATTTAGTAATCAGCGTCCCCTGATATAGTTTCTTCTAGCCGCCGCGGGCGGAAAGCGTGAACCGGGGGGGCCTCCGGTTTTTGCCGTGGTCCGCGTGGACCCATAGACCCTTGACAAGTCAAGGCCCGGTCGTTACACTATCAACAGGAAAAACCGTCTCGGGGGTAATTATGAAAATCAAAAATTTATCAATCCTGTTTCTTCTGGCCGGCGCTCTTTTCTGTTACAGCCCCGCCTCTTTCGCCCAGGGGACCGCCCTTGATGAGGCGCTCACCAAGGGCATATCGGCGGTCGCAGTGCCGGAGCCCTCGGCGGCCCCCGCCGCCCCGTCCGTTTCCGAGAGCGCCACGCGCCTCGGGATATTCAAATACCTGGAGGCGGGCGAGGGCCGGTCAAGAAGTCGGACGCTGGTGGGGGCCAGCCTGCTGACGCAGTTCGCCGACCCCTCGACGCGCGGCCAGGCTAACGTGGGTTCCTGCCACGCTTTCGGCAGCGTGGCGGTGCTGGAGGCCGCTTATTTCAGGGCGCACGGCTCCAAGGTCCAACTCTCGGAAGCTGATATCTTCATCCGCCGGACGGTTTTGTCCAAGGACTGGTACCGCGACTTCTGCTCCGGCGGCGCCTGCAAGGTCAGCGAGGGCAACGATGTTCTTGGCGACCTGGAGTACGCCAAGGCGAACGGGGTAGCCACCTCCGTGGGCTATGACCGCTTCCTGGAGCGCTACCGCAAATTCCGCGCCGCCGAGCAGCGCACGCTGGAGGGCATAGACGCAGAGGAAAAGAGGATGGGCTGGCTGCAGCGGATGCTTTACGACCCGAAGGCGCATTGGGCCCAGCTCCAGGAGGGGGAATCCTCGAAGCGCATCTCGCAGATGCTGCTGCTCGGCCAGGACCCCCGCATTGATACCGAAAGGGCCACCATAAAGGAAAAGCTAAAGGATTTTGTGATAGAGCAGAAAACTTTCCCTTACCTCGGTTCCGATGTGCATGCTCTTTCCGCGGCCGACAGGCTGGAGAAGGGCGAGGCACAGAGGTCTTTCATCCTGAGGGAGCTTTCCGCGGGTCGCCCGGTCGCGCTCTCCATGTCACTGTCGAATCTGGCCGGGTGGGGGCAGACCGACACTTCGGAGCACGCCAACCACGCCTTCATGATCATAGGCTTCAGCCGGGGGGCCGACAGCAGGCCGGTTTTTCACACCCGCAATTCCTGGGCCGGGGTGAATCCCGATATTAAAGAGGATGAGCTCTGCCGGATATTCAGCGCGATAACCGTAAAGGTCCCGGGAGAGTAAGGATAGGGAAAAGGCGGAAAGAAACCCGCGGCAGGAGAAAATTTCCTGCCGCGGGTTTCTTTGCTTGCGGGCCGGGGGCCGGCCCTTAGGGTTCCGGAGGCGAATATTTTTTCACCAGCGCGGCATACGTGCCGGTCCCATACAGGTCGCCGAGATATTTCTCGTAGTCGCTGGGGCGCCAGCAGCTGCCGCCGCACTGTTCCGTAGGCCTGAACAGTTCCTCTACCAGGGCCAGCGTTTTGGAAATATTCCTCTCACAGAGCCAGTTGTAAACGGCCATCTTAATCTGTAGTAAACATCAGGCCGGTTATCGCCAGTTCCCGCCCCGCCCTTATCTTTCCGGTATAGGTGACTCATCTGCGTTTCCTACTTGTCTCCGGCGAAAGCAGATAAGTAAGAAAGTAAGCAGCGTCCCCAATCACCCGCACCCAATCACCCGCAGAAGTTTATCGATACCGCCAGTTCCGGGGTGAAAGCCGGCAGGGTGAATTTACGAAGCGCGACAACGGCGCCGGAAGACATCACGGTCTGCCTGAACGGCCTGCGGAATAAATTAAAATTGCCGAGCAGCTCCACGCCTAAGCGCGGCTGGGGCCGCCATTGTACGCCCGCGCGCAGGATTCCTGTAAAGATGGTGGAGGCGGCATCTCCCATGGCCGAGGACAAGACAGCGTCCCGCCGGGTTATTTCGCTTTTTACCGCCATCAGGGAAATACCGGCGCCGGCCAGCACTCGGAAACTGTCCCCCGAGCGCAGGGCTCTGTTTATCAGCAGGCGCCCTTCCTGCGCCTCTACGGTGCCTCCGTCGCTATAGGTGTTGTTGTTCACCCTTACTCCGCTGGAGAAATTGTAGGAGTTGGTCAGATACGAGACGTCGAACATCCATTTCGCGTTCGGCCAATAGCGCACCCCGAAGACCGCGGACACGGGAAGAAGTTTGAGCTTGCCCGGGGTCAGCGTGTTTCCGCTGATGGTCTGCGGGTCCATGCTTTTCACCGCCAATTTGCTGTACCTGGCGGCCAGGTACACACCCAGCGCGCCTTCTTCCGGCACCTGCGTTATATACCGCGCAGCCTCCCCTTCAAAGAGGGCTATAGGCACTTCCACAACATCGGGGATAATTATAGCCGAACTCTCCGCGTCAATAAGCCGGGCCGTTATCTGGTAGGACTTCCCCATGCGGGATACGCTGCCGATCAGCAGCAGGCGCGCGCCTATCATCTTGCCCACCTGTGCCGCCGTCTCGCTGTCTATGGCCCCGCTCAGGCCGAGCTTCTGCTCCTTAAGCGCCGTGTCCAGCTGCATGCGTTCTATCAGTTTGAAGCCGCCCGTCTTATGGAGCTGTTCCATATAGAGTTCGCTTACCGCGAAATTTATCCTCTTTTTCGCCAGCGCCTCGTCGGTCTGGAAAGGGAAGATGGCTAAGGCCGCCCTGCCCAGCCCTTTCGAAGCCGCCTCTTTGGACATGCGTTCCGCCGAGGCTTGCAGCTTGGAGGTCAGGTCGGCTGAAAAGACCGGTAAAACGGCGCCGGAGAGCAGGAATGCCGCGCAAATTGAAATAATAACGCGCTTAGATGAGATTATGATCGTCCCTTTATACCCGCTATTTGATTCTTCAAATTATATCATAGCCTCCCCCAACCCAATTAAAAGCCGGTCCTCTTTCGAAGGCCGGCTTTTAAATTATGGAGGCTATTGGTCGAAGTTCGTACCTTTTTTGACGAACATCCAGACGGGATCGAGTGAGTTCCTTATCCGCGAGATGTCGTCGCGGGCGTGGCCACGCAGCGCGGCCCCGCTCCGCTCCTTCTGCACCGCACGGTAGCCGCACGGGCGGCCACGCGGCGCGGCCGCCCATGCTCGCCGCGAGAAGTCGTTCGCAGGGCTCGGCACTACGCGCCTTCGCACCTGCTCCCAAGGTATGGGGAATCCCATTGTTTATCATGGCATCACCTCCTTTCCGCTCCCTTGCGGTCGCGGTTTCGGCTTCGCCGTACAAAGCAGAAAATTATTGCCCTCGCCCACTGCAAAGAGTTGATTTTGATTTGTTACAGATTTGCCCGCGCCGCCTACTGCTTCTGCTGAAGCCGCCCGCGTCGCAGGCCTGTCCTGATAATGTTTAACGGGATTTATGCCGGTGGCCACGGGCTAATTAAAACACCGCCACGGCTTGCTTCGCTGCGCCCTGGCGGTCTTTTCTGTTAATGGTATGTCGCCACCGGCCAGAGGCGGGAACTGCAAACGACAATAAGGAAGGCCAATGCCGGTACTGGCCGGACAAGCCGTCCAGCCCCGGTATTGCCCGTCTTATTTGCCCCCACCCCTGCGCGGCCGCGCGCCCCCCTTACCGCCGTTGGCGGTAAGGCCCGCGCCAACGACTGCGGCCTTGCCGATAATATAAGATTTTTAAAAAATAGTACAATACACAATTAGGGACTTGCCACTAAATTCGCAAGGAAGAGGAACGGTATGGACTTAAATGACCCGGAGAACCTTGCATTATTCTTGCAGAGTGACCCAACAGCAATCGCGGCCGCGCAATTATCCCTCGGAGATGAGGTATGCTTGGCGGATGTTCTTTGTGTCATATATGAAGGGCGATTGAAGCGGGAGACTGTTTTCGTAGTGATAGAAAAGAAGCCAATTCGGGAGTGGCTTAAACGCTTTAGGCTGACCGATTCATTTGCAGACATTGTGCGAGCCCTCAAGACTTTAATGCCATTTGAAAAGAATCACCCATATCACGGAAACGGTCAGATTGAGGCGGTGTTTGAGTATAGTGCCCGTCAGTATCGCACAAGGAAACTGGGACCACAACCGTCAAAGGAAAAGAGGGCAGCGTTCATGAAGGAGTTGGAGGAAGCATGCCCAGAATCTGACCAAACACCTCTAGGCATCGCAGGGGCAACCTCCCGTTGGAGGAAGTCGACTTTCGAACTGTTTGAGATGGTAGACCATGGTATCCCAGGAATGCGACGAACGATAAAAAATGATGACCTCGATTGATGTGAAGTAGGCGCATGAATTCTCTTCGTAAAGCCGCTGAGCGGAATCATCCGGCGGCACAATGCGCGGTTGGGATGGGGTTTCTTCGGTTTGTTTCTGGTAGAGCAGGGCTCACGAAGAATCTGGTAGAGGCGAGGAAGTAGTTGCGAAATCTGCTGTAGACGGGACAGGAAAGCCAAGAAAATTACCGAGGGAACCAAAGAACTATGAACCCATTAGGCAGGATTGGCGAATTAAAGCTAGGTATGACGGTAGCCGAGGCAGAATCTGCTGTAACATCCATGGGTGGTGCTTTTGAGTTAAAGGAAGACTCCCCATCAACAAAGTTAATGATTGGCAGGTTCAATAAGGATAATTTGTATGGTGGCTTGATGTTAACTTTTGATAACGATAAATCGATGGGCAAATTGTGGAAAATATTTGCAGTTCACAACATCAGGCGCATGACTAAAATACCTGGCGATATACACGATTTTATAAAAGAACAAATTGAGACCCATGGTGTGTGTAGTGAAAAGCACTTTTTTGACCGCGAAGAGAAGGCACAGCTATCTTTAGCAAATATTATTGATAGTGGTGGTTCCGCTTTTTACATTTGGGAAACCAAGATAACAGAACCAGGTGTATTTCAGATTCTGCAGATAACGTTTATTCCTGCCCCCGCAACATATAGAGATATCTTGAAGCTCTCAGGCTCGCAACCGTATCCTGGCAGTGAATGTCTACCCGCAATGACCTTGAGCAAAGAAATTATATTCAAAGAATATAAAGAGGCCGGTCTGGTGGTAGCGGGATTTAGAAAGACCCAAACTTATCAGCCGTAGTTGATGGACATGCTGGGCTGTGTGAGTATGACGGGGGAATTGATGTACGCTCCACCGCCCCGTCCGGTGGCCGCGTCGCCCGCCATAGGCGGGCTGGTTCATGGGGCCGCCGGGCCGCTTCCCTACGCCCCACCCCGCGCGGCCGCGCGCCCCTTTGCCAGAAGAAGATTTCGACAACTGCGGTATAATGACTAAGTTAGTAGGGCTCTCCGTACTGATGGAGTTGAAGTCGAGAGTGGCACTTATATTTCCTGCGGAACAAATATCTATGGAGGTTAAGTTAATGATTAAAAAAAAAGAAAGTGGGAAAATACTTTGTACTGGCTTGCTTGAGCATGAGTTGAAAATGCAAATGCGAAAGTCGAAGCAAGGTTTTGGTACCTTGAACATATGTTATATTTGTAAAAGACCGGAGGGAACTAAAACTGCATTTTCTCCACTAGTAGGAGGGTGTGTTGGTACACGAAAACTTCAGATAAAAGGTGTGAATAAAAAAATGGGTAGTCTGTCTTTTTACTTTCCTATTTGCCATGAATGTGCAACATTATTTGGACTGAAATGGGTGCAATCCTAGCTAAACCCGAGTACTGTTGCCGGCCAGGGGAGCCGGCTCGGCTGCGGCTGTTCGCCCCACCACCCCGGTTGTTAATTCAAAAAGGGATATTTTTCTACGGAGCCTAACGCATGAAAAGAAAAAACGACGAACTTTTCAATAAAATATTTGCCAGCGGGGCGAAACTCAAAGGCGAAGGATTGAAAGATAAATTGGATATGCGGATGATTGCTGCTGACGCTGTTGGCATCAGCATCTCAAGGGATGAATTCGCTCTCGCGCAGATGTATGGCACAAACCTTACGGCACTGAAAAAGCAGCTCCAGGCACTTCAACAAGAAGCTTTAGAAAAGGATTCCGTACTACCGCAGGGACCGATACTAGAAACCATTAAAGAGTTCACACCTCTCCTCGAAAAGGAGACAGCCTTGCAAGGGCAGATAGAGAAGATTGAGTCATGGATTAAGGCCAATAAGGAATTGGTTCTGAAATTCACGATAGTTGAAGCAACTACAAGAGACTTTAAGAAATGGGTTGAGTTGAAACTCACAAAACCAGAATAACCATAAAACTTGCCCTGGCTAACGAATATCCATCACCCTATCCGGGTTAGGTTTGTCGGCCAGTCCCGCGCCCGCTATCAGTGGCAGGATTGTGAATGCTCACCCAGCAGACCCGTGCAAGCCGATGAAAACCAATCTATTTAAAAAGAAACTTAAATACATCATCATCGCTGTAATTATCCTGGCAGTGTTCAGCAACCGTGGGCTCCGGAGCCTGGTAAAGAATTATCTGGAATACCGGCGCCTTGAACACAGCCAAAGCGAGCTTAAATTGGAGCGGATAAAGCTTGAACAAAACCTAAAAAATGTAAAGGACGGGGCCTATATTGAGCGGGCGGCAAGAACAGAACTCGCGATGGGCCGGGTGGGAGAACTTGAA
>JAUSCK010000057.1 GCA_030651035.1 Elusimicrobiota bacterium
AAACCCGCCGCCATAGAAGCCGCCTTCCAAGCCGCCGGAAAACTCTTCTCTGCTTCCCCCGATTTTCGACCTTCGACTTTCGATTCTCGACCTCCCCTAGATATCGTCATCCATTTAGCCGCCTCCGCCTACCCCAAATTCGCCCCCATCCCGTTCAAAGAAGAAGACCTCTGGAACGGCTACCCCGAAGAAACCAATGCCCCCCCCTACGGCCTGGCCAAAAAGATGCTGCTGGTGCAGTCCCAGGCCTACCGCCAGCCCGCTGTATGCTAAATGCCTCAAGGACTGCAAAAGAATTCGGTTTTAAAGCCACTACAAATTTTAAGACCGGCCTGCGAAAAGCCATAGAATGGTATAAAGAGGTTTACAGCGAAAAAGTCAGTTCTTTATGACGCCCCAGGAACTTAAAAAACTAATAGCCGCCGGCGAATCACAGACGCTGGAATTTAAGGCCTCATTCTCGAACGAGGCCGTTGAAACTATCGCCGCTTTTTCAAACACTAATGGCGGAACAGTTCTTCTAGGCGTTGATGATAACGGCCAGATCACCGGCCTTAATTTAACGCCCGAAAAACTTCAGCAATGGGTAAACGAAGTAAAAACCAAAACCACGCCTGCCATCCTGCCTGAAACTGAGGTCGTTACGCTGGGGGGCATGACCGTAGCCGCCCTGCGGGTAAAGGAATACCCCATAAAGCCGGTGGGGGTAAAAGGCCGTTACTACAAGAGGGTGGGGAACGCCAACCACCTTATGACGCCGGGCGTAGTAGCCCAGGCGCATTTCAAAACCTTCAATTCCAGCTGGGACTACACCACCGATCCCGAGCATACCCTGGTGGATATCTCCCTGACAAAAATAAAAAAATTCATAAGCCGCGCGAACAAGGGCCGGAGCGTAAAAATAAAAGACGCACCGCTTAAGGCGCTTGAAAAATTGGGCCTGGTCCGCGGCAAGCGCTTAACCCGGGCCTGCTACCTGTTATTCCTTAAGAGGGAATCTCTCTTTACCGCCGTGGAGCTGGGCCGCTTCCAGACCCCTACCCTTATAAAAGACGGCGACCGGACCAAGGCCGACCTGTTCACACAGGTGGACGCCGTATTTAACTTCATCCTTAAGCACCTCAACAAGGAGTATATCATCACCGGCAAGCCGCAGCGTGATGAGCGCTGGGATTACCCGCTGGACGCCCTGCGGGAAATAATCATCAACTCCATAGTGCACCGGGACTATTCCGGCCCCACCGGCGGCATTGTTAAGGTGTACGACGACAAGATAGAGATAAGCAATGCCGGCCGCCTGCCGCCCGGGCTGACCGTGGCCCAGCTTGTAAGCGGGAAATACGTCTCCGAACCGCGCAATCCCCAGATAGCTGAAATGTTCAAAGAAGCCGGTATAATAGAGCGTTACGGCTCGGGCATAGGCCGAATAATAACCGATTTTAAAGAGTACGGCCTGGCCGCGCCGGAATTTGCAGAAGTAGGGAACCACTTCCTGGTGACCGTATACAAAGAGCGCATTTCCGGGCTAGTGCAGATTCCAGGGAAAGGGTTGGTGGAAAAGGTCCCAGAAAAAACTAAGGGAGAAACAAAGGAAGAAACTAAGGAAGAAACTAAGGGGAAGATCCTGGCCGCTATCAAGGCGAACCCCGCGGTAACAACGCAGGAGTTAATGAAACTGCTAGGTTTGTCCGACAGCGGTGTGGAATGGAATTTGCGGAAGCTTAAGTCCGCTGGACTGCTAAAGCGGATCGGCTCAACCAAAAGCGGCCATTGGGAGGTGTTAACCTGATGAACATGCTCAGCCCAATATCTGCAAACCCCTCCCAGGCCTACCGCCAGCAGTATGGCTTTAACCTGGGACGCCTCCCAGCCGGATACCCAGCCCTGCTGTATGCTGGATACCTCAAGAGCCGCAAAAGAATTCGTATTTAAGTCTACTACAGGGTTTGAATTGGGCCTAAAACAAACTATAGATTGGTATCTCAAAGCTTGCGGTGAACTAATTGGGTCCACATCGTCCTCGGTCGCCCCGTTCCTTCAATTTGTATAATGTGGAATAGTGTTAAGTTTGCCCCGCAGTTTACGGCCGTCTAGCTGCAGCATTCGCAATCGCCGTAAACAGTACAATTATCAGTGCTTCCAGGAGGGTCCCGTAATGAATCTTCAGGTCACTATTGAAGTATGGAAAAAGGATAATCGGTATCTGGCAAGAACGCCCGAACTTGATTTCATTTCCCAAGGGGAAACCACGGAAGAGGCCAAGAAAAATCTTCTTGAAGTTATCAACATCCAGTTTAAAGAAATGAAGGAGCTGGGCACCCTGAATGACTATCTTGCGGAATGCGGCTTTGCCTCAAATGAGAATACTATTGTTTCTCATTCGGAAATGATCGGGTTCGAGCGATCCACTTTTGTAATCCCCTGAGTGCTATAGCAATGCCAAGAATTATCCCTGTTGACTGTAAAACCCTGCTAAAACTGTTTCAAAAATTTGGTTGCCAATATAAGCGCAAAGAGGGCTCACATCATATTTTGACATTTCCCGGAGCAAAGCGTGCTGTGGTAATTCCTGAGTATAGCCAAATTGATGTGGAAATAATCAAGAACAATATGCGTATAGTCGGCATGAGCAGGGAGCAATACTTTTCATTGCTTGATGGGTTGTAAACCATTCCTCCTCCGCGCCCCCGCATTAAACACTTCTTTCTCCTACCCGACACTAAGGGGAGTCCCGTACATAAATAAGGCCCGTTTTGATAAAATATACTCAATGTCTGATGAAATAAGCCGTCAATCCCAAGCCTTTATAAAATATCTAAACAATTCCCAATCTTCTAAAATTTAATATCTCTCTCTTTTATGACTCTCAACTCTCCTCTCCCCAGACCCTATCCCCCAATGCCCTTTCGATTCTTCGACCCTCAGACTCTCAGACTCTCAGACCCTAAGACCCGCTCCGGCGCCGGCTTTGAAATATCCATAAAAGACCTGGTCGAGCTCATAGCCAGACTCACCGGCTTCAAAGGCAATCTTACCTGTAGACCATTTGTCCCACAATATTGCCCTTAAGACCCTGTTGCTTCAAGACGCCATATTGTAGAATGGATATATATGACTGAAACAAATAACAACCAACCCGCCACCAAGGGTGACCTTGCCGATTTGCGGACCGTGCTTACAACTGACATAACAAGTTTACGAACCGAACTTAAAACTGACATTGCCGATTTACGAACCGAACTTAAAACTGACATTGCCGATTTACGAACCGAACTTAAAGCTGACATACGCGCTCTTAGCGGTGAAGTGCTGAAAAGCCAACTACGGATGGACACACTTGAGAACAACATAACGACAGTCCTCAGAAGCTTTAAAAGCGACCTTCTAAGCTCTTATGAAGCGTCGGTTATGAAAGGCCAGATGTATTCCCAAAAAGCAGTAACGCACGGCGATATCTTATCCGGGCATGAGGAAAAACTCCTGAACCACGAAACCCGCCTCGCCTCCCTGGAATCAAAATAGCCCATTGGGAGGTGTTCGCCCAATGAACATTTTTCCCCAACCTAACCCAATCTTATCTCCTCTTACCTCCTCCCTCTCTGTGTCTCTGTGGTGAACTCTTCTTCCCTGCTGAATGTATCCTCTTTATCTTTCGGCCCTCCTTCTCAATTGCTATAATATAGATATCCAAATGAATTTATCTTCAAAACGCATAATGCTTACCGGCGGCGCCGGGTTCCTGGGCTCCTTCGTCACCGAAAAGCTCAAGGCTATGCCAGTGCCGCACAAGCGCTATGCGCATCAGGCGGCCAAAGCCCGCGGCTGTAAAGAGATCTTCATCCCCAAAGAGCAGGACTACGACCTCACCAAAGCCGCCGCCATAGAAGCCGCCTTCCAAGCCGCCGGAAAACTCTTCTCTGCTTCCCCCGATTTTCGACCTTCGACTTTCGATTCTCGACCTCCCCTAGATATCGTCATC
>JAUSCK010000060.1 GCA_030651035.1 Elusimicrobiota bacterium
ATTGAGGGAATAATCTGGGGCGTACAACCGGAGAAAGTCTTAGTGTTTGGAAATTTCAATAGTCCGCTCAAGGCACTTAACCAGGTCTTAAACCTGCGTGCTGTTTTGCGCCTGCTGGACAAAAAAAAACGCGGGGGTAAAGAACCGGCCATTTTCCCTTGGGCTAAAGGAAAAACTGCGGAAATATTCCGGGAGTACAAATCGCTTAGAAAAAGTCCGGAATGCTTGCAGTTAAAAAGGTCATACACCTCTTTTACGCAAATAGCCCAAGCCATAAAGCGCGGCTGCGGACGGTATAAATATGAACAAGCTTTTTTAAGAAAAAAACTTTCAGCGAGCAGTTTTGACCGGCTACTGGAAAATTACCCAGGCCTTGCCGGGCATGAGTACAAGGTTATTGAAATAATCCGTTCTCGGATTCTTACTGATGCGATTTCAAGAGGTGGAATACTGCCCAAAGACGTATTGGGAAATGCCAATTCTATACTACAGGAATATCTTGACAGCTGTCATGATGAAGAGGCCGGCGAATCAATAAACTGGAAATTCCTTGAAGAGGAACACGCAGAAACCCGCGAGAGGGGAATTTCCCGGTTTTTATATGGCGGCACCAGGTCCAGTACTAGGAATATACTGCAAGGGCAGTTTAACAAGAAGGCTTCATTTTTAAAGGCACTAGTAGCCCAAAGCCGTGTCGGCCGCGAAGGACTAAATCTTCACAAAGCATGCCGGACGGTAGTGTTGTTCCACTCCGACTGGAATCCAGGCGTAATGGAACAGCAAATAGGGCGTGTTGACCGGATTTGCAGTTATTGGGAGCAGTTGGCTACAGAAGATCCCAAGGAAAAGATCAATGTTCGCATGGTGGTTTTTGACGGCACCTACGATCTGTTTCAATTCAACGTGCTACAGGCCAGACACAAAACCCTTAAAGCTCATTTATTCCGTGAGCTATTACCGCCAGAAGTCTGGGAGGAAGTCCCGGAAAGACTGCGATCAAAGATCATCGCGGCAGCCCCGGATTTCTCTCCTCCGTAATCATGCACAATTCTATTTTAGTCACTTTAAAATGCTTTTCTAACCCGACACACGGTTGTCGGGATGGCCTGCTATACTATTGAGGTAAAAGAGACCAGTATTATGATTAAAAAAAGAATTTCTAAATCGCAATATACGCGGGGGCTGCAGTGCGTAAAAAGCCTGTGGCTGTATAATTACCGCAAAGACCTTATGCCCGAGGTTTCTCCCGGGCAGCAGGCGATATTTGATACCGGGCATGAGGTTGGCGACCTGGCGCGCAAGTATTACAAGGGCGGGCGGCTTATCGCCCAGGACCATAACGAAATAGCCGGCGCCCTGGCAGAAACTCAAAGGCTTATAGCCGATGGAGTAGAAATACTTTACGAGGCCACATTCCAAGCCAAAGACATCCTTGTCCGCTGCGACATCATTAAAAAAGTAGGCAAGGCCTGGCATCTTATCGAAGTGAAAAGTTCAACTGCCGTTAAAGAGGAACATCTTCCCGATATAGCTATCCAGAAATACGTGATGGAAGCCGCCGGGTTAAAGGTGTCTAAAGCCTTTTTAATGACGATAGACAACACCTTCGTTAAGAAAGGGCCAATAGACCCGCACAAGTTCTTTAAATTGGATGACCTGACCGAAGTTATAGAGGACGCCGAAGCCGCGATCACCTGCAACTTGAAAACATTTTTTGCGGCACTCTCAAAGAATGCCGAGCCGAAAGTGGAAATAGGCGGGTGTTGTTCAAGCCCGTATAGCTGTGACTTTACCGGCTACTGCTGGAAAGACATCCCGGCATATTCTGTTTACAACCTCCCGTATCTAAAGGAAGAGATCAAACACCAGCTCCGGAAGCGCGGCATCCTTAAGCTTAAAGATGTCCCTGCCGACTTGGCGCTATCATCAAAAGCGGAAGATATGGTCTGGGTGGCAAAGAATAGAAAACCAATTATTAAAAAAGAGGAGATTAAGGATTTTTTAAACACCCTGGAATACCCGCTTTACCATGTGGACTTTGAGACCATAAATCCCGCAATTCCTCTATACGACGGCCTGCGCCCGTATCAGCAAATGCCTTTCCAGGTTTCCATGCACGTACAGGCCGCGCCCGGCCGCGCCGTAAAACACTTTGAATACCTTGCCGACGCAACAAAGGATCCCCGCACCGATATTATAAATTTCCTGCTTGAGAATATCGGACCTAAAGGCACGCCCTTGGCGTATAACGCCAGCTTCGAAAAGATGGTGATAAAGGGGCTGGCAGATTTCTCCGCAAAAAACAGGAAAGATCTTGAAAAGCTCGTAGCCCGCTTTATTGACCTTGCCGCACCATTCCGTGCACGGGCCGTATTCCTGCCGGAATTTGAGGGCAGTTACTCTATTAAGGCCGTCTTGCCGGCACTTATTCCCGACATGAGTTACGACGGGATGCCCGTTGCCAATGGCGAGGACGCCCAAAACGCCTATAAAGCCCTGCTGTCAGGCACACTGACGCCCGCGGAGACAGAAGCGCTGAGAAAAGACCTGATAGCTTACTGCAGACAGGACACCCTGGCTATGGTTAAGGTTTTAGGGCACCTGAATAATTTGGCATAGTTTTGCTAATCACGATTAAGGGAAGGAGGATATTATGGATGATATAAAGAAAATACACACAAACTGCCAGTTGCAAATATTTCAAAGCGCAAAGTCTACGGTTACTCAGACATGTACTGTAAGGCTGGGGGCAACCAGTTTTGACATTGATTATATCGCGAAGGGTGAAAGAGTATTTTGGCGCTGTATCGAGAAGGCGCCGGGCCATTATGAGTGCCGCACGGAAAACACAGCCATCGCCAGGCGCGGGTCTTTGCACCAATTCCATAAAGGTAATTTTTTTGAGGGATATTGGACAACCGAAAAAGGATCTAATTCTTCCGACGGTATGTGGCGCATAACCCTGGGGAAACCCCAAAAGGCCACTAAATAAGCGGTCATTTTTAGATAAATTAGGAGATATTGATTATGAAGAAACAACTGCAAATACACGACGATTGCCAGATTTATAACTTTGCCGTAGGCCTAACCACGACTCAACTATGTAAGGTTTTTATGGAAGGTAAGAATCTGACAATACTCTTTATGGAGGATGAAGTAACTTCCTGGCACCTTATAGAGCGGACTATGGGACACTACGACTGCAAAATGCGAGGGTATTTACCAGGTGATATAACATTACATCGGTTCCCAGATGGACTTTACCTTGAGGGGACCCTCAAGTATGGAGAGGACAACCGCACGGGAATGTGGCGAATAGATTTAAAACACCTTCCCAAAATGATCGAGGTGGGCAGCACCATACTGCTTAAAGACGGCAAGAAGTGGGTGAAACAAAAAGTGACCGCCTTCAAGAAGGACATAATTTCAACGAAAGAATTTAACGATGTAACTGTGGCGGACGTTGGTGAGACGTGGAAGTTCTCTGCTCTATCATGAAGATAGAAGACATAAAAGAGCGGGACATTCTGATAAACCCTAAAACCAGGTTCTGCGGCTATGTCGTCAGGATTGACAAATTCGTTACATTAAGAGATCTTGATGGTAAAGAAATGGTATTTGACGCCGGCTACCTGGAGCCGGCGCCGCCGGAGCAAGCCTTGAAGTTTCAAGGCAAGATCCCGGCTGTAATAGTCACGCAGAAATCGGAAACGACTGGCTCCCGCAAGGGCAAAACCCCAGAAGAAGTGATAACCGGGTTTAATCGGTATCTTTCAGAAATGGCCGCTGGGCACCCAGCGGCGACCGAACAATTTAAATCGTTCTGGGATGAAGTCATTAATATTATCGGAAAACAGCAGGAAGGCAAGAAGTGGGATATGCGCTGGCGCTCTACGGACCACTTCTGCCCGGTATTGAAAGCGCCCAGCCATAACTCAAATGAATGGGTTAGCTGCATCTATCTTCTCTTCGGAGATAATGTCCGGGTGGAAATACGAAAAAGCTATATCCCCGCTGAATTCGATTCAATGTTCACTATCCGTAACGCCATGCATGGCTCGACTCACGGCTTTAAAATGGATTGGGTGGCATTTAATGCCGGGCCCAAGGCAGAGTTTTTAAAACTCTTACGGCTCCTGTACGAGAAGTGGCAGGGGAAGTAACATCAAAGGGATTCAACATGAAGACTCGGAAAATCCTTTATACGCTAAAAGATTACTTCCTCGGCATACTCTGCCGCTACCAAGCGGATTATCACGCGGACAAGAAAGCCTACAAGAAAGCGATTAAGAATTATACCCTAGCCATAAAAGCCAAGAAGGACGATGCCGGCCTTTACATCGACAGAGGCTGCGCCTATCTGGATGCAGGCGAGCCTTTGAAAGCACTGACAGACTTCAACGAGGCAATAGCGCTAAATCCTTCTGACGCTTCGCTATACAGCAACCGCGGCGATGCCTATGCGGAAATGGGCGAATACGATAGAGCGTTTAAAGATTACAACCTGGCTATTAAGATGGACCCAAAACTTGCTTATGCTTATAGCAGCCGAGGGCTGGCATATCAAGAAACAGGCGACTTACAGTCCGCGTTGAAAGACATAAATTATTCAATAAAGCTGGATTCTTCCAACCCTTCGGCTTACATCAACCGTGCTTGGACGTATTTTGAACTGGCGGAGATGGAGAAAGCTGAAAAGGATTTTGAAACAACCCTTAAACTTGAGCCGGGCTCCGCCGACGCCCGTGGCGGCCTGGGCCAAATATACCAGATAACAGACAAGCCTGATCAGGCCATTAAGCAATTTTCCACGATAATTGAGCTAGAGCCCAATAGCGGTTTTGCCTATAACAACCGTGGCCTTCTCTACCAGGAGAAAGGCGAAATCAAAAAGGCCTATCAGGATTTCATGAAAGCCGGAAAGTTGAGTCCCCATGAAAGCGGAGTTTATAATAACCTAGGACTCCTATTCAGGAAGCTTGAGGGACAAACCAAAACCGCGATAAAGGCTTTTACTGATGCATTACGCCTACAGCCCAACAATGTCCGATATCTGAGCAATCGTGCCGATGCATATCTGCATGCAGGGAAACCGAGACTTGCGCTGAAAGATATAAATAATGCCATTAAACTGGACCCAGAGCGAGGGCTATACCATTGCGGCCGCGGCATGGCTAATTTTGCATTGGGCAACATGGAAGAATCCCTTGCTGATTTTAACAAGGCCATCAAGTTGGAGCCCCCGTCCGCCGAGCTCTATTGCAACAGAGCGCTTGTGTACACTGAGATGGAGAACTACACGTCCGCGCTGGCAGACTATACAACAGCAATCAAACTAGCTCCGAAATGCGCGAGCGCCTATTATAACCGCGGGGCAATCTACCAGGATATGGCGAAGTATGCTCTAGCAAAATTTGATACTGCGAAAGCCCTTAAGCTTGACCCGAAGATAGGAGAGGATTTACAATAGCCGGAACGAGGATATTTATGCAAAAGAAGAACGCTGGAAATTATAATCCGGAAGTGGAACTTGCGAAAGGCGCCAACTTAACTGCCGCATCATACGACAAGACCCAAAAGATTACTGTGACTGCCGGGAAAGTAACGGTGGGGGGAACGCCTGGGGTTGTTGTAATTTCAGGGCTTGCAACTGGGAAACTTGAACCGGGCATAGACGGCACAATAGATTTATGGCTTTCCATATTCCGTTATAAGCGGCCGGACGGGACAACTAACCATGTTGCCGGCTGGAATATACCACTGGCATTAAAACCCAAACAAACCCCCATTGAGACCACCAAGGCTTTTGCCACCTATATAAACACAGGGACACGCCCGTACAAAGCCAAAGCAATAGGCAGCAAGACAAAGGCCAGACTAGCTATAATATTCACTGAAGTTACGAGGCGAAAGTCATGACAGACAAAGAACTTAGCACAATTTTACAAAGCCTCCGCAGCCTCCCCGCCGAAACCGAGGTCGTGGAGTTTAAGGAAGCCAAAAACTCCTATGACTTTGAAAAATTGGGTAAGTATTTTTCTGCGCTCAGCAACGAGGCCAACCTTAAAAGCAAGCAGTATGCCTGGCTTGCCTTTGGGGTGGAAAACAAACAACACAAAATTGTAGGCAGCCATTACCGCACCTCCCGTAAAGACTTGGACAATTTAAAAGGCGAGATAGCGGATAAAACAACAAACAGAATTACTTTCATTGAGATACACGAACTTACCACTGCCGAAGGAAGAGTTGTCTTGTTCCAAATCCCGGCTGCCCCAAAGGGAATACCAATCGCCTTTGAAGGCCATTACTATGGCCGGGACGGAGAGGCCTTGTCGCCATTAAACCTAGAGGAGATTGAGCGAATCAGGGTACAGGCCAGCACAGAAGACTGGAGCTCGGCAATAATTAGCGAGGCGTCACTCGAAGACCTGGATGAACCTGCAATTGTCGTTGCGCGCACAAATTTTAAGAACAAGTTCCCAGACAAGGCCGGTGAAGTGGATACCTGGGACACCTTAACATTCCTTAACAAGGCAAAGCTCACCATCAAAGGGAAGATAACCCGTACCACCATTATTTTGCTTGGCAAGGAAGAGGCCGAGCATTTTATCAGCCCTGCCGACGCAAAAATACGCTGGCTTCTTAAAGATTCCAAAGGCAACGACAAGGACTACCTGATTATCGGGTGCCCTTTACTGCTTGCTGTTGATAAGATCTACTCCAAAATACGCAATTCAAAATACCGTTACCTCAAAGAAGGGACTTTGTTTCCAGAGGAAACAGACCAATACGAGCCGTTTACAATAAGAGAAGCGATAAACAACTGCATTGCCCACCAGGACTATTCTCTCGGCGGGCGCATCAACGTAGTAGAGCTGGAAGATCAGCTTGTTTTCACCAATGTGGGCAGTTTTATCCCCGGAGATATACATAAAGTAGTGCAGGACAACGCCCCGGAAGAGCATTACCGCAACCGTTACCTGGCGACAGCCATGTTCAATCTGAAAATGGTTGATACGGCCGGCGGCGGAATAAGAAAAATGTTCAATTTTCAACGGCAACGCTTTTTCCCAATGCCGGACTACGACCTTTCCGGAAACAAGGTTAAAGTAACAATTACCGGCAAGGTTCTTGACATTGATTATGCCCGCTTACTTGCGCGAAATTCCGAGCTTACTCTTGAAGAGATAATTATTTTGGATAAGGTTCAAAAGAAACACCCCTTGACCCGCGAGGAGGAATCCCATCTAAAAGCAAGAAAATTGGTGGAGGGCCGCCGCCCCAATTATTTTCTCTCCAAAAAGATGTCCCAGATCACAGGGCAGAAGGCCGGTT
Organism: Elusimicrobiota bacterium; assembly: GCA_030651035.1. Lineage (GTDB taxonomy): Bacteria > Elusimicrobiota > Elusimicrobia > Elusimicrobiales > UBA9959 > UBA9959. The sequence continues at coordinate 7,336 of JAUSCK010000060.1, forward strand.
ACTCTAAGAACAGGGCCTTTGATACGGCCTACTATCTTGATCTAATAGTTAAAGCCATAACAGAGCACAATGATTTGTCCAGGAAGGACATTGATGCTTTGATTTTGGGGAAACTGCCTGATTGGATGGACGCTAAACAGAGAAAGACAAAAATCAGCAATTTGATAGCTGACCTTAGCAGAAAAAAGAGAATCGAGAACAAGGGGAATGATGCCAAGCCCAAGTGGGTTCTAATTAAACGGCCGGAAAGCTCTAATTAATTAGAGTTTTATTAGAGTTTTATTAGAGTTTTATTAGAGTTTATTAGAGAAGGTGGCCTAAAACCATGGCAAACAGAAACACTATATTGCTGGCTGGACTTCTGGCCGCCAGCGCTGCGCCTGTAGCGGCGGCAGAGAGCAAGCCGGTCTATCAGTGGGTTTCGGCCAACGAATACTACTTTATTCTGCCGGCAGCCCAGGACTTGCATATTGCAGGGAATGGAACCGAAAGCGTTAAACCCTGGGGCTTCGGTTTCCGGGCGGTAGGCCATGAGACGTTTTCCAAGACAGGTGGACTGCAAGTCCAAAGCATAAAGGTAGACAATCCCATCACAGGCAAGGACACGTTTTATCTTTGGGAACTCCTGGCTGGAATGCAGTACACAAGCCCCAAGGTTCAAGGGAAGCCTTTGCGGTTTACCGCCTCGGGCTTAGGCGAGTTCGGCTTGTCAGATTCTACGCTCTATATGGCTCCTATGCTGACCGCCGGGCTGCTCTATACGACAGACGAGTTTGCGGCCACACCTACGGGCTTTACCTTTGATATTTACTATCGCCTTACCGACATTGACTTGGACAACGTGGGCGGGGGGAAAGCAGGAACGCTGAAACCCGCGCTCGGATTTAAGGTCGGCTACATCTTTGAAGGCTTCTGGACGACTAAAGGGAAATCCAAGGACTGATCTGGATTATTTCCACAAGAGAGGGGAAACTGCGATGCAGAAATCGGAAAATTTAAAATCTGCCGACTTTTCTACCGGGGCAGCCCTCCCATCCAAGCAAGTCTGTATACTTACTTTCGGATGACCTCTGGGGCCGGCTGTACCGGACCATCTATCTGTACCTCGAAACAATGTATGCCTGATCTTACCCGCGAGAAGCCGCTCGCGGGCTCGGCACTACGCGCCTTCGCTCCGCTCGCTCGCCGCAGGGTGGCCGCTTGCCGGCCACTATGCGGCTCCCCTGTCGTCTTTTGAAGCGGTAGGCCGAGCTTATCAGCGAGATGTCGTCGCAGGCGTGGCCACGCAGCGCGGCCCCGCTCTGCTCCTTGCCGCTAGGAAGTGGGTTCGCAGGCTGCCGGCACATAGCCCTGCGCCGGCAGTTCTGCTCCCAAGGTAGGCTGCATCTTATTGTGCACCTCCTTGCGCGGCCGGGCCGCCGGGCCGCTCCCGGCCTGCCGGGCAGGCCGTACAGCGCAGAATTTAATTTTTTTCTTATTTTTAAATTATGGCC
>JAUSCK010000065.1 GCA_030651035.1 Elusimicrobiota bacterium
CCCGCAGCGGCGGCCGCGCCCGCAGCGGAGAAAGCCCCGGTTCCGCAGCCGGCCCCGGCTGCCGCAAAGCCTGCGGCCGCCACCGCTTCCGCCGAGGACATAATTAAAAAGCTTAATTCCTGGGACTCAAAACTCTGACCCCGCCGGGAGGGGCAGAGCGGCGCAATTTATCGGACAAGAGGTAAACACTAATGGATTTCATGACATTGTTTGGCGGCATGCTCGGCATCGGGGTTATAGTCTTCGTCCTGTCCGCCGGCGGCATGCTGAGATTCCTGCTTAACTGGGAAGCCATTATCCTTATCTTCGGCGGCACCCTGGGCTCGATAATGATCGCCTACCCCTGGGCGGCGCTGCAGTGGACCAAGTCCTCTTTCGTGATGGTGCTTTTCCCCCCGAAGCGCCCGCCGATCTCGGACCTTGTCAGGGCGCTTGTCAGCCTCGCCGAAATAGGCAAGAAGAACGGCCTCGAGGCCATCTCCGCCGAGCTGCACAGGCTGCCGCACCCTTTCATGACCGACGCCTGCCAGATGATGGTGGACGGCGTGGATATACACATCCTGCGCGAGCGCATGGAGAACGACATCAACACCACCCGCCTGCGCCACCAGCAGCAGACCAACATCTTCAACTCGGCCGGCACCTTCGCCCCCATCTTCGGCCTGCTGGGCACGCTGATAGGCGTGGTGCAGGTGCTCCGGAACATCTCGAACCCCCAGATGATGGGCTCCTCCATGGCCATCGCCATGACGGCGTCCTTCTACGGCATCTTCTCGGCCAACTTCATCTTCCTGCCCATAGCCAGCAAGCTCGGCTTTTATTCCGACGAGGACATCCTGAGCCGCGAGGTAATAGCCAAAGGCGTGCTCTCCATCTACGACGGCGACGTGCCGTGGCTGGTTTCAAAGAAGCTTGAAGGCTACCTTTCGCTGGCCCTCAGGCGCAAGGCTAAAGCGGCCGCAAAATGAAATTTTTCATAGAGCGCTACTCAAAGCGCGCGGAAGAGAATCCCCTCTACCTGGTCGTGCTGTCCGACATCATGACCAACCTCATGCTTTTCTTCCTGATACTCGATGTCGTCAGCATACAGCCTGAGACCGAGGCAAAGGCTGTTTTCATGAGCGGCTTCGACAAGGAAAAGGCCAAGGACGTCAAGGAGAAGGAAGCCGACAAGATCATACAGAAATTCAACGAGGCGGACGTGGCCAAAAGGCTGGCGGAAGAGCTCTACAAGGCCGACATGAAGGACATGGCCGACGTGCAGATAACCGACAAACAGATAACGGTGAATATAGCGGCGCCGGTGCTTTTCGCCTCCGGCAAAGCTGAGCTCAGCCGGGCTTCCTCCGAGGTGATGGGCGCGGTGGCCAGGGTAATAGGCCGGCTGCCCAACGACATCATTGTGGAGGGCCACACAGACAACGTCCCGATCAGGTCCGGCGACTACGCCACCAACTGGGAGCTCTCGGCCGCGCGCGCCAACGCGGTGGTGGACCTGCTGGAGAGGGAATGCAAGCTGCCCCCGGAGCGGCTGGTGGCGGCAGCCTACGGCGAACACCGCCCGGTGGCCTCCAACGACACGCCCGGAGGCCGGGCGCGCAACCGCAGGATAGAGATAGTAGTCTCGCGCAAATGAGCCACAAGAACAATTCCCAGCTCTGGATGGTGCCCTTCGCCGACCTGATGACCTGCCTGGTCATCCTTTTCCTGGCGCTCTATGGCCTTTCCTTCAGCATGAAGAAGTCCGACTACGAGATCGCCATAGCCAATATGCAGAAGGAGCTGGGAGATAAAGGGGCCGGGAAAAAAATAGCGGAGCTGGAAGCCACCAGGCAGGTAGAGAAGGACCTGAAAAAGCAGATAGACGAAGGCAGCCTTGGGATGGAGGTAACCACCTCACGGATAAAGCTGACCTTCTCCTCCCCCATCCTTTTCGACTCCGGCTCCGCCGTGCTGAAGGACTCCGCCAAGGCGGTGCTGGACCCGGTGGCGGCCAGCCTGCTGAAAATGGGGACCAAGGTCATAGTGGAGGGCCATACCGACTCCGCCAGGATGCTGGGCAAGAAGTTCGCCTCGAACCGTGAGCTCTCCATCATGAGGGCCTTTTCCGTAATAAACTACCTGACTACAAAGGGCGTGCCGCCGGCGCGCGTAACGGCTTTCGGCTACGGCGAATTCCGCCCGGCCGCACCCAACGACAACGAAGCTAACCGCCTGAAGAACCGCAGGATAGAGATAATCATAATGCGGCAGGCCGACGCACAGGAAGGAAAAACATGAGAACTTATATTTTAACTGCTGCCCTGTTTTTATGCTGCGCCCCGGCCGCCCGCGCGCAGGACCCGGCGCCGGCGGAAAGCTCCGAGATAAAAGGCTATTACGACAAGGCCTTCGGCTACTATGTCGCGGGCGACTACCCCAAGGCCATAGAGAACTGGAACCTGGTGCTGCGCGCCGACCCCAAGCAGACCACGGCGCGCAACATGATAGAGGACGCCCGCAAGAAAATGGCCGGGACTTCGGCGGACCTCAAAGGCACCTTTACCCGGCTGCTTGACCGCGGGCGCTACGCCGACGCCCTTCTGAAGCTGGAGGAGCTGCTGGGCTCCGACGCTACGAACCCTTACTACATCAAGGTCCAGGGCAGGCTGCGCAAGATCTCCGAGCTGGCCCCGGCCAGGCAGTCCTCGTCAAAAGCCTGGAAGGCCGCCGCGGAGGGGATCTCAGCCTGGCTGAGCGAAAAAGAGGACCGGCCTTTCGCCTATGACGCGCTGCGCTACGCCGCCGAGCTGGCGCCCGCCGACAAGGTTTTCGGCAGGCTCATCGCCGCGCTGGAGGAGGAGGCTCCCCAGCTGAAGCTTAACGATTCTAAGCCGCAGAACTCCGGCCTGCTCGATCACAAAAAGAAGATGGCGCTTGACCATATCTACGATTCGAAATATTACCTGGCGGTGAAGGAGCTGGAGGGAGTGCTGCGGCTGGACCCCACTGACATCATCGCCCTGAAGCGCGCCGGGTCGGTCTACCTGCAGCTTAAGGATTACCGCCAGGCCAGGCGCTCCTGGCAGAAGGCCCTGGAGATCTCCCCCGACGACGCCCAGCTCAAGGAATACCTGGAAGCGCTGGATAAAGCGGCCCCGGCGGAAGGCGCACCAAAAACTCCCCGGCAGGCGAAGAAGAAAGGCTAGCAGAGAACAGAAAATAATGCGATAAAAAAGCCCGATTTGCCGGGCTTTTTTATTTCCTCATCCGCTGTATTAGAACGAATAATTATATCTGGTAAGCAGGGTCAGGTCCGTGCCCTCGACGGCCGGATTATACTTGTCGGTCCGGGAGAGCATGCCCGCGCCGAAGGTGATCTTGGAGCTGCGGCTCTTAAGCCAGATCGTCTCGAAATTAAGCGACAGCGTGCCCGTTTCCGAAGGGATGGTGGGCGAGTCGTTCTTGCCGGAAGACATAGCCGTCCAGAACTGGAAGGCCATTGCGCGCGCGGGCATGGAGTAAGCCACGTTGGCGTTCACGGTGTTGTTGCCGGCCGTAGAGGAATCGAACTTGTCCTTGGTGCTGGAGTTCACGAAACCGGCCGAAGCCGACATCCTGGGCGACACCTTGAAGGAGCCGCTCAAGGAAATAAGCGAGGTGTCCAGGTCATGAGAAAACCCCGTATTATCCTTGAAGGCGCTGGTCTGGAAGGAGCCGTTCAGATTGTGAACGCCCACCGGCTGCAGCACCGAGAAGCTCAGCGTGGTGGTCTTGTTATCCTGCACGGTAGCGGGCTTGCCCAGCGCCGCGTTGGTCATGTATGAAGCGGTCAGCATAGTGCCGCCGAAGACGCGCGAGGTGTTGGAAAGGCTGGTCTGCGTCTGCTTGGTGGTGGTCTTGGCGGGGTCGTCCTCCAGGTTGTCCGTGTAGGTGTTGTAGGTCAGGGCCATGCTGCTCCAGCTTGCCAGCGGGAGGCCGGCCTCGGCGTCCAGCGTGGCCCTGTCGGGGATCACCGAGGGGCTGGCGAAAGAAACGTACTTGGTGCCCACCCGCGAATAGGCCGCCCTGGCCGACACGGTCTTGCCCTTCCATTTAAGTTCCTGCTTCCAGGCCGTGCCGCTCCTGGAGCCGGGCTCTTCTATGTCCTTCTTGTAGGAGCTGGACTGCAGGTCGCCGGTGTAGGACAGCTTCGGGTTGACCTTCCACTCCGCCATGGCGCCGTAAACAAAGCTCTGCTGCGGCAGTATGAACGCGGTCCTGGTGTCCTGCGTTATGGAATACGCGTCGTCGCGGCTCAGCGAGGAGTCCACCGAGATGCGCACGTCCGGGGTGTACTGGTAGGAAACCTTGAAGCCCCCGGTATAGCGCGAGAACCGGCCCGCGGTGACCAGCGTCGGCTCCTCCGGTGAAACGATGCGGCCGACAAGGGCTACATAGGAAATCTTATCCCTGGTCCGCTCGAAAGACGCGCCGCGCATGCCCTGGCTCTCCATGGAAAGCGGGGTGAGCGACGGCGACACGTCGCCCAGGCTCAGGGTGCCCCAGGGCGCGTAATAATTCAGGAAGATGAGGTTGGGCGTTATCGGCCGGTGATAGTTGTGCACCAGGTAGGTGTTAAAAAGGAAAGAGGACTGCTTCACCTTGCCCACTATATTGGCGGAGGTGATGCCCTGGTGGTTGCTCCAGCCGTCGGGGCTTGAATTCTTGTAGGTGAAGGAGATGTCGCCGCCCAGCCGCACGTCCTGCTCGGGCGGCGGCTTGAACTCGCGCTCTATGACCTGGAAGCCTTTATAGTCGGTTTCTAGTATCCGCTTGCCGTCCACCACCAGGAAGGCCCGGTAAAGCAGGCGGCGGCCGCTGAACATCTCGGGCACCAGGAAGGGGATCTGCACGCCGTGCGCGGCGCCGGGAGCCACCGTTTCCGGCGGGCTGAGCGGCTCGGTCTGCGCTGCGAATTTTTTCTCCTCGCCCTCTATGGTGTAAACCTCGGCTACCCAGTAATAGCCGCCCCGCGGCCACGCGGTGGAGCCGGTGTTGACCACCAGCGTCTGGAACATTATCTCCGAACCCGCCATCACGGGGTCCGGCGCGGCCACGGTGAACTGCAGGCTGGCCGCCGAGTCGGCATAAGCCGCGGCGGTAAAGAGCAAAGGGCAAAGGGCAAATAGTAAAAAAATAATGGGAAAGCGCAAAGCGCGGCGCGTGGTGAGGGTGTTTGGTCTCATTTTATATCCTCGTAATTTCACTTCAGAAATCTTTCTCACACAAAGGCACAAAGCCACAAAGGTTCATTTTCCGGCATTTCTTCGTGCCTTCGTGTCTTTGTGTGATAATATTCCCATCCTTATTCTTCTCTGCGGCCTCTGCGCCTCAGCGGTGAAATCTTATCTTTAGAACTCCAGGCCCATGGAAACCCTGTGCGCGTTGCCCAGTTCGCCGTACGGCGACAGCGCGTAATCCAGGGAAAAGCCGCCCATGTAGATTCCCACGCCGGCGAAAAAGCCGAAAAGGCTTGATACGCCGGTGCCCGAGCCGCCCATCTCCGTGCCGAGCACGGCGTCCTTGCTCGAGGAGGAAACCGTCCTGTAGCCGAGCCGCAGCTTCAGGCTCTCGGTGGCGCTGTATTCCCCGCCCAGCCGGAGCGCGGCGCCCGAATCGTTGGCGAAGTCAGCCTGGGCCGCAAGCAGCACCGGCGCGCCCTTAAGCGCCACCGAAGCGCCCGTCTTCAGGGTAAGCGGCAGCGGGAAGGAGTCTGACTTGAACTTTATCCTGGTGCCGAAGTTGGCCAGCGATACGCCGTATTTTACCCGCGAATTCTCGGGCTGGAAAAGCAGCCCCAGGTCGGCCGCCGCCGCGTGCGCCGTGCTGTCCTTTATTTTCTGGCTCACGTATTTCACCGCTATGCCCGCCTTGAAAACGCCCAGCTTGAAGCCGCGCCCCGCCGAGAAGGCCAGGTCCCTGGCCGTGAAGTCGCCGGTAGCGGCCCCCGCGTCGTTCCTGCCCTCCATCTCGCCGGCTGAAAAATAGGTGAAGCCGAAACCCCACGGCCGCGACAGCAGGGCCGCCTGCGAGACGCCCATGTCCTGTATATGCCAGGCGTGGGAGAACAGCGCGCTTTTCCCCTCCGGCCCGGCGCCCGGAGCCAGCCCCGCGGGGTTATAGTGCAGTGCCGAGGCGTCGTCCGCCACCGCGGAAAAAGCCTCGCCCATGCCCAGCGCCCTCGCCCCGAGGCCCAGCTTTAAAAACTGGGCAGCGGAGCTTTCGGCCGCGCGCGCACAGGGCGGGGCAGCCGCTAAAACCAGGACCGCAAGCGTCAATATGAATTTTCCGCGCGATTTCATAAACTCTCCCTGATCCCCGCAATTTCTTCGCTTTCCTGCTTCTCTTTGAATCCCGCTCCGCCCTTCATCCCTCATCCTTATCCCCGCTTACTCACCTTTCTTCCTCAGCTTTATCCTGATGGCCTTCTTTTCCGCCCCGCTCCCGCCCACGGCGAACTCCAGCTTTTTATCGTCGCCGTACGCGGCCTTGAGCTTCTCAAGGAAATCATTGATGTCGGCGGGGGTCACGCCCTCCTGCCACTTGCCGAACGAGGACGCTTTCATTCTGAAAGCCTTCGCCGGCGCGGCGGCCGGCCCGGCCACCCGGGTCATCTCGCCGGCCTTAAGCGAAACCTTCCCCGCCTCGTTCTCCACGTCAACGTGCCCCTCGTAAACCTTCACCTTAAGCGCCTCAAGCTGCTCTATGTCGGCCTCGGTGCCCCGCACCGCGCAGATGGCGGTGACGGTGCGCACGTTAAGCCCGCCGCGTTTATGCAGCATGCGCGTCCACACCTGGCCCCTGGCCAGCTTGGCGGAGTCGGCATTCTTCTTGCCGGGTATCAGCTCAAGGATGGTGCTCTCGTTAAGGCGTATCTCGGAGCCGTAGAGCAGCACCACCGAGGCCTTTGCCCCGGCGCCGGTCTCCACGCTGTCGCCCGGGTACAGGTTGTCGTTCACCTTCACCTGCGGGAGCTCCGCGGCGCCCGGCCGGCGCAGCTTCACGTCTCCGCTTACGAAAACCGCCATGCCCACCGGCCTTTTTGAAGCGCAATAAGCCGCGTCCCCGCCGGCAAAGAACGCCGCCGCAAGCATCACCGCCGCAAAAAGTCCCTTGTTCATACCTCTCCTTCAATTCCTCAACTTCCCCTCCGCCCTTAATCCATAATCCTTAATCCTACTTCCCCCCCACGTCGATCCTCTTGAACTCCACCTTCCCCTCCACCTTGCCGAAGGTCCTGAAGAGATACGGCACGGCGGGGTTATCACCGGCGGCCTCGGTCATGTAGTAGTCGAACACCGTAGCATCGCCCAACTGGCGGCGCGCTATTATCCTCACGCTGTCCGCCTTATTCCCGGTGCCGGCCACAATGCCTATTATGGTCTTCTCCGCGAACTCCACCTTGGGCGCCTCTTCGCTTGAGAGCGTCTCCCAGGTTTTCTCCCATTCTTTCTGGCCCTTTATAGTGTAGAAGGCCGGCTCCTTGGATTTTATGGAATTGGAGTACCCGCTCCATTCCGCGTCCTTGGCCTTATCCGGCGCGGCAATATCCATTTCCAGCTCAGACTCTTCCTCGGGAGTGGCATCCTGCTCTTCCGGCGCCGCCTGGCCCGGCACCACTAGCGCCTGCGTCGGCGGGTAGCTGTCGGATACCGCCGCGCCTGTCAGCTTGGCGCTGCCGTCCATAAGCGACATGATCGCGTCGTTAAGCTCGCCTGCCGTGCAGTTGCCGCACTCTATGCTGTCGAAAGTGTAGCCCTCCAGCGCGCGGCTGGCGTCGGGCCCCAGGCGCTTGACCACCTCTTCCCAGATCTCCTGGTAAGTCAGCTTGCGCGTTTCCGCGCTGCCGCCCCCGATCCCCGGCCCCCCGGTGGATTTGGCTATCAGCTTTGTCTTGCAGTTGTCCGGTATATTGTCGTCGAAGATATCCACGCAGGCCACCGCGAGGCCCTCCTCCTGGCCGGCGGGCATAAAAGCCGTGAACAGTATTTCCTGGCTGTCTCCGGCGCCAAGCATGCCTATGTTCTTGGGGGAATCCTGCGCCGGCATGCCGCTCAGGCTCATTTTTATAGCGATGCTGGTCTCGTTAGTTCCGCCGATGTTCTTCACCACCGTCCTGAAATGCAGCGGGACCTTGAAATCTATCGCGGAGTCCGTCAGCTCAAGCGTCGTCACGGCGATGTTGCGCGACTGGGAGGAAGCCAGGGACTTGAGCGAAAAGCTGTAGACCGTGCTTTCCGCTATCTTCATGCCGACGGGGTCCAGCCCCGTCACTTTCCAGTAATACACCTTGTCCGCCACCAGCTGCTCCAGCGGCCCGGTGGGGTTTTCAGGGTAGGTGTACATGCCGGCCGAAGCATTGCCCTCATGCACCGGGTTATAGAGTCCGGCGTTGTCGGCCACGGCTATTTTATAGGTGCTGGCCCCGCTGGCCACCCACCTGAAGGTCAGCGGCTTGTCCGTAAGCCCGCGCGCACCGTAGGGCGGGTAGATCAGGTTTATATTGGGCGAGGAGATCTGAAAAGACACCTCCTGCACTACCGTCTGCGCCCCGAGTACGGCCTCGGCGCGGAATTTGTAGATGCCGGGCACATTGTAAAACCTCGAGATAGCCAGCCCCGAGATCTGGCTATTGGAATTGCCGGGCACGGCGCCGGCGGAATTGCCCTCGTGGCGGAACACGGCCCCGCCGGACGGGTTGTAGATGGTGAATTTAAACTGTATCCGGCTGTCGCTGGCTTCGGAGTTGTTCACCACCTGGCGCAGCGCTATGGTCTCCACGTTGGTGAAGGTGGTGCGCTGGTTGCCGGAGCCGTCCAGCGCGCCAACCCCCCCCGCCGTCAGCACAGCCCAGGCCGCCGGGCAGGAAATACACGCCGCGACAGCGGCAGCCAAAACCAATTTTAAAATTTTCATAAATCTTCCTCTTTTATTCTTGATCCGCTTCACCGACTCTTCAGCTCCCGGCTCTTATCTCCGCGACCTCTGCGCCTCCGCGGTGAATCCGCTTCCCTGATTCCCGACTCCCGACCCTCGACTCTTGACTCCCGATCCCCGATTTCGGTTTATCTGACGATCGCGAACTTCTTCGTCGTCTTCTTATACTCGCCCGTGGCCTCGAACTTCACGCGCGTGGAATAGATATACACGCCGGAAGCCACGCCCGACGGGATATTCCAGACAACTTCGGAAACGTTCCCGACGGTCGTAAAGTCGCCGTCGACGAATTCCTTTATGGCGCGGCCGGTAATATCAAAAACGGTTATCTGCTTTATCACCGGGCTCTGTTCGCTTTCAAGATGGAAGGTAACCGCGCGCCGGGCCGGGTTGGGGAACGCGTAGACCTTATCCGACTTCAGAAGCTCGCCCAGCGGGCTCAGGCGCAGGTTTTCGCCCGGGGCCAGCGACACCTGCAGCTGCTTGTAGCCGCCGGCGCCGTCCGGCACCTTAAGCATGTAGCTGCCCGGAAGAAGGTTCTTGATAAGGAAGCGCCCGCCCGCGCCCACAGGCGCCACCGCCACCAGCCTGTTGCTCTGGTAAAGTTCAACGGAAACAGCGGGCGCGCCGCTGGCGGCGTAACGGCCGCCTGACGGCAGCGCGCTCAACCTGTAACCTATCAGCTCGCCGCCTACGCTGGCCAGCTGGTAATCCACCGAAAGCTGGAAAGCCACCTCGGCGTAGCCGGTCGGGATCTGGTCCGACGCCACGGAGCTGGCGAAGCCGTTGAGCAGGCAGGTGGCCTGCACCCGGTATATCCCCTGGTCCAGCCCGGCCAGGATAAAGTAGCCGGTGTCGTTGGTCGTGACCGTTTTCACAATAGCCAGGTCCCGGTTTATGGCCTCGACGATAATGGCGTTGACGCCCTGCCCGGACAGCATGCGCACGTACCCCGAAATAGAGTCCGCCAGGCTGATGCCGGCCCTGGCCGTCACAAGCGGCGAAGCCCCCGACCACAGCCCGGCCTCGTCGGCCGTCCAGATCTTCAGGTAATAGGTAACTCCCGGCAGCAGGTCGGAAATAAGGTGCGACCGCGCGGACCCGGGCATCACCCCGGCGGTGGAAATAAGCACCTGGTTCACCGCCGCCGTCGTGCTGAAATCCGCGCCGGACCAGGTGGAGTAGTTGATGGCGAACCAGCTGCCGTCGGACAGCATATCCAAGGCGCCGTTGTCGCCGGCAGCCGTCCAAGACACCACCAGCCTGCCGGGCAGCGCGCCCTCGGCGCCCGAGGCCGCCGTTATGGCGCCGGGCGCAACGGTATCTATCACGGTGAAGGTGGAAGCGTAAAGCCCGGCGGGCGACTCGTTGGGCGGTATGGCACCGTCCCTTGCGGACGCGTAGACATAATAGGTGCCGTTATTAAGCAAGTTGCCGCGCAGCGCGCCGTCGGGGTAGAAGTTCCAGGCAGCGCCGCCGGCGGTCATCGTGGAAACAGAATCCGCCACCCACGCGTTCGTGAAGAAATTCCACCACTTCAGGTCGACCTGCCTCCGCAGGGTAAGGTAGATATACGGCACGCCGGAATTGGGCCCCGAATCCTGTGCCGTGCCGGAGATCAGCGCCGGGGTCTCAAGAGTTGTGCCTGCGGCGGGTGTGGAGACGAACACGACCGGCACGCTGGTGTCGAAAGTGAAGGTGGCCGTGGCGTAAGGAATGGAATAATTCAAGGCCGTGTCGCTTGACCGGGCCACCACCTGGTATTCGGTGCCGGAAGCCCAGGTTATACTCGAAGTATCATACGTCCAGGTTAGCTGACCCGTCGCCTTCAGCCAGACCTGGCTGGCGGAAATAAAGCCCGAGCCGTCCCAGTACTGATTTGAAGACCTATTTTGCATGGTAATTTCTGTGCCGGTTATTGCATATTCAAGCACCGGCGCGGCGGTGCCGGCCACCGCGGCCAGCGCGGAATGGAAGCCGGCGCCTGGGGCCGTTATTCCCACCGCCGGACCGCTCACGTTCTTAAGAACGATGAAGGCGTCGGGAAGAGGAGTGACATTGCCTGCCAGGTCCCTGGCCCTGACAGAGATATAGTTGGAGGCGCCGCTCGCCAGCGCGCTGAAGTTCAGCGCCCAGGGCCCGTTGTAGTAGGTGGCCCCGGGCGTAAGCCCGGCCAGCGCCGTCCAATTGCCGTTGGCCGAACCTTCCGTAACGCTGGCGCTGTATTCAACTGCCGCCAGGCCCGCGCCGCCCTCGGCGTCGTTGAAATTCACCAAGTAGATGGCGCCGGGGTCGGTCTTGCGCCATTCATGTTCGCCTTCCTGGTTGTCGGCAACGGTCGGGGCCACGGTATCCTTCAGAATGTAGAAGGGGTCGGCCAGCTCTCTGTAGTTGCCTACCCCGTCGTAGGCGCGCACCGAGATATAGCTGGTTCCGGACGGCAGCAGCCCCCATTGCGTAGGGGTAAGCCCCCAGTTGGCCGTGTAGGAGTTCGCGTTGATGTTGGTTACTACGTCGCTCCAGCTGAAGCCCGGCATACCTGTGCCGCCGGTGCCGCTTGAGGCCCTGACCTGCAGCTTGTCCAGGAAGGAGCCGCCAAAATCCGTAAGGTCGATATTATAGGTCGCGGTATTTGAGCTGCGCCAGTTCATATCGCCGGCCTGGTTATCCGTTATTGTCGGCGAGGAAATATCCACGCCTGTAATGGTGCTGGTGGAGCCCAGGTTCTCGTAAGCCGTCTCAATGCCGGCCGCGTTGCGCGCCTTGGCGCGGAAATAATAGAGGGTCAGCGGGGAAAGCCCGTCGGCCGTGACGGAAACGCCGGAAGCCCAGCCGAAGCCTGCCTCCGCGGCGGCCGTAAAATCCGCTGCGGTGGAGACTTCAGCCAGGTATTCGGTCTGCGGCGGGTTGGAGTTGGCCAGCCACTGAACCGTCACCGAGAAGGCGCCTACCGAAGGGAAGGTGTCGGCCTGCTTCAGCGGCTGCGCGGCATAGGTGAGCGCGTCGGGCAGCGCGGCGAACAGGCTGGGCGCGCCCGAGGCGTTAAGGGAAGCCACGCGCAGGTAATGCGTAGTATTGGGAACCAGCCCGGTAAAGAGCGCGCTGGCGCTCAGGGTCTGCGAGGAGGTCAGTATAGTCGAGAAATTGTCGGTGGAAACCTGCGCCAGGTAGCGGGTGCCGTAAGGGTTGCCGTTGTAGGACCAATACCCAGTTATGACGGTAGAACTGACGGCGCACGGCACGGTGGTGGAGGGCGTGACCGACGTGGTTATAGTGGAGCCGTACAGCACATAGGCGGTTTCGTCGCCCTGCGAGCCAATCGCCTTAAGCCGCACGAAATAAGTGGTATTAGGCGAGAGGCTGGTAAAAGTATAGCTTGAGGCATAAGTTGTGCCGTAAGCGCCCGCCGTAAAGCCGGGGTCGGAGCCCACCTGCGCGTAGTAGAGCGTCTCCGGGGAATTGGTGGTTCCATCCCAGGCCACAGTAAGGCTGGAATAGTAAACGCTGGTGAAGCCCAGCGGAGAGGGCAGCGCGGGCAGCGTAACGAACAAGGCTATGGACGCGTAGGGCGAAGGGTCCTCGCCCATGTAGCTGGCGCGCAGGCGCGTATAATAAGTGGTATTTCCCGCAAGGCCCGTCAGCGGAGCCGGGAAAGCGGTGGAGGAGCCGTAGATTATCGTCCCGCTGAAATCCAGGGCGCTGGAGGTTTCGATCTCGTAAAGTGTGGCCGAAGGGTTGGGATAGGTAGCCGCCGTGCCGGTCACAGTCGCCGAAGACCGGTAAACACTCCCGTAGCCCAGGGTAGCCGGTGTTGAAACATATTTCGAGAAATAGCCGCTTTCAACCTCTATACCCCCCAGCCCGGCGGAAGAAACCGCCACCTGCCCGAGGGAACCGGAGAGAATTATATTCCCCCCCGCGTCTGCCAGCCCCACCGACCCGGCGGACCCGGCAGCCAAGTCGTCGGTTATCTCAACAGTGCCGGAGGATTTAGGAACGGAGGTGTGGGCGGAGGCGGTCAATAAAGAGAAAACAGCAAAAGCCAGCGGCACGGACAAGATCATCCGCCGCAAGCCTTTAAATATATTTTCCGCTTTACCGTTCATAAAATAGTTGAACTGCAACTTTTCCTTATCCGCACATGTCACCGAATTTCCCACCCCTTCCCTAAACAAGCTTTTGGTTACGGGCGAAGATTTCCGTCTTTTCGACAACCTTTAGCAGCTTCCCGCTGTATTCCACAACGGGCTGGAACAGCTCCGTAATGTCTTTTAGTTTGTATTCATGGGCGATTTCATTTCTCAAATCCCTCATCAGCTTTAAATCCTCAGCATCGGCTATTTCCAGCTTCTCGAATAAATTCGCCTTATCTATATAGGTATTGGTTTCCTCCCTTAAAATGAGCGCAATACCTTTCATTATCTTTTGCGTATAAATATCCGCCGCCCTGGCGAATCTTGAGGTGAGATTTTCAAAAACATCAAGCTCTTCCAGTGAATATTCCGCTTTTATGCCGATCTTTCCGCATTTTTCCAGCGAGTACTTCAAAATATCCACAGCCTTGCCGAGCGCCTTGAAACTTTCTTTCAATTCAGCCGCCGTCAAATCCCTGCTATTCATAATTTTACACCCTCGTTTATGGCTATCTGCTTGAATGGATCAGTCTCATTAAAAGAGAAACTTACTATATCCAGCTTTTGTTCTCCGAATTTTTCAAAATATTTGTTTTTTATAAGTGATTTTTCTTTCCAGGCAAGCTCCCTGTCGGCTATGACCATAATATCCACATCCCCGCCTTTTTTATTATCATCCGCGCGGGAGCCGAAAAGATAAATCGCGGCATTCGGCAGCAGCGCTAAAATATTCTTTGTAAGCAGTTCCCGCTGTTCACCCGAAATTCTCATAAGTTCCTTACTTCCCGACCCGATACCCGGAAATAGGTATTGTGTCACCGAATTCCCCATAACATCCCCACATCATACGCTTTTTCCAGGCCGCCGGCTTTATGGAATAATCTATCCTCTGCAAAGACGCCACCATTTTCACTTTTTCCTCGATCGGCAAATTGGCCATAGCTTTATGGAATTTTCTTTTTCCTGCAAAGATGCTTTCAGCACTACCACTATTATCGCTTTTCATAATGGCCCCTCAATAGAGGTGAGTTTTGCCAGCAGCCCGTATTTTTTAAGGATTTTCGACAACGCCAGCCTGTTAATTTTAGTTTCTTCAAGCATTTTCACCACATTTACAGCGTCCTTTTTTCTTGAGGTCTGGAGCATAATGGCGACCAGATATTCAGGCGCAACGACGCTGGCTTTCACCGAGCCGATTTTTTTCTCAATCGCTTTTTCAACAGCTTCCCTTATCAGGTCATTATAGACCGGGATAAATTGCACAGGCAGGCCCTCGATCAACAAATGCTCCTTGAAGGTTTTATACCCGGCCTGGTCCGCCCACTTGTAAATTGGCGCCAGAATATTCAACCCCTTTTCCCCTCCGGCTAGTACGCAAAATATATCCAAATCATAAGTAAGCACCGGCTCCATATAAAACATAGCGGCCATACCTCCGCCTATTGCGTAATCGGCGATTATGCCCAGTTCAAGCATTTGTTTTATCGCAATCAGCGTCTTTTTCATATTCTACCCTGATAACAACGTACTTGTTACAGCTTACTGATTCCAGTTTACCGCCCCGCCCACCCATGCTAAAATTTAAGACCCAAGCCCCCGCACAGGCATTTAAGCGTTTACGCAACGTCCCCTTACTTGCCCCCCATTCCCGATCGCTTTATCGCTTTCTTATTCAGTTTGACGCTTTTGCGGTACAATACCTCAGGATCCAGGTCCAGGCTATTGCTCCATTCAATGGAATCAAACCTTACCTTTACCGTGTTAAAGACCGAAAGGTCTTTTAGTTCGGAAAATTTTCCCATTTTAAGGTAGGGAGACATGTCAAAAACGCGTTTTTCCTTGTTCTCAAATGTCAGAGCAAGCTTAAAACCTTTTAACGGTTTTACATTCACTATAGCCAGGTACATATGCCCTCCATTATTTAAGCGGCTCGATTCTAAAGGGAAGCTCGCCTTTGGAGGCCAGTTTCCAGTCCGCGATTAAATCATCTTTGTGTATTTCCGCCCACGCCAGCACGAGTTTCATATGTCTGGGCGGCAACCTGCCCTCTTTTAACGCACAGGAGTTGATATTAATAACGGCCTTGTATTTCTGATAGTACGCGTGAAAATGCGGCGGATTATGTTCTCCCGGCGCGCAATACATCCTGATTATAATCCCGTAAAACATGGAAATTGTCGGCATGTTCTTCCTCCTTATCAAAATTCAAGACCTGACCCACCCTTTTTTACCGGTCATCCTTTAGCCCCCGATTCCCGCGCTCCTTACTCCCCAAGGAAATAGTATTGTACCCCCGATTTCCCCGCAAAAGGTCAAAAGTCAAGACCTGACCCCATCCGCCTGACCCCATCCGCCTCATCCGCCTCCTGGCACCCAATTCCTTCCTATCCCTATAATGCCAAGTTATAAGCAATACAAATAATCAAAGACCGAAATCACGGGCCTCCTCGCACGCAACGGACGTAGTAGGTGCCAGTCTTACTGCTGCCGTCCATGCTGCCATTGCCAAAGTACACGTACCACGCGTAGGTAGTATTCGGCACATACGTTGTGGACGACCAGTAATAATTTGCCTGCGTATTAAGGAAATATGTCCCGTTTATCTTGGCTGAGGCGGCGGTGCTGTAGTCCACTATGCTCACAAGCTCTTTTATATTAGGCAGACGCCAGTCCGGGTAACCGGCATAACCCGAAGTCTCACACGCCGTTATCGCGTTCTCCCATGTATAAATGCCGCCTATGCCTGCGTCATTAGGATTTGTCACCCACATAAGCCCGGTGCGGTTATCCACGGTAACAGAAGAAACCCCCACCGGGTTATATATAGTGTAACCCGGCCGGGAGCCCGTGGGCTGATAATCATGGTCTTCGCCCGGCGTGGCGGTGTAACTGGCGGTCTGACCAGTATCGGGCAGATTACAGTTCAGGAACGTATGCGTGGAAATATCCGCCGCATAGGAAAAACCCACAAGAGCGGCTATAAGGCCCGTTAATACCGATATGTTTTTACCGGCTTTTCTCAGCATAATGCCGCGCCTCCCGCCGGTATATATTTCAGCAAGACTCTCGGCAGCAGTTTATGGTCGAATTTCATGTCTTTTTTCTCGGCGGCCACATAAACGGTATATCCTTTTGAAACCGCCATATCCGCGTATTTTTTTTCCAGGGCCGCGGAGAAAACCGCGCGCTCCGGGCCTATCTCCCGGCTGACACTAAGCGGCACTCCTCCGTTTATCATAAATTTCACACCCAAGACTCCGGCGGCAGCCACGGCGTCCGGTCCGAAAAACGCGTAAGACCGCCCCACGGGGAAAAAGACCAGCGCGGCTCTGTCCCTGAAACACAACTGCCCGTTTTCGTCCCAATAGAGCTCAGCGCCGGAAAGCGCTTTTTTAAAAAATTTGTATTGTTTTGCCAGGCTGGGGAAATAATGCGGCGTAACCAGCCTGGAAGCCCGGCCGAATTCCTTAAGAAAACCGTACCTGGCGGCCAGCGCGTTTTTCAGCCTGTATGAATTAGCGCGGTTGAAATGCGCCAGATACGAATTGGCTATAGCATTGGCCTTTTTCACTAAAGCGGGCTGGAACTCGAGAACGCCGCCTTTAACCGCGGTTCCAGCTATCTCCCGCATTTTGTTATTAAAATTACGCACCACCCTTTTGCGCGCCAGTATATAGCCGGGCCGCACAATATAGCCCAGGAAATCCATGCCGTCCGAAACGGGGGCGATGCGCTGTTTCTGCGGGTGTATCGCCAGTTTCAGCTTTTCCCGCACAAACTCCGCTATCTTACCCCTCCATGCGGCAAGTTGCTCCCTGTCTTCTGAAGGAAGGATAAAATCGTCCACGTAACGGATATAATGCTTCACTTTTAAATCGCGCTTTATAAACTGGTCCATCTCGTTTAAATAAACATTGGCGAAAAACTGGCTTGTCAGGTTCCCTATGGGCAGGCCGCAGTTCTTCGGGGCCTTAAACAGCGTTTTATGCGGCGGCAGCAGGCTGATTAAGCCGGGGTTGCCTTTAATTACGAAATTCCCGGCGCAGTCGTTATTCACTATCGTTTCAGCCAGCCACAAAACATCCGGATTAGAGGTCGCGCGCCTTATTAAATTTAAAAGTATACCTTTATCAATGCTGACAAAATAACTTCTCAAATCCATTTGCAGGTAAAACGCGCTTTTTGTATCGTTCGCCGTAACCTGCCGCGAGAATTTCCGCAGGCGCTCCACCGCTTTATGGGTGCCTTTCCCGGTTCTGCAGGCATAAGAATCAAAAATAAACTTAGGCTCAAATAGCCGTTCAAGATAATCCACCAATATATGGTGGACTACCCTGTCCTTAAAGTCGGCGGCGAAGATCTCCCTTAATTTTGGTTTTTTAACCACAAAGCAGACAGAACGGGCTGGCTGATATGACTTGGTTTTAAGCTCCCTCTCTAAAAGACAGAGATTCTCCTCCAGGTTTATCTCAAAGCGCAGGGCGTTAATAGTATTCCTCTTGTTCCTGCGGCACTTAAGATAGCACCTGTGGATATTGGAGAAAGAAAACAGGCCATTTTCCATTTTCACGCGCCTCCTCGCACGCAACGGACGTAGTTTGTGTTAGTCTTATTGTTGTTGTTCATGTTGCCATTGTTAAAGTTCACGTTCCACGCGTTGGTAGTATTCGGCACATTAGCCCCTGCACTTCCCCCGACCGCTTAGGCGGACGGGGCCACCGGTCAACCAATCCCCCAATGCGGGCGGGGAAGGGTATCCCTGAATATTATACCCGGTTCCATCCCGGGGGGCCGGGGCGCCCCGTGAATATAAGCTCGCACCCCCCCCGCGTGCGGGCGGGGATTCAGGCTTCTCAGCCAGCCCTCG
>JAUSCK010000066.1 GCA_030651035.1 Elusimicrobiota bacterium
GTGGGCTGGACCGACAACGGCGGCAGCCTTTCCGTCACGAAGGCCGGGCTGAGCCTGGCGAACGGGCAGACCTACTACTTCACGGTGAAGTCCGAGAACGGCGTCGGCCTGCAGTCGCCTGCCTCAAACTCCGACGGCCAGCTGGTGAACGCGGATGCCACCCCGCCTTCCGACACGGCCCAGGTCCGGGACGGCTCCGGCGCTGACGCCGCCTGGTCCGGCTCCCTGGTCCAGCTGTCGGCAAACTGGGACGCCAGCTCCGACGCGCAGAGCGGCATTGCCAGGTACCTGTACGCGATAGGCACCGCGGCGGGCGGAACGAACGTGGTCGGCTGGACCGACAACGGCGACAACCTCTCAGTCACTAAGGCCGGGCTGAGCCTGGCGGGCGGGCAGAGCTACTATTTCACGGTCAAGGCGGAGAACGGGTCGGGGCTGCAATCGTCCGCGGTGAACTCCGACGGGCAGACGGTGGACGCGACGGCGCCTTTTGCGCCCGGCGCCGTGAATGACGGCGCGGGGGCGGACATAGCCTACGTGAATTCCACAACGGAGCTGTCGGCCAACTGGACGGCCGCGCTGGACGCGCAGAGCGGCATAGCCAGGTACTGGTACGCGATAGGCACCGCGGCGGGCGGAACGAACGTGGTCGGCTGGACCGACAACGGCGGCGGCCTTTCCGTCACTAAGGCCGGGCTGAGCCTGGCGGGCGGGCAGGCATATTACTTTACGGTGAAAGCGGAGAACGGGGCCGGGCTGCTGTCAGCTGTCTCTAACTCCGACGGGCAGACGGCGGATACTTCGGCGCCGTCGCCCCCCGCCGCCGTGAACGACGGCACGGCGGCCGACATCTCCGAAACCTGGGTCCTGACCCAGCTGTCGGCCAACTGGACGGCCGGGACTGACGCGCAGAGCGGCATAGTCAAATACCTGTACGCGATCGGCACCACCGCGGGGGCCATCGACGTTGTGGGCTGGACCGACAACGGCCTCAGCCTTTCCGTCACCAAGGCCGGGCTGAGCCTGACGAGCGGGCAGGCCTACTACTTCACGGTGAAGTCCGAGAACGGCGCCGGCCTGCAGTCGTCCGTCCTGAACTCCGACGGCCAGCTGGCGAGCGCGGATGTCACCCCGCCTTCCAGCGTGTCCCAGGTCAGGGACGGCTCCGGGGCGGACACCGCCTGGGCCGCCTCCCAGGTCCAGCTGACGGCTAACTGGGACGCCAGCTCCGACGCGCAGAGCAGCATAGCCAGGTACTGGTATGCGATCGGCACCTCGGCCGGCGGGATAAACGTGGTCGGCTGGACCGACAACAGCAACGGCCTTTCCGTCACGAAGACGGGCCTGGGCCTGGCGAACGGGCAGATCTACTATTTTACGGTCAGGGCGGAGAACGGCGCGGGCTTGCTGGGTACACCCGTTAATTCCAACGGGCAGACGGTGGATACCACGGCGCCCTCGGCGCCCGGCGCCGTAGACGACGGGACCGGGGCGGACATTTCATTTACGCCGACCAATACGCAGCTGTCGGCCAACTGGGCGGCCGCGGTGGACGCGCAGAGCGGCATAGCCAAATACCTGTACACGATAGGCACCACGGCCGGGGGTACGGACGTGGTAGGCTGGACCGACATCGGCAACAACACTTCCGTCACCAGGACCGGGCTTAGCCTGGTGAACGGGCAGATCTACTATTTCACGGTCAAGGCCGGGAACGGGGCGGGGATGCAGGGAGCGGCCGCCAGTTCCAACGGGCAGATCGTGGATGCGGCGGTGCCCTCGGCGCCCGGCGCCGTAAACGACGGGACCGGGGCGGACATCGATTTCGTTCCGTCCTTAGATACTCTTTCCGCGAACTGGGCCGCGCCCGCCGGCTTCAGCGGGTCATCGCAATATCTGTATGCGATAGGCGCCACAGCGGGGGGCACGGATGTCCTGGGGTGGACAAGCAACGGGACAGCCGCCAGCCTCACAAGAGCGGGGCTGGCGCTGGCGGAGGGCGCGACCTACTACTTTGCCGTGAAAGTGCGCAGCGGCTCCGGAGCCGATTCCGCCGTCAGTGTTTCCGACGGCCAGGCGGTGGACACGACCAGCCCGACGGCAAAAGTGGAGATGCTCTCCGCCCTTCCGCTAAGGAGCGGCGTCTTCACGCTAAGACTTTCCATAACCGAACCGAACCCGCAGGCAGCCGCGCCCGCGCTGTCCTTTACCCCCGCGGGCGGGACGGCAGAGGAAATTGTCCTGGTTTCTTCCTCAGCCGGCGTCTGGACGGGCAGCGGCTTTATCGATTCGCTTTGTTCCACCGGCACGGCCGCATTCTCCTTCCTCGGCTCCGACCTGGCCGGGAACAGCGGCACGGTCATAACGGAAGGCGGCAGCTTCGTGGTCGACACCGTCGTGTCAAGCGCGACGGGCGGGACGGTGATCAACGAAGACGGCAGCTCCGCGCTCCTCCCCCCGGCGGCCTATCCCGAGGATCTCCGGATACAGATCTCCACGGTGCCGGTGGCCATCACCGACCTGCCCGACACGCGCACCTACGATTCCTCCGGCGTGCGCGCGCACAGCCTTTCCCGGGAATTCACCGCTAAGGATTCTAATGGCAACGCCGTGACGCTGTTCAGCAAGCCGGTGACGATACGCATTTCCTGGCCCGACGCCGACAATGACGGGCGCGTCGACGGCGACTACATCAGCGAGAATGCCCTGCGCTTTTACTATCTCGACGTCCTCGCGGGCAAATGGGTGCCGGTGGAGGGAGCCCGGAGGAATAACATCCTCAACTACCTGGAGGCCGACGTCACGCATTTTTCCGTCTACGCCATCAGGATCATCGTGTCCGCTGAACCGGGGATTGGCGGGGTAAAGGCTTATCCCAACCCGTGCTATATGGAAGGCGGGAACCTGACGATCTCCGGCATTCCGCCGGATGCCGTCAGCCCGAAGATCCTGATCTATAATTCGGGGGGCGACCTTGTGCGCACGCTCAGGAGCGGGGACGGGATCGATCTGTACAACATCGGGACCTGGGACGGCAGGAATTCGTCGGGCTCGAAAACGGCGAGCGGGCTGTATATTTATCTGGTAAAGACGGCCAGCCACGGCAAGGCGACCGGTAAATTCGCCATCTTATGGTAAAAAGGATCGCGGTCTTGTTATTCCTGGCGGGGGCTCTCCCTGTCCGTCCCGTTTCGGCGGGGGGCGGGACGGATGCCGTCCCGTTCATGAAAGTGGACACCGGCGCGCGGGCCGGGGCCATGGGCGGCGCTTTCGCGGCCGTCGCCGATGACGCCTCGGCGATCTTCCATAACCCGGCGGGGATGGCCGGCGCCAGCAGGAAAGAACTGATGTTCAGCCACATGGAATGGCTGGAAGGTATACGCAACGAGTGCCTCTCCTATATCCATCCCGCCGGCCTGGACTGGACCTTCGGGGCCGGCGCCAGCATGCTTTTCAGCGGCTCTATGACAAAACGCGACCGGAACGGGGTAGATACGGGCAACTTCACTGAAAACGAGGGGTTTGTTTCCCTCGGTGCGGCCTTGGCCCTGGGTGATAATTTCAGCGGCGGGGCCGCCTTTAAGTCCGTCCGCCAAAAAGCCGACAATGAAAACGCCGCGGCATTCGCCGCGGATGCCGGGCTGCTTTATTCCGGCCCTGAATGGCGCTTCGCGCTTGCTATGGAGAACCTCGGTTCCCGGCTCAAGCTTTACCATACGAGTTTCAGCCTGCCTTTGGCCTACAAGGCCGCCGCCGCCTATCGCGCGAACCACTTCGCCTGGCTGACAGCGCAGCTGACGCACAGGGCTGCCGGCGGCATAGGCGTTTCGGCCGGGGCCGAGTATGAGGTGGCGGTTACGGAGAGGGACTCCGTTTTTGCGCGGGCCGGCTACAAGTCCGGCGGCGACGCGGACTCCGGCTCAGGCATAACTTTCGGGCTCGGCGTAGGCAACCCCGACTTGAAGTTCGATTATGCGTTCACGCCTTTTGGCGATGTCGGCAACGTCCACCGCATCAGCCTGAGCGCCAAATTCGGGGAGACCAGGGACGCGGCCCGCAAGGGGTGGGCGAAGGGCCGCCGGGAGTCATATAAGCGGCAGCAGGAGTACAAGGCTAAGCCCCGGCCCGGGCAGGTGAAGAAAACGGGCGCTGAGAGCAAACCTTTCATCTGGTAGCTTTCCGGCTTGTCCAAAAGCTCACGTAATCCTTTGTCATTCCTGCGAGTTGCTGGCAGGAATCCAATCAATCCCCTGCCAAAAGCATGCAGGGGCAGGCTCTATGGATTCCCGCCTACGAATTGCGGGAATGACACACAGGTTCACCGAATATTTATTACGATAGTTTAAAAAAATCGCGACAAGGCGGCCGAGTCCGCTTGTCTTCCTTATTTAATTTAGTAGAATAAATACGCATCTATTATTATTCTTACCATTGTGATTCTATGAGGAGGCCGCATGACATCTCAGAGCTGCATGGAGCAATTGCAATTTATCAGGAGTTCCGCGGGGACTACTTTTACGCGCGGTCTGGGGGATGAGGTCATCCTGCAGTTCCTGGCCGCGGACAAGGACCTGGAGAGGGCGATAGAGGCCGCCGCCGCGAACCGCCGGAAAATGTCGCCCGCCGACGATAAATTGTTCAAGATGGATGAAAAAGCCCTCTGCCGCCTGCTGCAGGCCCAGGTGCTCAACTTCTATCCCGCCCCCGGCATAAACCCCTACGCGCCGCTGGCGGCCGCGGGCTCCTGGATCGTCACCTCTCACGGCGCCGTGATCCACGATTCCGGCGGCTACGGCATGCTCGGCATGGGGCACGCGCCCGAGGCCGTGCTGGCGGCCATGAGCGAACCTTATGTCATGGCTAACGTCATGACGCCCTCCTTCAGCCAGCGCCGCCTGACGGAGCGTTTGACCCGGGAGATCGGCGGCATGCGCGGCGGCTGCCCCTTCGAGAAATTCGTTTTCCTGAACAGCGGCTCCGAGTCCGTCACCTTCGCCTGCCGGGTCGCTGACATCCACGCCCGCGCCATGACCGATCCCGGCGGCAAGCAAGCCGGGAGAAAGGTCATGCGCCTGGCCGTCGTGGAGGGCTTCCACGGGCGCACCGAGGGCCCCGCGCGGTCGTCCCATTCCTGCCGCGCCAATTACGCAAAGCACCTGGCTTCCTACCGGGATGCGGACAATCTCCTGTTCGTGCCGATCAACGACCTGGACGCCCTGCGCGGGGCTTTCGCCGACGCCGAAAAGAACGGCGTCTTCTTCGAGGCTTTCTTCGTAGAGCCGGTGATGGGTGAAGGCATTCCGGGCCTGGCCCTTACCCGCGAATACTACGACGAAGCCCGGGCCCTTACGCTTAAGATGGGCAGCCTGCTGCTGGTGGATTCCATCCAGGCCGCTCTGCGCGCGCAGGGCTGTCTCAGCATCGTGGACTACCAGGGCTTCGAGAACTGCGTCCCGCCGGACATGGAAACCTTCTCCAAGGCCCTGAACGCGGGGCAGTACCCGCTTTCCGTCATCGCCCTGAGCGGCGCGGTGGCCGCCCGGTACGTCACCGGCCTCTACGGAAACACCATGACAGGCAACCCCCGGGCCATGGAAGTGGGCTGCGCGGTGCTCGACGCCGTCAACGACACGGTCCGCACGAACATCCGCGAGCGCGGCCTTGAATTCATCGCCAAGTTCAAGGCGTTGGCGGCGGACTTCCCGGGGGCCATCGAGCAGGTGGTGGGCACCGGCCTGATGGTCAGCGCCATGCTCAACCCCAAGCGCTACCGCGTGCAGGGTGAGGGCGGGTTCGAGGAGTTCCTGCGCGTCAACGGCATAGAGATGATCCACGGCGGCGAATGCGGGCTCCGCTTCACGCCGTCCTTCAATATAACCAGCGCCGAGATAGACCTCATCGCCTCGGTCATACGCCGGGGGCTGAAGGAGCTGGCTTCCCCGCTTTAGCAAGCATCCCCTGCCAGCTGTAAATGCTGTGTTAAAACATCGGCTCAGAAGTAAAGGTCGAGCTGCCGCGGAAAAAAATGAAAAAATCTAATAAACGGTCTGAAAAGACCGCTGGGCTGCGCCGCCAGCTAGAACGGCTGCAGGCCTCCCGGGCCGGCTATTTCGACCTCTACGACCAGGCGCCGGTGGGCTACCTCACGCTGGACGGGAACGGGCTGATACTGACCGCCAATTTCACCGCCGCAAAGATGTTCGCCGCCGGAACCCGGCCGTTTATCGGGCAGCCGCTGACCCGGTTCATCCTGCCGGAAGACCAGGATAATTTCTACCTGCACCGCAGGGAGCTGGAGAAAGGCGCCGCGCGTTACTGCGAGCTGAGAATGCTGCACACGGAGTCCGTCCCCTTCTGGGTCCGGCTGGACTCGAGCGCGGGGCCGGGGCCCGGGGGCGGGCCCTTATGCCGCGTAACGGTGATAGATATCACCGACCGCAAAAAGATCGAAGCCGAAAAACAGCTCCTGCTGCAGCGGCTGGCTGAAAAAGAAAAGGAGCTCGAGGATTTTCTCTACACGGTCGCGCACGATATCCGCACGCCGCTGATCTGCGTTCAGGGTTTTACGGAGCACTTGGTGAAAGATTTGAAACAGCTGGCCGGCCTCCTCAAGCCCGCGGCCCTGCCGGAAGAAATACGGCGCGCCGCGCTTGAAATTACGGGCAGCCTTGTCCCGGAATCCCTGGAGTCGATAACGGAAGGCGCGTCCAAGATAAGCCAGCTGGTGGACGCCCTGATAAAAGTGGCCCGCCTGGGCCAGCTGAAAATGAGTCCCGAGACGCTGGACGCGGAAGCGGTCGTTAAAAAAGTGCGGGCCGCGCTGGCCTACCAGGTGAAAAAGGCCGGGGCCGAGGTGAAAATAGAAGCGCTCCCGCCCTGCACAGCGGATCCCGCGGCCTTTAACCAGATCGTCACCAACCTGCTGGACAACGCCCTGAAGTGCCGCGACAAAAGCCGCAAGCTGAAAATAACCGTGCGCGGAGAAAAGATCGGGGGCACCGTGCGCTACACCATCGCCGACAACGGGCTCGGCATAAAACAGGAGGACCTGCCCAGGATCTGGCGGATCTTCTTCAGCGGCCAGCTGCCGGGGGTAAAGAAGGGGGAGGGCATAGGCCTGTCCATGGTGCGGCGCCTGGCCGAGAAGTGCTTCGGCAGGATCTGGGCGGAGTCAAAAGAGGGCGAGGGCTCGGTTTTTTATATCGAAATGCCGGCTTGATGCCGTTTGAAGTTCCAGGCTAAAAACAGCGCGGCTATTTCTCGAAGGCTACAAGGCTGACCGCCATTACAGCCATGCCGGAAATAAGGCCGTAAACCGCATAGTGGTGATGGCCGTATTCATGCGCGGAAGGCAGAAGTTCGTCGAAAGAGATGAACACCATGATCCCCGCCACCGCCGCGAAAATGATCCCAAGCAGCGCGCTGCCCAGGTAGGGGGCGAGCAGCAGGTACGCTATGATCGCGCCGAGCGGCTCGGCAAGGCCCGAGGCGAAAGACCAGATAAGCGCCTTCGAGCGGCTTTTCGTGGCGCAGTAGATCGGCACGGCTACAGCTATCCCTTCCGGGATGTTGTGCATCGCCACGGCGAAGGCTATGGATATGCCCACGTGCGTATCGTGGAGCGCGGTCATCATCGTGGCTATGCCTTCCGGGAAATTATGGATGGTGATGGCCAGCGCCGTGATAATGCCGGTCTTCAGAAACTTCGGGGGGCAGCCGTGGAGCTCCTCGATGGTATGCGGCTCGTGCGGGTTATCCGGCTCGGGCACCAGGAAGTCTATCAGCGCGGTAACGGCTATGCCGGCGAAAAAGGCCAGCACTACCGCCCAGCCGCCGCCCCTGGCGCCCAGCTCGGCCGAGAGAAGGCGGCGCGCGTCCGGCAGCATCTCAGAAAGGGAGATGTAGATCATTACCCCGGCCGAGAATCCGAGGGAAGCGGACAGGAACCGGCGGTTCGTGCTTTTGGTGAACAATGTAATTATGCCGCCTATGCCGGTGGCCAGGCCCGCCAGGGCCGAGAGGGTAAGCGCGAACCAGGGTGAATGTATCATGCTGGGTAACTTTACAATTTTGACGCGGGAAAACAAAATACGGCAAAGCGACACGGGTATAAACAAAGCAGAAAGGACGCTTAATTAGAGCGTCCTTTTTAGCCGGTAACTCCGGGAAACAGCGGCTTTAGAACCCGCCGCCGCCGGTATCGTCGGGGCCGCTGCCGCCGCCGGACCCCGGACTGCCGCACCCGCCCCAGTCCGTGTCGTCGGGCCCACCGCCCGAGGGACCCTGGCCGCCCATGCCGTCGTCTATGTCGTCGGGGCCTCCGCCGGAGCCGTGGTGGCCGGAGCCGCCGGGATCGGACCCGCCGGAGGAAGGGGAGGAAAGCTCCGCCCAGTAAAGAGAGGCGGCCGTGCCTGCCCTGCCGAGCGCGATAAGCCGGCCCTGCGCGTCGAAGATGTGCGCGGTCACTCCGCGGCCGTCCCGCCTGTTATGGATAACGAAAGCCGGCTGGTTCTTGACCACCAGCTTGTACGCCGTGGAAACACGGGGATTCTGCCCGTAGTTGTCCTTATTGAGCTGACGCAGCGCGGCCGCCGGCAGCTCGGAATTCTTGACCGCCGGCAGGGTGAAAAGTTTGCCGGTTTCCAGGTGCTGCCTGTAGGTTCTTTTCACCTCGTCCGTCCAGGACTGCGTTCCCTTCTCCGAAAGCATGCTGACCGGCTCCGGGGCGGATACCGGCGGGACGGACCACTCAACGGACGACACCCCGGCTGAGACGGTAAGCGCGGACAGCGCGCTGTTCCCTTCCGCGAAGACCGGGGCCGCGACGAGTAAAATCGTTATAAGGTTCGTTATTATCATGGTATTCATCTCCCGCTCCTTAACATTCCGGTATCGGCGCTTAAGGGCGCGCCGCGTTAACCCGGACTATAAAATTATCAAAAAACAGGACGGCCGGGAATGACCAAGGTCAAGCCTGACTTCCGGGGGAGAAACCCGCTTTCTGTCTCCCCTGTAACTCACCCCGCAAAATTGTGCCCTGATTTTATTTAGTGTAGAATATACATATGCGGCGATCGCTTCCGGTTTTCTTTTCCCTGTTCCTTATCTTTGTCGCTTTAGCGGAGACTACCCACACTCATGAACAGAGTTGTGACGCGCCTTGCGCGGCTGTCTGCCTGGGCAGTTCCTGCGGCGTGTATTGCGACAACTCCGGAGCGAAGAGCCTTGCCGACCCGAAAGACTCTGAAAGCCGGGAAGTCTTCAATACCGGATCCCTTTTTATTGTCAGACTTCCCGAAGACGAGATCTTCCACCCTCCCCTTGGTTGATGTTCCCCGCGGTTAAGTTCCATATTAAACATTCAGTCATGGCGCGGCATATTGCGCGTCTTATCGCTTAAGCTGCATAGCCTTTTGGAGGCCGTGTGAAAAAGTCCTTCCTATTTTTGTTTATCGCCGCCCTGGTCCCGGGCCGCGGCCCCTCTGCCGCGCAGGAACCTCCCCCGGCGCTGACGCTCCCCGCTACCCTTTCCGAAGTGAGAACGGCAAACCCGTCCCTGGCGGCGGCCAGGCGGCAGTTGGACCTGCTGGAAGCCGAGGTGATCATAAACTCCGCCTACCCGAATCCAAGTATCGAAATAGATAAAGCCGCCTCGTCCGGCTCTGACGGCTACGAGATAAAAGCCGTTCAGCCGGTACCGCTCACGCGCCGGGCGGGAACGGCCGGGGCCGCGACCCGCGCCTCTTATGAGGCCGCGCAAAAAGAGCTGCAGGCTCTTGAAACCGTCATCCTGAGCGCCGCCCGCAAAACCTGGTACGCCCTGCGCATAGCCAAAGAAAGGCGGAGTTTCGAGGAGACGAACCTCAGGTTCTCGATGGACATCCTCAACAAGATAGAGATGCGCCTCCAGACCGGTGAGGCGGGCAACGCCGACCTCGCCCGCGCCAAAGTCGAGACCTCCCGCAGCGGGTTGCATCTGCACGAAGCCGAAACGACGCTGCGCGCCGCCGCGGGCGAGCTGAATACCCTTATGGGGCGCAGGCCGGACGCGCCGGCGGCCGTCTCGGAGAACGGCGGTTTCAGCCTTGCTCCCGTCGCGCCCGCGCTGGAACCCCTTGAGAAATATACGGAGCTGGCCCTTGCCCGGCGCTCTGAACCGCGCGCCCTGGCCCTTAATGCCAGGGCCGCCGACCTGGGCGTAGCTTTAGAGAAAAGCAAACGGTTGCCCGTGCCTGAGCTGGGGCTTATCCGCGGCAGCGGCGGCGGGACCGGCTACACCAGGCTGTTCCTGGGGCTGGAGCTGCCGCTCTGGTACAGCAACAAGGGCGAAATTAAAAGGGCGCTGGCGCATAAAGCCTCGCTGGATTACGAGGCTCAGCGTCTTGAACTGGAGATCCGCCGGGAAGTCTACAGCGCCTGGCTGGAACTGGGGTTGGCGCAGAAACGTCTGGCGGCCTCGCGGGAAACCGTGGCCCTGCTCAACGACCTCAGGCGCACGGCCTCGCAGGATTACTTGTCCGGTAAAATAGACCTGGCGGCCTTTTATGAGACCAACCGGGTTTTCCTTGAAGAGAATGTGAGCTACCTTGACGCTTTAAACGGATACTACGAAAAAACCGCGCAGCTCGAAGCCGCGGCGAACAGCGGGGAGGAAAAATGAAAAATATTATTAATCTTCTGACAGTAGCGGCTCTGCTCGGCTTCTCCGGCTGCGGGGAGAAGGCTCCCGGTGCCGCGGCTGAAAATGCGCCCGCCGGAGCCGCGGAAGCCTCACCGGCGCTCCCCGACCGCGTCGAAGTGTCCGCCGAAGCGCAGAAAGAAAGCGGCATAAAGACCGAAGTGCTTAAGCGCGCTTCCGTGCCGGAAACCTTCCAGGCCATGGGGCGCGTGATGCAGGACGCGCAGAAGCCTCACCATATAATGGCCGGCGGCGCCGGTCTGCTGGAAACCGTTTCAGGCGTGCTGGGCCAGGCGGTGAATCCCGGCGATATCCTGGCCGTTATCAAAACGCCCGCCGGCGCCGCGATAAACGCTGTTACCCCGCATAAGGGCATAGTGACGGCGGTGCACGCCGGCGAAGGCGACCAGGTAAATGAAATGACGTTCCTGTTCACGCTTACGGAAGTTGACCCGCTCTGGGGCGTGCTGGACATCCCCGAGCGCAGCCTGGCGGCGGTAAAGGCCGGGCAGAACGTAGAGATAAAGACCGCCGCCTACCCCCGGGAGACGTTTAAAGGGACGATAGCCTTCGTATCCCCGGAGATAGACAATGTCAGCCGTACGGTAAAGGCCAGGGTCGCCATAGAAAACCCCGCCGCCCTGCTGAAATTCGGCATGTTCATCGACGCCACCGTGCGTACCGGCGCGTACTTCCAGGGAGTAGCTGTGCGCTCTGACGCCGTGCAGAACGGGCCGGCCGGGCCGTTCGTGTTCGTAAAGACGGGCAAGACCGGGTTTTCCCCGCGGAACGTCGAAACCGGCCGGGAAAAGGACGGGCTGCTGGAAATTACGAGCGGGGTAAGAGCAGGCGAAACCGTAGTGATCGAAAACGCCTACCTTCTTAAATCCGAGATGATGAAGAGCCAGATGGGAGAGGATTGAATATTATGCTCGATAAGACAATTTCTTTCTCGATACGCCACCGGTGGCTGGTCATCTCCGTCGCCGCGCTGATAGCTGCCGGCGGCATTTTCGCCGTGCGCTCGCTGCCCATGGATGCCTTTCCCGACGTTACCAGCGTGCAGGTAGAGGTGGTCACTACCGCTTCCGGCAAGTCGCCGCTGGAAATAGAGAAGCTGGTTACGTACCAGGTGGAGAACTCCCTGCGCGGCATACCGGACCTTACCCAGCTGCGCTCCACTTCAAGGTACGGCCTTTCGGTAGTTACCGCGGTTTTTAAGGACGGCACCGACCTCTACTTCGCCCGCCAGCAGGTTTCGCAGCGCCTGGGCGAGGTGAGCGGCAGCCTCGGCGAAGGCGCTGAAATCTCCATGGGCCCCGTGGCCACGGCCATGGGAGAGATCTACCAGTACACCATAGAAACCGGCAGGGACGCGGAAACACCGGAGCAGTTAGGTGAACTGCGCACGCTCCAGGACTGGGTAGTGACCCCGGTCTTAAAAGGCGTGGAGGGCGTGAGCGAAGTTAACGCCTTCGGCGGCTATATAAAAGAATACCAGGTGGTCGCCCTGCCCGACAGGATGACCCAGTACGGCGTGGGCCTGCAGGAACTCTACGATGCTATCGGCAAGAATAATTCCAACGTGGGCGGCGGCATCCTGGAGACCGGCGGCGAACAGTTCTTTATCCGCGGCCTCGGGCTTATTAAAAATTCAGCCGAGCTTGGCGAGATAGTCGTAGCCGCCCGGGGCGGCGTCCCGGTGCTGGTGCGCGACCTCGCCCGCGTCGAGATCGGACACAGCGTGCGGCAGGGCGCTTCTTTCATGGACGGCAAAAAAGAAGTGGTCGGCGGCACGGTGATGATGCTCAAGGGCGCCAACAGTCAGCAGGTAGTGAAGAGCGTGCAGGAAAAGGTGGCCGAGATAAATAAATCCGGCCTGCTGCCCGCCGGCCTGCGCATCAGCGCTTTCTACACGCGCGACACCGTAATTAACGCGAGCATCAGCACCATCGCCAAGGCCTTAACCGAAGGCTCCGTGATAGTCCTGATCATGCTCTATATCTTCCTGCTGAGTTTCCGCGGTTCTTTCATTACCATCCTGTCGCTGCCGCTGGCCTCCATCCTCACTTTCATCCTGATGCGCCAGTTCGGGCTTACCGGCAACCTGATGTCCCTGGGCGGGCTGGCCGTCTCCATCGGCATGCTGACGGACTCCACCATCATACAGGTGGAGAACGCCATACATCACCTGGTCCCGGGCACCGCCCCCGACGAGCGGGCCGCCGTGGTCAGGAAGTCCATACTGGAAGTTATAAAGCCCGGCATCTTCGGGGTTCTCATCATCGCGCTCACCTTCATCCCGATACTGGCGCTGGAAGGAATAGAGGGGAAAATGTTCGGCCCACTGGCCGTGACGGTGATCCTGGCGCTGTTCTCCTCCATGCTGCTGTCGGTGACGGTGATCCCGGCGCTTTGCGTCCTGGTGCTGGCGCCGGCAGAGGACAAGGAAAGCCCGGTGCTGCGCCTGGCCAAGCGCATCTACCTGCCCACCCTGGGCTGGAGCATGAGCCATAAGACGCCGGTAATTATCGGCAGCGCCCTGCTGCTGGCGTGCAGCCTCGCCGCAGTTCCTTTCCTGGGCACCGAATTCGTGCCCATCATGGACGAGGGCTCTTTCGACATGGACACAGGCATACTGCCCGGGGCGTCGCTGGAAACCTCGGCGGGGCTGGCTAAGAAGATCGAGGAAAAACTTAAGACCTTCCCGGAACTTGTTACGGTGGTGTCCAAGACCGGCTGGACCGGCCGGTCCGTGGAGGCGCGCGGCGTAGAAAAGACCGGTTTCCTGGGCGTGCTGAAGCCCAAATCGGAATGGACTACGGCCCGCACGAAGGACGAGCTGTTCGAGCGCATGCGCGAAGCCCTCTCGGTTTTCCCCGGGCTGGTGGTGGGCTTCAGCCAGCCCATCCAATGCCGCATAGACGAACTGGTGGCCGGCACGCGCTCGCAGCTGGCTATCAAACTTTACGGCGACGACCTGGAGCTGCTCACGCAGAAGGCCGGCGAGATAGCTGCCGTGCTCGGCGCCATAAAAGGCGCTCAGGACGTGGCGGTGGAGCGCCAGGGCGGGCAGTCCTATGTGCAGGTGGAGATAAACAGGAGCCTGGTGTCCCGCTACGGCCTTAACGTGGCGGATATAAACGAGGTGATCGAGACGGCCCTGGGCGGGAAATCCGCCGGCCTGGTGTATGAAGGCGACAAGGCCTTCGACATCACCATCCGCCTGCCTGAAACCGAAAGGAATTCGTTGAAGGCCCTGGGCGGGCTTGTCATTCTCTCGCCCGCCGGCGCCCGGCTGCCGCTTTCGGCGCTGGCCGACATCAGGCGGGTGGAGGGCCCGGTGCAGATAGGCCGCGAATCCGGGCGGCGCCGTATACTTGTGGAGGCCAACGTCGGCGGGCGCGACATGGGCGGCTTCGTGGCCGAGGCGCAGAAGAAGATAAAAGCGCGGGTCTCCCTGCCGGAGGGCTTCTATCTCACCTGGGGCGGCCAGTTCGAGAACCAGCAGCGCGCGATGAAGAAACTGTCGCTGATAGTCCCGGCGGTCATCCTGCTGATCTTCCTGCTGCTCGCCATCACCTTCAACTCCCTGCGGCAGGCGCTGCTGGTGCTGCTGAACCTGCCGCTGGCGCTGGTCGGCGGCATCCTGGGGCTGTATATTTCCGGGCAGTACCTTTCCGTCCCGGCCGCCGTAGGGTTCATCGCTCTGTTCGGCGTGGCGGTTTTGAACGGCGTGGTGCTGGTCACCTATATAAACCAGCTGCGCCAGCAGGGCCATCGCATAAACGAGGCCATTCCGCTCGGTTGCGAACGCCGCCTGCGCCCGGTGCTGATGACCGCGGTGATAACCATCTCCAGCCTGGTCCCCATGCTTTTCGCCACGGGCCCGGGCTCCGAGGTTCAGCGGCCGCTGGCCGTGGTGGTAATAGGCGGCCTGCTGACGTCCACCGTGCTCACTCTGCTGGTGCTACCGGCGCTGTACGCCTATTTTTCAAAAGGGGAAAAGCCGGCCTGAGGCGGAATTGGGATACGGCTATCGGGCCGGGAATTGTAACCGGGATTTAACTATTCTTTTAGTTTGAGTATTGTTTGCGGGCGGTTTTTGGCTTTCTCGGCGTTGGCCAGTGAATGATAGCGGTTCACGACAATACCGTTTAAAATTGTTTTATCGGCCGCGGACAGCCCCGTCAGCTTGAGTTTCACGACGATCTCGGCTTTCGTGAATCGGCCTATCAATTCTCCGATCGCTTCCTTCAGGAACGTAAAAGAGGGGAGAACATTCGTAAAATCTACTTCAACGGTCTTTGACGGTTCCCAGCGGCTCAGGATGAGCTTGTGGATCCTTATCCCGTTGGTGCCGGTGAGCGGGGCCGTACCGCAGACGTCATGAATGCTTATTTTTGCCGCAGTATCTTTAGAGTCGGTCATAGGCTTATATCTTTTGTGTCGTCTCGAGTCTTCTAATTCTATAAAATTAGGTATGAAGGATTTTAACCCGGCCTTGGAAAAAAGCGTTTCATACCTCGCTTCTCCGGAAGCGCTGCGCAGCCTTGAGCGCGATCCTTACTGGCCCAAGTGGATACGCCCTGGTGGCACATGCTGCGCATGCCCGCCGCTGACGCGGCAATGGAATGAAATTAAACAAATGAGTGCCGCTGTTAATTAAAAGACCCCTTGCCAAAGAGTGTTGTGTAATACATAATATACCTAGTAACTCGGTATATTATGTATGTCAAAGAATCGTCCCGCTTCAGAAAAACTGTTTGAAATAGCCGAAAGCCAGCAGGGCTATTTCACCTATAAGCAAGCGCTATCAGCCGGCTATTACCGGGACGCTGCCCATTTTTACACCAAATCCGGCGAATGGCTGCGTGAGAAGCGGGGCATCTATCGCCTTGCCAGGTTCCCGGCCTCTGATCGCCCGGACCTGGTGCTGTGGTCGCTTTGGTCTACTGACCGGGGGGGTAAGGTGCAGGGGGTTTATTCCTACCAGACGGCCCTTTCCCTTTACGCGATTACGGACGCCAATCCGGCTAAGCTCCATATCACCGTCCCGCCAAAGTTCCGTAAATTTAATTCTCCGCCAAAAGGTATTGTTTTCCATCATGCTGAACTGAAGGAAGGGGAAATAAATAAACAGCAGGGCTATTTTGTTACTACCCCGCTGAAAACCCTGCAGGATATGTTTTCCGCCCAGCTTATGGACGCCAATGAGGCAAAACTTGCGGCTAAGCAGGCGGTACAGTTGGGTATTATGACCCCGGATGAGGCAGATAAGGTTTCTTCCCTGAAAAATGACTGAGCCCAAGTCTTATAAATCGGCGAAGGATTTTCGCGTGGCACTGGAGCACCGGCTGCAGAAGCATGCCGCTGATTCTGGCCTCAACTACTTGCCTGAGGAAGTTGAAACTGCTGTTGAGGCTGATTTACTAGGGTTCGCCGGAGTTAGCCCTGCCGCTTTCCCGATGCTCCCGCGAGAAGTGCAATTCGCGGAGAAACTGCATGCCTATACCATGCCCCGCTCCGTCCCAAATTCTCGTGTCAGGGATTTAGTGGATATGGTTCTTCTTATTCAGGAAGGGAAGTCGTCTCCCGGCAAGGTGCGAGCCGCGCTGAAAGCTGTATTTGCCCGCAGAAAAAGTCACGATGTCCCCGCCGTTCTTGAGCCCGCGCCGGACAGGTGGGTAAAAAGTTTTGCGGAAATGGCCGAAGAATGCAGTCTTGAAATAGACCTTAACGAAGGATTTGAAATATTGAGACGGTTTTATTCAAAGGTCGTCTGACGGCAGCGCCTTACTCTTGCGAATACTTAATGCATGCATAAACAGGGAGTTTCAGCGATATCCTGAACTTGAAGTGCTACAGTTTGTCGGCGATCTAACGGCAAATTATCGGCAATTGATGGAAATAAAAAACCGCGCCTCTGATGGCGCGGTTTTGTTGGTTCAGGAAGAGCCTTCTTTATCGGGCCCATAACAAGCGTCTGAGAAACTGCGGGAGTTGCGAGAACGGGCGGCTGTTTTTGGCCCTGATTTTACCGCTTCGCAAAATTGGCGCGGCGACCGGGGCGCTAAATCAAACCTTGCACATTCGCCTCTCATAGGGGAAACAAGTTTTATGCCCGCCTTCGAGCTCTCCCTCGGACTCTTCCGGGTCATCGGATATGAGGGGGAAAGGTTCCTCTCCGTAGTGCCTGACGCCGTATAACCCAGCCATATAGCCCTAAAGTTTGAATCCCGTTGGCTTAGAGACCGACGGGATTCGAACTCCCTGGATAGCCCTAAGAATGGATGTAAGTTTCTCTTGTATGTAAATCCCAGTTTTTGCTTAGCCAGAATACCGATGCTGCGGTCCGGCTGCGAAATCGTAAATTTAATGGTAATTTGCCACTCATAAAAAATATAATTTACTCAGTGATAGATTTTGGATTTTTATGAGCGGAATGGCCCATGTATGACACAGATTGAAGAATTTAATAAATGGCTTGCGAAACCCGAGGGGCTGCATCTGGAATTTAAAGCAGCCAAAAACAGCTTTAACCATGACAAAGATTTGCCGGATTACTGCGCCGCGCTGGCGAATGAAGGCGGCGGAAAACTTATCCTCGGGGTGGATGATAAAACCCATAAGGTTGTTGAAACCAAGGCTTTTGAGGGAACTTACAGCAAGCTTTCCCATGATCTGCTCAATAAGGTAAAGATCCGTGTCGATGTAGAAGAGCTGCTGTGTCCTGGCCGGGTTTTAATTTTCCATGTGCCGGGACATCATCCCGGCCAGCCGGTGCAGTCAACAGGCAGATATAAATACCCGATGCGCGCCGGGGAATCTCTTGTTGAGATGGATTCCTCCACCTTGCGTCGTATTCTCAACGAAGCCGAGGCGGATTTCTCGGAGAAAATTGCCCTCGGTCTGACTTCTGCTGATATGGATGCTGCCGCCATAGAGGACTTTAGGCGTCGGTGGGCTCAAAAACAAGGTCGTCCCGAGTACCTTAAGTTTTCCAACGAAAAACTGCTCCGGGCTATTGGCATACTTTCGGATGCCGGAATAAATTACGGCGGTCTTATCCTGTTCGGCAAAAAAGAGAAAATTGACAGTCTTTTACCCTGCAACGAAATAATCTTTGAATGGCGTAATTCCTCAAAGATCCAGCACGACTACCGTAAAACATGGCGTGAGCCTTTTTTTAAAATTTACGAAGATGTCTGGGCTGCCATAAACGCCCGCAATTTTCGCTTTCCGTTTCAGGAAGGCCTTATACAGCGTGAGATATTCGCTTTTAACGAGAAGGCTTTTCGTGAAGTTCTCCTTAATGCAGTCGCCCATCGGGATTACACAATTTTAGGGCGCTCTGTTTTCATAACCGCCAGCCCGGAGGAGTTGATAATAAAAAGCCCTGGCGGTTTCCCTCCCGGAATTACCCCGGAAAATATCCTGCATGAACAGGCCTGGCGTAACCGTGTAATAGCTGAAACTTTCGAAAAAGCAGGGCTTGTTGAACGCTCGGGGCAGGGTATGGATGATGTTTTCAGCAGCACGATTAAAGAGGGGAAGGTGTTCCGGATTTCAGCGGCAGCGATGGCTATTCCGTGCGACTGAATATGCCTATACAACTCAAGGATAAGAATTTTGTGATGTTTTTGGAAAAAATAACCGAGGAAAAACAACTTCATTTTTCCTTTGAAGAAATATACGAGTTGGAATGCATCCGCGAGCAAAAAGCAGGGCCTATCAGGTTTAAAGATCGATTTCTTTCCTTGGGGATAATAGAGCGCGTTGGCCGGACCAGTGGAGCCAAATATATATTGGCCCAGGCTTTTTACAAGCACGTCGGCAAGCCTGGTGTTCATACTCGTCTGACTGGCTTGTCGCGCGATCAGATGAAGGAGCTTGTCCTGAATCATTTACGGAAGAATCAAAAAGGGTATGCTAAAGACTTCCAGGATGCATTAAATGTTAAACGTTCCGACGTCAGTAATTTGCTGACGGAATTGGGCAAAACTGGAAAAATTCAGCGTGTCGGAAATAGGCGTTCAGGATATTGGGAACTAAGTAAAACTAATTAAAAACTAAATAATTATATTTTATCCCTCCGTCGAGAGTCGGGTTGTTTAGATGGGGGAAATGGTTGGGAACTAAATAATCAGATGGGGGTGGAATGTACACTCCGCATGGAAATGGAAAAAGACTCACAACCTGAACGACAGCTATCAATCTCGGTCAAACCCCACAAAATTATCACAGCAAGCCTCTTTGAAGCATATCTCAAATGCCCCACCAAATTCTTTCTCCGCTCGGTCGGTGAAATGGGGCATGGGAATACTTCTGCCGATTGGGTCCAAGCTCAAAAGGAGTCATATAGAACAGGCGGGATAAATCGCTTGATGGGGGAGTCCCCCAACGGCGAATGCATTGTCGGGCCGCTAAACATTGAAGACCTGAAGAACGCTCTGGGGAGAAAGACATCAATGCTTTTGCTGAAAGTAAGTGAAGACGCGGACGAAAACCACTCCTACACAAAGGCATGGGTCTTGAAGTTTAGCGTTTAGGTAAAATGATAGAAGTCCTGGAAAAGCCTGCTTCGCTTTTGTACAGTTAAGGACGGGGAAATATGTCTGAATCAGACGATCGGGAGAAACTTATCGCGGAAGTCGCGGAAATAGATTCGCAGATGGAAGCTTTGTCTGTACGTAAGCGGCAATGTCTTTCCAAATTCCCGAAGGGTTATCCCCAGAAAATACGATTAGGCGGTATTTTTAACGACTATAACGGAAGATATGGTGTTGAAATTGCTTTACGAGGGGCAGAAAGCAATGATGAGCTGGCAGAAGTGCTGGCCGAGGCCGTAGTTTATCTCGGTGAAAGGGGACTTTTGCCGCTTAAAAATGAGCCGATTCCTACTTTGCCGGATAAGGCCAAAAAACCTGATTCTCCCAATGAAAAACCTTTAAAGAATATTAGATAAAAAGTTTGCTTTTGTGGGGTGTGTGTCGCCAGAAGAGCGGGGTATAAAAACCAACTTTCAGACAAAAAAACACCGCCGGGACCTCCGGCGGTTGTCTTTTTCAAATTGGCGCCCCCAAGGGGATTCGAACCCCTGATCTCTGCCTTGAAAGGGCAGCGTCCTAACCGCTAGACGATGGGGGCGCATGGCTGATTTACCCGGCCGCCTGATGAGCAGAGCTCAATGTGCGGCACTCGTATAACTTCGTAAAAGCAGGCTTTAAAACCCGCTTTTATTTTGTAGAATAACAGTTTACCAATTGCGGTTGCCCGATGTAAAGATAAATTTAAGCGCGGGGTGATCATGACTGAAACCAATAATAATCCGGCGCAGGAAGAGAACGGCCAGGCGCCTGTCCAGCCGGAAGGCGAGCTCCGCGCCGAGCTGGCGCGCGTCCGCAGCGGGAATAAGACCCTCAAGGTCGTGGCCGCGGTGCTTTTGTCCCTGTTTATCGTGGTTGCCGCCGTGGCTTTCTTCGTCTACCGCAAGATCTCAACCGCAAAGGACGCTATCGAACAGGTCTTCCAGGGCTTCCCGCAGCAGCCGGCCGTCTACCAGCCGGAAAACCGGTCGTTCCCCGCGGCGCAGGGCGTCTACAGCTCCACCTCCATGCCGGCCTCCTCGCTGGGCCTCTTCGCGGGGGGGATGCCGGGCGGCTCCGCGGCTGAAGGCTTCGCCCCCGAGAAGAGCGCGGAGATGCTTAAAGCCATGAACAAGTACGCCGACAGGCCCATCGTGAAGGAATTCATCGCCGACCTTAAGAAAAATCCGGAGATGGCCGCGGCCTTCGCCGCCAGCAAAGGCGGGAACCCCATGGCGGTAATAGCCTCGATGCGGGGGGGCGGCGGCATAGACAAAATGATGATGAAATACGTGACCCGCCCGGAATTTATGAAGCTTATGATGGAGGTCATGAGCGATCCCGATATGAAACCCTTCATGAAAAACCTGCCGATGGGCATGGGCATGCCCTCCGGTATGCCCCCGGGCATGTCTATCCCCGAAACCTCCCCCGGGCGGCCGCGCGCCTCCGAATCCCCTGATGAGGAGGAGGAAGGCGGGGAGATCACTTTTGACCCGTCCGCTATCAGCGGCCCTGCCAAACAGGCCCCTGCCGCCTCCAAAAAGCGCCCCGCTACGGTTGACAGCGATTGATAATATAAGTTTAATATACTTATGTGGTTAAAAGCCCTCGCGCGGTTCCTGAAGAATGTCGCTAAGCCCGTAAGCGTATTCGTCATCCCCCATAACGGCATGCCGTCACTGCGGTTCAACCTGCCGGTGTTGCTGCTCCTCGTTTTCGGCGTGGCCTGGACCAGCATGACCATCTGGGCCGGCTACATCGCCGGCCGCCATTTCGATTACTATGTAACCAAGGCGGACAATAAGATACTCCGCACCAAGATGGCGTACGCGTCCGAACAGGTGGAAAAGGGCATGGCCTACCTGGAGATGACCAAGCGCACCGATAACCAGCTGCGCAAGGTGCTGGGCATGGACCCTTCCGTCCTGGAGCAGGAACAGGGGCTCGGCGGGCCCGAGAAGTCGGACCTGTCGGATTTCCGCCGGCTGCTCAACGCCAAGGCTTCCGAGATAAAAGAGGCCACGCTTAACAATTCCATACAGAAAATGCAGGAGGAGTCGCGCAAGCGCCTCTCCAGCTACACCGAGATCACCCTTTACCTCACCGACCGCCACAACGGCGCGCGCGCCACCCCGTCCATCTGGCCGGCCGAGGGCCGCGTCACTTCCAATTTCGGCTACCGCATCGCCCCGCTGCGCCTGGCCAGCGAATACCACACCGGCATAGACATCGCCAACGAGGCCGGCACGCCCGTTTACGCCGCAGCCGACGGGGTCATCCGGCACGCCAGCTGGGCCCAGGGCTACGGCATGTGCGCGCTCGTGGACCACGGCTTCGGCTATTCGACGCTTTACGGGCACATGAGCGAGATACTGGCCAAGGAAGGCACGGCGGTCAGGCGCGGCCAGGTGATAGGCCGCATGGGCTCCACCGGCACCTCCACCGGCAACCACCTGCATTACGAGGTCTGGACCGGCGGCCTGCCGCGCGACCCCATGAAGTTCCTGCAGGTGGGCGGAAAGCACGCCGGCAATTTCGCCGGGCTTTTCGACGGTATTTTCGGCGGGCTGTGAGAAGGGGAAACTATGGGGATCTTTAAGAACACCAATATAAGTTTTGAAACCAAGAACGGCGACACCATCATCGGCAACGAGGCCTATTTCCAGGGCACGCTGACGGCCAAGGGCTCGCTGCGCATAGACGGGCGCGTAGACGGCTCCATCGTGGACGCCAAGATAGTCACCGTGGGCAAGTCGGGCAAGGTGAAAGGCGATATTTCCTGCGAGATCTGCTATGTCTGCGGCGAGGTGAAGGGCAATATCACCGCGCTCGACCATATAGAGGCGCTCACCGGCTCGCGCGTCGACGGCGATATGCGCTCGCCGCGCATAATGCTGGAGGAGGGCGCGCTGTTCAACGGCAACTGCTCCATGGATATCCACCCCGCCAAAGGCGCTGAGCGGCAGCCCCAGCAGCAGGCTAAACCACCAAAAACAGAGGCTAAACAACAATGATTTCTTTTTTTACAAAGTACAAGAGGCTGATCTTCGGCATAGTCGTGGTTATTTTTGTCGGCTCTATCTTTTTCGTAAGCGGCCAGGTGTTCAGCGACTCCTCCATGGACGCCGTCGCCGAAGTGGGCGGCCACAAGATCCCTTACCAGCGGTTCATTACCCAGGTCAACAGGGTGATGGGCAGCATGAAAGATTCGGGCACCGAGGTCAACGAGGTGCTTTCCAAGAGCGTAAAGCAGGAAGTCTTCCGCGAGATGATAATAGAGGAGCTGCTGAGCCAGCAGGGCGCGAGAATGGGCATGCTGGTGCCTGACTTCGAGGTGGCGGTGGAGGTGCAGAATACCCCGCAGTTCAAGGAGGGCGGCGCCTTCAGCCCGCGCGCGTATTACCAGACTATTTACAACGAGTTCCAGATGTCCCCCGCCGATTACGAGGCCTGGCGCAAAAAGGCCCGGCTGGCCACCAAGTTCAAGCAGTTCATCTATACCAGCGTGAAGGTGACCCCGGATGAAGTCCGCGAGTATTACCTTGCTAAGAACAAGGACCTGAAGAATTTCGAGAAAGAGCGCGCCAAGTATTCCGACGAGCTCGCCCGGGATAAATTCGCCAACATCGCCAATTACCTGCTGCGCCAGCTCACCACCCGCCAGGAAGTGAAGAGCTACCTGGAGCTGCGCGAACAGGGGCGGTAGAGGGGAAGGCTTAAGCCTCCGGCCTTTAGCCTTTTTAAAATCCCCGACCAGGGGATTTTAAATTTATACACATGATCGAGATCAATAATTTAACCAAGACTTTCGGCTCCTTCAAGGCCGTGGACGGGCTCAGCCTGCGCGTCGAGCCCGGCGAGATCTTCGGCTTCCTCGGCCCCAACGGCGCTGGCAAAACCACCACCGTAAAGATACTTTCAGGCATAATGCGGCCCACCTCCGGCAGCGTAAGCGTGGCCGGCTTCGACCTGGCCGAGGACCCGCTGGCGGCCAAGCGCGCCATGGCCTATATCCCGGACGAGCCTTTTGTCTACCCCAAGCTGACCGGCTGGGAGTTCATGCGCTTTATCGGCGACCTTTATTCCCTGCCGCCGGCCGACCAGAAAAAGCGCATACCGGAGCTGCTTGAAACATTCGAGCTGACCGCCCACTCGGGCGAGCTGCTCGAGAGCTACTCGCACGGCATGAAGCAGAAGCTGCTTATCGCCAGCGTCCTGCTGCGCAGGCCCAGGGCCGTGCTTTTCGACGAGCCCACCGTCGGCCTCGACCCGAAGAGCATCCGCCGCTTCAAGACCCTGCTGGCCGACATCGCCCGCGGGGGCGCCGCCGTCTTCATGTGCACGCACATACTGGACATGGCGGAGAAGCTCTGCCATACCGTGGGCATAATCTACCGCGGCCGCCTGATAGCCAGGGGCACCGTCGCCGAGGTAAAGAAGCTGGCCTCCGGCGCCGCCGGCGAGCGCTCCCTGGAGGACGTGTTCCTGGAGCTTACGGAGTAATTTCAGCCGCATGAAAGATTAAACATGGATAAACAGGATGGACAGGATTTATATTTCTCTTTTTTATCCTGTATATCCTGTCCATCCATGTG
This sequence comes from Elusimicrobiota bacterium, assembly GCA_030651035.1. Taxonomy (GTDB): domain Bacteria; phylum Elusimicrobiota; class Elusimicrobia; order Elusimicrobiales; family UBA9959; genus UBA9959. Next base: position 23,865 of record JAUSCK010000066.1, read on the forward strand.
AATGATTTAATATGCTTAACATCCTCTTTATAAGGAAGGCCAGGACGTTCGCCAACACGCTGAAGGCCCTGCGCGGCTGGAAGCTGGTCAAGAACCTGATGTTCGCCGCCGTGGGCCTGCTGATGCTGGGCGCGCTTTACGCCGCCTTCTGGCGCCTGCTCACCTACCTGGAGGGAGTGCAGCTCATAGGGCCCATGCTTTCCTGGAAGCTCACCTCCATGGTGCTGCTGATGACCTTCTCCATGGTCATAGTCTCCTCCATCATCATCTCCATGAGCACGCTGTATTACTCCTTCGACCTCAAGTTCCTGTTCTCAACCCCGCTTGACCTGCGCGCGATCTTCATGGACAAGGCGCTGGAGACGGTGTTCTACTCGTCGTGGACGCTGGTGCTGGCCATCCTGCCCTATATTATCGCGCTCGGCCGCGTAAAGGCGCTGGGCGCGGGCTTCTACCTGGCTTACGGCTTCCTGATGGTTCCGTTCGTCCTGCTGGCGGGCGCCTTCGGCATCTTCTTCAGCCTGCTGGTGATGTACGCTTTTCCGTCGTCAAAAACGCGCGACATCACCTGGCTGCTGGGCAGCCTGTCGGTGGCTTTTGTCTATGTCATGTTCCGCTTTTCCAGGCCGGAAAAACTCCTGCGCCCGGATTCGCTGGAGATCGTGGCGCAGTACATACAGTACCTGCAGTCGCCCACGGCCCCCTATATGCCGTCCTGGTGGGTGACCAAGGCCATGGTGGCCTACTCCGCGGGGCACTGGGCGGCCTTCGCCGCAAGCGCCGGCGTGCTGTGCCTGGCCGCCGGGGCGCTTTACACGCTGCTCTATTTTGTCTCCGGCCGCTTCTACATGCGCGGTTTCAGCGGCGCCCAGAGCTCCCCCCGGTTCAAGGGCAGCAGGAACCCGCTGCCCGAGCAGCGCCTGGCCGCCAGGCTGCCCGCGCTGCGCTCCTACCTGACGCTTTACTGGAAAGACCGCCTTATGCTGGCGCGCGACGCCCGCTACTGGTCGCAGATCATCCTTATCGCGGCCCTGATAGCCGTCTACCTCTTCAGCATACGCCAGCTGCCTCTGGACACGCCGGACCTCAAGAGCCTGGTCTCGTTCCTCAACGTCGGGGTGGCCGGCTTCGTGATGGCCGCGATAGGGCTGCGCTTCACCTTCCCGGCCGTCAGCCTGGAAGGCAGCAGCTACTGGCTCCTTAAAGCCGCGCCCGTCACCACCGCCGAAGTCATGCGCGAAAAGCTCACGGTCTCGCTGCTGCCGTCGGTGCTCATCGGCATGATCCTGATCACCGTTTCCAACCGCCTGCTCCACGCCGACCTGTTCGTCTCCGTGCTGTCCACCTTCACCATAGCGGTGGCCGCGGTGGTGATAACGGTGATGGGCATAGGCTTCGGCGCCATCTTCCCCGATTTCAACGTCGAGAACATCCACCAGCTGGAATCCTCCTACGGGGGCTTCCTCTACATGGCGACCGCCATGGGCTACCTGGCGCTGCTGGTGGGGGTGGAGGCCTGGCCGGTGCAGATGCACTTCGCCGAGCGGCTCGGCCGCGCACGGCCGTGGGACCTGCGCGCCGTGGCGTTCTGCGCCGCCGTGTTCCTGGCGCTGAATTTCACCGCCCTCTACGTGCCGTGGAAAATAGGCCTGCGTAATCTTGAACGCCACGAGATCTGAGCTATGATTAAAAAACTCCTCCTGTGCCTTGCTTTGGTTTCGCTGACGGCCGCCGCCTGCCCGGCCGCGGATACCGCGCCCGGCACCAAGCGCCGCGGCCAGTTCGCCCTGACTTTCGACGACGGACCCGGGTATATCACCGGCGACCTTCTGAAGCTGCTTGAGAAGCGCGGGGTCAAGGCCACTTTCTTCATGCTGGGCTCTTCCGTGCGCGCCGACCCCGCGATGGCCAAAAAGGTCCATGACGCCGGACACCTGGTGGCCAACCACACCGATACTCATAAGAACTGGTTCAAGACCGGCAGGGCCGGTGACCGCGAGAAAGTGTTTCTCTCCGAAGTAAAAAAGGCGGAGGAAGCCATAGTCAAAGCTACGGGGGAAAAGCCTTCGGTGCTGCGCATGCCTAACGGCTACACCGCGCCCTGGGTGCGCGAAGCCGCTAAAAAACTGGGCTACCGCACCGCCAACTGGAGCTACGGCAGCGACTGGACCAGAACGCCGGAGGACCGTATGACGGCCGAGTACGTGAAGTCGGTCCGCACCGGCAAAGTCCTGCTGCTGCACGACGGCGGCGGGAAAAACCGGGAGAAGACCCTGCGCATCACCGAGGCCGTCCTCAACGAGGCGCAGCGCCTTGGCCTGGAGCCGGTCCGGTTGGACGTGCTCCTGAAGGGGCCGGATCCTAAAGAGTAACTTTAATTTTGTAGAATAAGTAAACTCTCTCTACCTATTAAGGGGGGTTCAGCGAGCGGACCGCCGAAGGCGGTAGAGCGAGCGATGATGGAATGGGGGGCTTAGCCCCCCTTATAGAGCGCCTGGCCGGCACCTTTTAAGGCCAGGCTGCATTCAGCCCCGAGCATTCGTTGCGAGGGGCGCGACAGATGGGCAAGTGGCGGAATTGGTAGACGCACAGGTCTCAAAAACCTGCGATCTCACGATCGTGAGGGTTCGATTCCCTCCTTGCCCATATTTTGCGTATTTTTGAAGTTTCGGCACGGGGGCCTGATGACTGAAGACATTGTTATAGGCATTGATAACGGCCGGCCCAGGAAAAAGCGCCTTCTGGTCGTCGACGATAATAAGGATTTCACCGAGATGGCGCAGCATATCTTCGGCGCGGAATTCGACGTGCTTTCAGAGGACGAAGGCCAGCCGGGACTGCGGAAATGCCTGGAATGGCAGCCGGACGTCGTGCTCCTGGACGTCAACATGCCCTCTATGAACGGCATCGAGTTCCTGAGGCTGATGTCGCAGGACCCGGCGCTCGCCACTATCCCCGTAGTGGTCATCACCGCCTCGGATTTCAACGGGATCACCGAAAGCCTCGCCAGGCGGTACACCAATATGTCGGCTTTTATCACCAAGCTCAGCCCGCCGGAAGTCGTGAGGGAGAAGATCCTGAAAGCGATGGTTAAATAATTTATGCCCAAGATACGCGTGCTCGTCGTAGACGACAACCTGAACTTCCTGCAGCTCGCGCAGATGGCGCTGGGCACCGAAGACTACGAGGTCCACACCGCCACGGACGGCCAGGACGGCTTCGAACAGGCCAGGCTGGTGAAGCCGGACATAATCCTGATGGACGTGATGATGCCCCGCGTCTCCGGCCTTGAGCTGATGCGCATGCTGCTCGCCGACGAAGAAGTCAGGGAGATCCCGATACTCGTTATGACGGCCAGCCACTTCGACCCCTCCACCGAGCAGGTCTTCAAGCAGGAGTCCAACGTGAAAGGCTTCCTGCAGAAGCCCTGCCCGGTCGACGTCCTCCGGGCGCAAATCGCCCTTGCGCTGAAGAGATAGCGGCCCTTTACAAGGCATAGAAGAGAGGCGCTCTGAAGCGCCTCTCTTTTTCTGCCCCCTGTGCCCGGCTTAAGTATACGGTATGCTTATCCTGGTGGGCTCCGGCTTGGGCTTCCAGCGGAATTCTGTCTCCTGCAGCTCCACCGCTATCTGCAGTATTTCCTTTATTATGCAGGTGACCGGGATCGAGAAAATAACGCCCCAGATGCCGCCTATCTCGGCGCCGGCCATCAGCGCCAGCAGTATTATCGCGGGGTTAAGGTCCACCGCTTTTTTCATGATATAGGGCTGCAGGAACCAGTCGTCAAAAAAGCGTATGCCGGTGAAGAAGGCCAGGATCTTTATGATGGGGAGGATGGCGCCGAACTGCAGGTAGGCAACTATGGACGAAAGCACCGCCCCGACGATGGCGCCCAGGTAGGGGATAAGGCTCGAGAAGCCTATGATGATCGCTATGACCGCCGCGTAGTTCAGGTTCATCAGCAGCAGGCCCGTGAAGGCTATCAGGAAAATGACGAAGGCTTCCGTGAGGATGCCGCGCAGGTAATTGCCCAGCGATCCGTCTATGCGCGAGGCTATATGGTGGATTATCTCTGCGTGGCGCGCCGGCAGGTGGTCCACCATGTAGTCCAGGATGCCCGCCCCGCCCACCAGCATGAAGAAAGTTATGAAAGGCACTATAAAGAGCAGCGTCACCATCGGCAGCAGGGAAAGTATCAGTTGCGGCACCAGTTCCAGCAGGTGGTCCAGCTTAGCCTCCAGGCGCAGCGAGGCCAGGACGGGGTAGTCCTTCACCATCTTGGTGTTCAACTTCGTAACGAACACCTGTATGCGCTCGGCGTAGGAAGGCCAGTCCTGCTTCAGCGCTTCCAGCTCCAAGGACAGGAAGCTCATGAGCAGGTAGACCACCAGGAAGAGCAGCGCCCCGGCGCCGATATAAAGGCCGGCTACCGCGTAAGTGCGCTTTATGCCGCGCACTTCGCAGTATTTTATCATCGGGCTGAGGATATAGGCCAGCGCGGCGCTCAGGATGAAGGGGAAAATGGCCGCTTTCGCGAGTACCACGAAATAGAGCAGCGCCACGCCGATAAAGGCGGGGAGGAGGAACTGCGCGTAATTCTTTTTCTGCTGTATTTCGGTCTGCATCCGTCCTCTATTCCGCGGCCGGCTTCTCTATTATCGCCCTCAGGCGCGCGGACAGTATCTTGGCCAGCTGCGCGGCTATGACCACGCCAATGGTCGGGCGCGAGAACAGCAGCGACTCCAGCTTGATCTTGAACAGCATGAAAACCTTCGTATCCTCGGTGGCGTGCGCCGCCGCCGTGCGCGGCATTTCCTCCAGCAGGGCCATCTCGCCGAAGAACTCGCCCGGGTGCACCTCGGCTATTACCTCGCTTTTCTGCGCGGCCGGGTCCAGGCGGGAGAGGGCTATCTTGCCGGCGAATACTATGAAAAGCGCGCGGCCTATATCGCCCTGGGCGAAGATGGTTTCGCCCTTCAGGTAAGTGCGCTCCTGCAGGCTTTCCAGCACGTGTATCAGCTGGCGCTTCTTTATCCCCTCAAAAAGCTTTATGCTTTTAAGGAAGTCCAGCTTGGCGAGGATCTCTTCGTCGTAAATGTGGCTTAAGATATTAAGCAGGCTCATTTATTCCCTCGTGAAAAGGCCGTAGATCATCTGGGCGATCTTGAACCAGCCGCTGCTGACCGCGCCGGAGAAGGATTTTACCGCGCCTATGACGGGGTCAAGGGCTGTCAGCTTGCCGTCGGCGTTCAGCGCCAGGTATTCCACGGCCTTGGCGGTGTGGCGCACCTGCTGCAGCGTAAGTACGGCCTGGATCGCCAGCGCCACAAAAGCCAGCGTCGCTACGACCGCGCAAACAATAAGTGTGGTTTCCATATTAAGTTCCTCCCGCTTGACCGCAGCCTGAAGCCCGGTTTTCGCCTCCGGGTATCCGCTGCCCGTGCTATAAACGATGGCCGAAACACCCGCAGGACATTATTATATATTATAACGGGCGGCGGCTGTAAATACCGGCTTCGTATTCCGGCGGGAAGGGGTTGAAAATACCGCGCTATAAGGGTATAATTAAGCCTTGCCGTGTTTCCGGGGCTGCGGACAGCCGGCCGGGGCTGGCTTCGAAAATATTACTCATGAAAATCAATACAACCACACACCTGCGCTTGTTGATACTGGGAACTTCGCTCCTGCCCGTGCTGCTCTTTTTCATCTGCGCGGCGGGTTTTAAAATAGGGTACCTCTACGCGCTCCTTATCGCCGCGGCGGCGGCCCTGGCCGCGGTTTTTTTCGCGGCCGGGCAGATCATGGCGGGGCTGGCCGCGCCCATGGTCAAGGTGTCTTCCAGCGTAAAGTGCTTTATCACCGCGGACTACAAGCTTGAGGCCGCGATCCATAAAGAGGGCTGGCCCGAGGCCGAAAGCCTTATTTCATCCGTCAACCGCCTCATGCTCGAGCTGAGCGCCTACCGCGCGTTCCAGCTTAACCAGGTGCTGGAGGAGCGCGGGAAGGCCGAGGCGCTGATCGAAACTATCGTCGACGGCGTCCTGTTGGTGGACGACCGCGGCTTCCTCATTTATTCCAACGATACGGCCCTCCAGCTGCTGGGTATCCCCAAGCGCGCGCCCGACGTGGTGCTGCCGGCTTCCGTTAAGAACAATTTCTTTGCCGCGGCGATAAAAGACATTATGGAGTCCAGGGAGATCTGCCTGAAGATGGACGTCGACGTCGGAGTGCCGGGCGAGGACTATGACATTTCCAGGAGTTTCCGGATCACCGCGCGGCAGTTCCTGTCGGCCACCCTCAAGCGCCCGGGCCGCGTTATCGTGATACGCGACGTCACCGTCGAGAAAGAGATCGAGAGCTCGCGGGAAACCTTCTTTCACATGATAACCCACGACATGCGCGCCCCGCTCACCAGCATACAGGGCTACGCGCAGATGCTCGGGAAGTACACGGAGTCTTCCCCTGAAGGGACCAAGTTCCTGAAGGTCATCCTGCGCGCCGCGCACCGCCTGAACGGGATGATAGCCGATATCCTCAACACGATAAAGCTGGAGCACGGCGAAATGAAGCTGCGGACGGAGGAGATCGACGCCAGCGCCCTGTGCGCGCGCGTGTCTGAAACCCACGAGCCGCTGGCCGCGCGCAAGAACATCACCTTCTCCGTGGTTCCTCCTCCGGCCGCCATCACTTTCACGGGGGATATGGGGCTGCTCGAGCGGGTTATCTCCAACCTGGTGGGGAATTCCCTTAAATTCACGCCGGCGGGCGGGACCGTTTCCATTTCGTGCCGGGAAGTTTCCGGCGAGGCGGTTTTCACCGTAGAGGACACCGGCCCCGGCATTCCGGAGGACCAGCGCGGGGAAATATTCAAGAAATACTCGCAGATGGAAGAGCATAAGTACATGGGCTTTGGCCTCGGGCTCGCCATGTGCAAGATGGCCGTCGAGCTGCATAAAGGGCGCATCTGGGTGGAGTCGGAGGTGGGGAAAGGAAGCAGGTTCATTTTTGCCATCCCCCTGCACGGCGTATACCCGGGCGAAGCCCCGGCCGCCTAGGCGCCGTACTGTCAGCGTAAGACTATGGCTAAAATACTTATTGTCGACGACGATCCCACCATCCTGGAGCTCTTCAGGTTTATTTTCGAGGACGCCGGCCACGAGGTGACGCTCGCCAAGAACGGGAGAGAGGCCCTGGCCGCCGTAGAGGTCAGCGTGCCGGATTTCATAGTCCTGGATATCTCCATGCCGGAGATGACAGGAAGGGAGTTCGTGATAGAGCTTAAGCGCCGGGCCGCGCGTGACCCGCGCCTCGCGAATATCCCTTTCGTCGTGATGACCGGCGAGAATTTCATGGATATAGAGCTGAACAAGGTTTTCTCCGCAACCCCCGGGTTTATCTGTTATTTTCCGAAAATGACCCCGCCCGACCGAGTGCTTGAAAAGGCGATGACGGTCCTTAAAACACTGGAATAAGGCGGGTGTCGCCGCCCGCCGCCGGCCCCTGCCGGATAAAGATAACGCCTGTTCCTCCAGCCGTCACGGCTAAAGCCCCGCGCCGTCCCCCCGTAACAAGGATATAACCTTTCCGAAACAACGGTTTCCTATAATTAATCAGATGTCGGACCGCTTTATATACTTTAACTCAGGATATTTAAAACTATGGATTACAGCACTATACTCGGCATAGTCGCTTTCGTGGCGCTGGTGGCCGTGGGCTTCTCCACCGGCCAGATCACAAGCTCGCTGATCAATTTGCACGGCGTGTTCGTCGTGATGGGGGGGAGCCTGGTCGCCATGCTCATCAACACTCCCTTC
>JAUSCK010000074.1 GCA_030651035.1 Elusimicrobiota bacterium
GCCGCACGCAAAAAGCCCGCCTGTGTGGCGGGCTTTTTAATCTGGCTTGCGGCCAGGGGGAAGGCGCTTTTATGTCAGCGCCAAACAAGTAAGAAAGTCAGCCGCGTCCCCTCCGCCGTCCCCTCATAGCGAAAGGACGGCCGGGAAGTCAGGGGAGGCGGCTTTTGGACGGAGTACTTCGCAACGCCTCATTTATACAATGATATAATGAATTATCTGCTTCCGGCGTAAGGCCTGCCGGGACCGATCCCGGCAATGATTTCAATGAAAATATCCCGAGCGCTGACCACTACTATGCTGGCGCTGCCGATGCTGGCCGTGACGGCCCTGATATTCCTCCGGGCCGGCAGGCCGGCCTCCGGCGCGGAATTCGCGGCGGCGGCGCTCCTCTGGGCGATATTCAATTCCGCCTTCGTCCTTATGGCGCATACGGGCAAGACCGACCGCTGGCGCGCGCCTATATTTTTACTTTACGCGCTGCTGTTCGCGGCCTCCTTCCTTTTCGGCAGGGCGGACGTCGGCTCGCTCCCGGGCGCCAACTCCGACTTCATGTGCAGGGAAGACCTGCCCCTCTGCCACATAGCCGCAGTTTCCACCATTATCCCCGCGGCCCTCAAAAGGGTACTGATCTGGCCGGGGGTGGTTTCCGGCGTTTCCACCTCGGCCGCGTCCATACTGCTGACCTGACTGGGGGCCTCGCTGGTCCTGGGGCGCGGCTGGTGCTCCTGGATCTGTTTTTTCGGAGGCTTCGACGATTTTTTTTCCAGGCTGCTGCCGGGGCCGGTCATAAAGAGCTTCCCCCGGTGGCTGACCGGTATCCCCCTCGCTGTACTGATATTTTCAGTGCTGCTCTCGGCGGCCGTCCTGTTCCCGGTCTACTGCATAGCCACCTGCGCCTTCAAGGTGGTGACGGAAATTCCGGCCGGGAGCTCCCCAGCAGAGCTCGTCCGCATCGCGATGTACACCTCCGTTTTCATCTCTATGGTCGTCGTGCTGCCGCTGCTGCTGAAGCGGCGGGCCCAGTGCTCTTTTCTCTGCCCGATCGGCGCGCTGCAGGCGGGGATGAATTCAGTTACGCCTTTCGGCATAAGGGTGGACGCGGAAGCCTGCGTCAATTGCGGCGACTGCGTTAAGGCCTGCCCCGTGCTGGCGATGACCGCGGAAAGCCATGCGGCCGGGCGCCCGGGCGCCTCCTGCACGCGCTGCGGGAAATGTTCCGACAGGTGTCCGGCCGGCGCGATCCATTATCACGTCAGGGGCACTCCGGAAGGCTCAGGCCGGGAGCTGGCGCGCCTCTTGTTCCTGTACCCGGCTTTCCTGATAATGGTTTTTTTCGTGAGCGGAACCTGCGTAGAGGTCACCGCCAGGCTGCTGCGCCTGCTGTGGGGTTTTTTATGACCCCCCGCGCCAAAGCTTTGCTCGGCTGGACCTGGCTGGCGCTGGCCGTACCCGCGGGGATAGCCGTCGTGCTGTATTCCAATCCCCTCGGCGCGGCGCTGGCGGACCGCGCCGGCATCAGGGTGTCGCCGCATTTCTCCGGGGGCGAAACGGCAGCGGTGATAGACCACGGCGCATACAGGACCGTAGTGCGCCGCCCGGTCTTCGACGCCCTGCTCTGGGAGTGGAGCACCGGCTTTGTGCAGGTGGGCTGGGAACCGGCTGACGCGCTGCCCGGCAGGCTGCGGGACGAGATAGACCTTTTTGGGAACGGGGCCAGGGGATTTTACATAAACCTGGATACGGCCACGGGCGCGGCCTCCTATGAAAACCCGCCCGGCTGGGTGATAGCCGGCCCGAAAGCGGAGCGGCTGAGGAACAGCTGGGTTATACGCGTCAGGGTAAAGAACCCGGACAAAAAAGCAAAAAGACAGCAATAGCCTTCTGCCTGAGAATTTTTATGATTAAAAATTCTCAGGCAGGTTCTTGCACAGCCGGACGCAAGGCTATAGTTATTAAGCTACCGTGGCGGGAGCGAAGGTTCCCGGGTTGGTGCGACTATTTTTCCAGCTTGCCGGGGTTATTGATCTTCACCTTCAGCGGGCTGGATGAGGGATCTGTCTGCTCGATGCCCTCCTCTTCCACGTAGCCGACGACCTTGCCGCTGGCGTCGTAATTGGTGGTAAACGAATGGTGGTAGACAGGCGGCGTGCAGCCGGCTGTGAACGCCGTCATTAACAGAACCAGCGCGAAGATCTTAGTTTTCATGTTATTCCCCTTTTAAGACTGTTACTGCTTACAGTAAACTTCCTAACTTAAGCCTCCAAAAATATAGCAAAAAAAATATATTCGTTCAATGCAGCAGCTTGACAGAGCCGGCTGCCGGGCTTGGAGCCTGTTTTTTGATCGCCGCCAGCACCCTGTCCGGCGTGAACGGCGCGTCGAACAGCCAGACGCCGGTCGCGTTGTAGATGGCGTTGGCCACTGCCGGCAGCGGGCCGTTTATCCCTATCTCGGAAACCGACTTGGCGCCGAAAGGCCCCGCGGGCTCCCAGGTGGGGATGATGAAGGTGCGCAGCGGGGGCGTATCGGCCGCCGAGAAGATCTTGTAGCGGCGGAAGGAGGCGTTCAGCGGGGTGCCGTTGGACGAGAACTCCATCTCCTCGGACAGGGTATGGCTTATGCCGTTCAGGACCGCGCCGTCGTTCTGCCCCTCGGCAAGAACCGGGTTTATGGCGGTGCCGCAGTCCACGCAGCTCACGTAGTCCAGTATCTTCACCTTCCCGGTTTCGGTGTCCACCTCCACCTCGGCGAAATTCGCCTGGAAAGGCGGCGGCGAGGTATGCGCGAAATGCGAGGCCGAGGCGGTTATCTGGTGCTGGTTATAGTAGTAGAGGGAAGTGTTAGCCACCTCCGGGAGAGAACAGGAAGAACCGTCTTTCGCAACCACTTTGCCGCCCTCCAGGCGCAGGTCTTCTTTCTTCTGGTCGAGGATCTTCGCCGCGACCTCGATTATCATGTCGCGCACCTTCTCGGCGGTCTTCTTTACCGCGCCGCCGGAGATGAAGGTGGTGGAGGAGGCGTACGCGCCCACGTCGAACGGCGTGATATCGGTGTCGGAGGAGGTCACGATTATATCGTCGGTCTTTATCCCGAGCACCTCCGCCGCTATCTGGGCCAGGATGGTGTCCGAGCCGGTGCCCAGGTCGGCCGCGCCGACCAGCAGGTTGAACGAGCCGTCCTCGTTCATCTTCATCGTGGCGGAGGCCATGTCCACCTCGGGGATGCCGGAGCCCTGCATCATGCAGGCTACGCCCACCCCGCGGCGTATGGGGCCGCTCTGGCTGGCGTACTTCGCCTTCTTCTCGGCCCACTTTATCTCGTCCGCGCCTTTCTTTATGGCTTCGAAGAGGCCGCAGGAGGTTATCACCTGCTCCACGCCCTCGCGGCCTTCGCCCATCGCTTTGAACACGGGAGAGCCCTCTCCGAGCTTGATATAATTCATCTTCCTGAATTCCACGGGGTCCATGCCTATCTTCGCGGCCATCATGTCCATCAGGCATTCCCAGGCGAAGAAGCCCTGCGTGGCGCCGTAGCCGCGGTAGGCCCCGGCCACCGGCATATTGGTATACACGCTGCGGCCTATAAAGCGGATATTGTTCTTTACGCGGTACATCGGGATGGTGTGAGAGCCTGAGCACATCATCACGGTGAGCGCGTGCGAGCCGTAAGCCCCGGTGTTCAGGGTTATCTCCATCTCGGCGTCGGTTATGGTGCCGTCCTTCTTCACGCCGGCCTTCATGCGGCAGGTGGCGGGGTGGCGGGTGCGCGACGAAATAAAGGTTTCCTTGCGGGTATACTCCAGCTTCACCGGGCGCCTGGTCTTCAGCGCCAGCGCGGCCACGATATCCTCCAGCACTTCCTGCTTGGAGCCGAAACCGCCGCCGATGCGGGGCTTTATCACGCGTATATTCTTCACCGGGATCTTGAGCGCCTGCGCCACTATGCGGCGCACGTGGAAGGGCACCTGGGTGGAGGTCCGCAGCACCAGCCGGCCGGTATTGTCGAAATAGGCTATTGAAATATGCGGCTCTATCGCGCAGTGCTGCAGGTACGGCATGGTCCAGCTGTGCTCGAAGACGTGGTCCGCTTCCTTGAACCATTCGCCGTTCCTGACCTCGAAGTCGAACTTCGCGGCTATGTTGTGTTTTGCGTCGGGGATATTCTTTGAATCTTCCTCGTCGTGGATGACCGGGGCGCCGTCCTTCATGGCCTCGAAGGTATCCAGCACGGCGGGGAGCACCTCGTAGTCCACCTTTATTCTGGAAACAGCTTCCTTAGCGGCTTCGGCCGTCTCGGCGGCCACGGCGGCCACGCGGTCGCCCACGTAGCGCACCTTGTTGTCCAGCGTATAAGTGTCGTAGGGGGAGGGTTCCGGGTAGCCCTGGCCGGCGGTGGTGTGCGGCACGCGGGGCAGGTCTTTGTAGGTGAGCACGGCTTTAACGCCGGGCACTTTCAGCGCGGCCGAAACGTCTATTTTCTTTATGCGGGCGTGGGCGTGGGGGCTCCAGAGCAGCTTGGCGTAAAGCAGGCCGGTAAAATCCATGTCGTCGGTGAAGGCCGGCTCGCCGCAGGCCAGGCCCAGCGCGTCCATCTTGATCGCCGGCTTGTTCACTACCTTGAGATCTTTAGCGTCCATTTTTAGCCCCTTTAAATCAGTTGATCTTCTTTTACTGCCTTTAGCATTTAGCCTTTAGCCTTTTCGCCGCGTTCTTCACGGCTTCCACCTGCTTCACGTAGCCGGTGCAGCGGCAGAGGTTCCCGTCGAGGGCCTTGCGGATCTCCGCGTCGGTCGGGTCGGGCGTCCTGTCCAGCAGGTGCTTGGAGGAAAGTATCATGCCCGGTATGCAGAAACCGCACTGCACGGCGCCGGCCTCGACGAAGGCCCTCTGCAGCGGGTGCGGGGCGTGCACCGTGCCGAGCCCCTCGATGGTGGTGAGCACCCCGCCGTGGGCGGTGACCGCCGGCGCAAGGCAGCCCAGCACGGGCTTGCCGTTAAGCAGGACGGCGCAGGAGCCGCAGTCGCCGGTGTCGCAGCCCTTCTTCGTGCCTTTCCAGCCGTGGCGGCGCAGCGCGTCCAGCAGGAACTCGCCGTTCTTCACGGAAAGCTCTTTTTTCTCGCCGTTGACGGTGACCGTTATTTCAAAAAAACCTTTGTTCGTCCGTATCATGCCGTTTTTCATATTTGCCCCTCTATAAAGCGCTTGAACAGGCTTGAGGCCGCGGACGAGCGGTATTCTCCCGCCCTGGCGGCTTCAAGCTCGGCGGCTAAAGCCCTGGCTGCCGCCTGCCCCCCGGCGCCGGAGAGCATGGCTTTTTCAGCCTCAGGCGCCCGGAAAGGCCTGGGCGAAAGCGCGCCCACTACCACGCGGGCCTGCGTCGCGGACCTCCCCTTCTTTTCGGCGGAGAAGAAGAGCGTTATGTACGATTCCCAGCTGGAAGCCGTCTTTGCCAGCTTTATAAAATCGCACTTCCATTTTTTGGTCCGCGCCGGGACAACTATTTCGGTTATCAGGCTGTCCAGCCCGGGGCGCAGGCCCAGGCCCGAGGTATAGAGGTCCTGGAAATCCACAAGCCTCGCGCCTTTCTTCGCCTGCAGGCGCACCTTGGCGTCGAGCCCGAGCAGCACCACCGGGAAGATATTGAAGGAGTGGGGGCGGGCTATGTTGCCGCCGATGGTGGCCATGTTGCGGATGAGCTGGCTAGAGCACCTGGCCGCCGCCGCCGAAATAACGCCGCCCGCCCAGCCGCGGCACAGTTTCGAGCGGTCTATGTCGTCGAACGTGGCGCCCGCGCCTATGACGAGGTTCCCCCCGTGCAGCCTGATGCTTTTTATAGGCAGGTTCTTCAGGTCCAGGTAAGTCTCCACGGTGTCCGGCAGGGTTTTGGCTACCAGCGTTCCGCCGGCGAGGGCCATGGCCTTGTATTTTTTATTGAGCAGCACGGCCAGCGCCTCTTTGACGCTGGACGGGAATGCGTAGTATTTAATATTTTTCACGGTTCCTCCCGGCAAATTATTCACATTGATGGACAGGATAAACAGGATAAAAAGCGTAGAATAATAAATCCTGTATATCCTGCCTATCCATGTTTGAATAGAGCGCTTTGTACTATATCCAGCACGTGCTTTTTGTGCCTTTTGTGGCCAATCCTATTCGGCCAAAGACTTCAGGGCGCGTTCAAGCAGGACTCCGCACATTTCCCGGCGGTAATCCGCCCCGCTGCGGGCGTCGGTGATCGGGGAGACTTCGGCTTTAACCAGGTCAGAGGCCCCGGCTATAGTCTCCGCTGAAAGTTTTTTATTGACCAGCCAGGCGGAGGTCCGGGCCGCGTGCAGCGGCACCGGCGCGACCGAGCCGAGGGCCACGCAGACCCTCTTTACCACTCCGCCGGAGATCTCCGCGGTGACGGCTACCGCCGCCTTTGAAATGCCGAAATAGGCGCGCGGGCCCAGCTTGAGGTAGGCGCCCGCGCGGGGGCGCTTGGGGATCTCGAAGCCGAGTATCACCTCGTCTTTTTTCAGCGCGGTCCGCTTCGGCCCGAGGAAAAGGTCTTTAAGGGGCAGGCGGCGCTTTTTGCCCCTGAGCGCCAGCAGGGCGCAGGCCCCCTCCGCCACCAGGGCGCAGACGCCGTCGGCGCAGGGGCTGCTGTTGGCGGCGTTGCCGCCCAGCGTGGCCATATTGCGCAGGCTGGGGCTGGCGAAATGCGGGATGGCGGCCGTAAGCGCCGGGCACCAGCGCGCGGCGGCTTTGGATCTTTCTATTTCGGAAATTTTCACGCCGGAGCCTATGAACAGCGAGCCGGCCGTCTCTTTTATGACGGCCAGCTCGGGAAGGCCGCTTATATCTATCCAGCACACGGAGCTCTCGGCGCCGGCGTTGTTGGCGGTCACTATATCGGTGCCGCCGGCAAGATAACGGCGGCTGGCCGGCAGGCCGGGCAGCATTTCCCAAAGTTCTTTAAGGTTCGAGGGTTTTACTATGATTTCAGGCATTAAGGCTCGTTACTTCCCGCGGGCTTTTTCCACCGCCGACAGCACCTTCTCGTAGCCGGTGCAGCGGCAGAGGTTGCCGGTAAGCTCAAGTTTAATATCTTCAAGCGTGGCCCCGGGATTCCGGCGCAGCAGCGCCTCGGAAGCCACTATCAGGCCCGGAGTGCAGAAGCCGCACTGCACGGCCCCCTCGGTCATGAAAGATTTCTGCAGCGGGTGCAGCCCGCCGCCCTTACCCTTAATACCTTCTATGGTCACGAGTTCTTTGCCGTGCAGCTGCACGGCCATCATCAGGCAGGAATTTACAGCTTTCCCGTCCACCAGCACCATGCAGGCGCCGCATTCGCCCTCGCCGCAGCCTTCCTTGGTGCCCTTCAGACCCAGGTCCCCGCGTATGAATTCGATCAAAGAGCGGGAGGAGCAGATCTCGCGCTCTGTTCGTTCACCGTTGACCGCGCACTTCAGCGCGAAAACAGACAGGCCGGCGTTACTTTTGCTTTCGGACATCGGCGATAGCCTCGGTTCTTAGAAGTTAAAACCCATACCGACATTGAAGTAGCCGCCGTTCACGGTAAGCGTATCGCTTTCCCCCGCGATACCGCGGTCGAACTTCATGGTATTTACCTGGGCGCGGAATTCAGTCAGCAGCTGGAAGTTTTCACCGAGATTGATGCGGAGCCCGAAAGGGATCTGGACCATCACGCCCAGAGCGAACTCGTCGGTGGGAGCTGATTTATAGGTGGAATTGGTATAGCCCTTTATGTACGGCATGTTGACGGCATTGAGCGAAAGGCCCAGCCCGAATCCAAGATAAGGCTCGACTTTGGTCTTTTTGGTGAAGCGGACCAGCAGCTCGCCCGCCATGTAGAATGAAGTGACAGTAAGGTAATCTTCCCTGACAAAAGTGAATTTCCCGGGGACGCCGTTATTCAGGGCCCAGGTGGTGATCTGGGGCTTGATATACCTTCTTTCCAAGCCCAGCTCAAAAGCGCCGCCGACATTGCCTCTGCTGTAAGCGCCGATGCGCATCGCCACGGGCCCGAAACCCCCAGTTTGAAGCTTTTCCCATTTCACCGAACGGTACGGGCCATTGGAGAGGGACGAGCCGGAAATATTAAGATCGGTCAGAAGTACCGTGCTGTTGAGGTTGTTAAACTCCAGATCCATTTTGGGGGCCCCGAGTCCCATGAAAAGATCAAAAAAACCGTAAGCATATTGGCTCCTGCTGCTGGCCGCGCGGGATTTGACCGGCTGCTGAAATTCCGGCTGCTCGAACGCGGGCGGCTGCTGGTAGGCGGGCTGCTGCGGGGCGGTGGCGGCGTCGCCTATCCAGTCTTTTTCCAGCATCGCCTGCGAAGCCCCTATAGCCTGCGCCGTTTCCGTTTTAATAAGGCGGGCATTGACCTCTATTTTGCCGCCCTGCATCTCTACGAGCGTGCCGGTAATAATGGCTTCCACGCCCAGGACCTTGCCCAGCTGCTGCGCGCTTGAGGCGTCTATCGTGCCCGAGGCCTGGAGCTTCAGCTCGGCCATCACCTTGTCCAGCACGCTGCGTTCGATTATCTCGAACTTGTGCATATTGATCATCTTGATGCTGAGGCGCTCGGAGATCACGGAGCCGTCCTTGGTGGCTCCGGGCCGGCCGTCTGCGTAGGAGAAAGGGATAATGGCTATTTTCTTGCCGTGGATAGAGGAGCCTGCCTCCGTTATTTCCCTGGCCAGCTGGGAATACACATCCTCGGCGTAAGCCCCTGCTGAAAAGGCGAGCAGCAGCAGGCCGGCAAACATTGTTTTAGCGATATTTTTCATCGGTCTCCCCTCTTAAATCTTCTTCAGCTCGTTCCAAATCTTCTCCGGCAGCAGCGGCACGGAATTAACCCGGGCGCCGCAGGCGTTCTTAATGGCATTGGCTACCGCGGGGGCCACCCCTATCAAAGGGACTTCGCCCATGCCTTTCGCCTTGTAGGGACCTTCGGCGTAGGGCTTTTCAATAAAGGTTATATCATATTCGGGTTTATCAGCGGTAGTAGCCATAACATAGTCGGTAAAGTTGGGGTTCACCATTATCCCGTTCTTGTAGACCAGGTTCTCGTAAAGCGCCCAGCTCATGCCCTGCAGGAGCCCGCCCTGCGCCTGCGCCACGGCCAGGCGCGGGTTAACTATCTTGCCCACATCGTAGGCGGCCCAGATCTTTTTTACCCTGGCCACGCCGGTCTTCAGGTCCACCTCCACCTCGGCCGCGTCGGCCGAGTAAGAGTAGATCACGTAAGCGTCGCCCTGCCCGTCCTCCATCTTGAAGGTGGTGCGCGGGGCGGCGTACCAGCCCTGCTCGCTCATTTTATGGCGGCGGAACCAGCATTCGGCCACGACTCTCTTAAAGTCGACGGTCTTGCCGCCCATGTAGAAAAGGCCGCCATGGGCCGTCATCTTTTGGGAAGCGCCGGCGCCCATCGAGATCAGCATATCGCAGGCGGTTTTAAAAATACGCTCCCTTATCGGGGTCGCGGCTTCAATAATGGCGTTGCCGCTCATCAGCGTGGTGCGGCTGGCCACCGTCGGGCCGGAATCCGGAACCTTGGAGGAGTCAACCTCCTCCACCCGCACGCTTTCATACGGCGCGTTCAGCGTCTCGGCGGCGATCTGCGCCAGCACCGTAAGCGCGCCCTGCCCCATTTCGGTATTGCCCACGTTCACGCCCACCGAAGAATCCTTGTAAATATTAACCAGGGCGCCCGCCCGGTCCAGATAGCGCCCTTTAGCGCCCAGCCCCACTCCGTAGTAGGTAACCGAAAACCCGATCCCCGTAACAATATCCCCCTGATTCCCGATTCCCGATTCCCGATCCCCGATTTTTTTATCCCACCCCGACCGTTTCCGGACTGTCTGGATTATTTCTTTCAGCCCGCAGGAAGAATTCAGTTTCTGGCCAGTGACTGTTTTATCGCCGGGCTCAAGGATGTTCCTGAGGCGGAACTGCACCGGGTCCATGCCGACCTTCTCCGCCAGTTCGTCGATAAGCGACTCCTGCGCGAAGCAGACCTGCGGCTGGCCGAAGCCGCGGAAGGCGCCGCAGGGCACCTTGTTGGTGGCTGCGGCATAAGTCTTTATATCCACATTGGCTATTTTATATGGGCCGGCGGCGTGCACGGTGCCGCGCCACAGCACGATAGGCGAGAGCGTGGAATAAGCCCCGCCGTCCAGCACGTATTTCACGCGGCAGGCGGTGAGCTTGCCGTTCTTATCGGCGGCGTAGGCCACGCGGGCCCAGCCGGGGTGGCGCTTCGACATGCTCTGAAAATCTTCCTTGCGGCCGTAGATAAGCTTAACCGGGCGGCCGGTCTTCGCGGCGCAGAGGGCCGCGTGGGAAGCCACCAGGGCGGGCACGTCCTCCTTGCCCCCGAAGCCTCCGCCGGTGACGGTCTGCAGTATCTTGACCTTGTGGTACGGGATGCCGAGCGCGGCGGCCACGGCGTCCAGAACGTAGAAGGGGCACTGCGTGGTGCTGTGCACCGTCATGCCGCCGCCGGCCTCGGGCAGGGCTATGGCGCCCTGCGTCTCAAGATAGGCGTGCACCTGGTAGTTGGTGGAGAACTCCCCCTCGACGGTGAAGGCGGCCTTTTTGAACGCCTCGTCCACCGAACCCCGCTTGATCACGAAGCTGGAAAAAATATTGTCTTTGCCGTAAATTTTCAGTGCGCCCTTCTCGAGCGCTTTCAGCGGGTCTTCAAGAAAGGGCAATTCTTTATATTTAACTTCCACCAGCGCCGCGGCCTTCCTCGCGGCGCGGGCTGTTCCGGCCACCACCAGCGCCACCGTCTCTCCGGCGAAGCGGGCCTCTTTCTCGGGCAGGAAGGGGTAATCCTGCAGCACCACCGGCCACTTGTTGACGCCCTTTATGTCCTTGTATGTGACTAAAGTTACATAGCCGGGCACGCGCCTGGCCGCGGTGTCGGAGATGGAGAGGATCTTTATCCTGGGCCTGGGCGAGCGGACCGCGGCCGCGTGCAGCAGGCCGGCGAATTCCCTGTCGTCGGCGTACTGCGCCGCGCCGGTGACCTTTATCAGCGCGTCCTTCCTGGGCAATGACTTCCCGACATAAGAAAGTTTTTCCATAATCCGCCGCCTTTAGCGCGACTTAAATCTTTTTCACGACGTTCATGTGGGCGCCGTCACGCTTGTAGTGTATTTTCATTATCTCGGCCAGCACGGAAACGGCTATTTCGCCCGGAGTCTTGCCGCCCAGATTCAGTCCCACCGGGGCGTGCACTCTTTTGTCTTTAAGCGGATAGATATTTTTCTCGCCCAGGAGACGGAAACTCTCGCGCACCTTGTCGCCGCTGCCTATCATCCCGATATAGGCCGCGGGAGTTTTCAGCGCGGCCTCCAGGCATTCCCTGTCCAGCGCGTGGCCGCGGGTCAGTATCACGGCGTAGGTGGCTTTATCAGGCGCCGCTATTTCCACGGCCTTCTGAGGCGCTTCGTTTATTATCGCCCGCGCCCCCGGGAAGCGGTCCGCGTTAGCGAACTCCTTCCTGTCATCCGCCACCGTATAGGGATAGCCGGCCAGGCGGCAGGCCTCGGCGATCTTTACGCCCACGTGGCCGCCGCCGAGTATCAATATTTTCAAAGGGTCTTTGTATACGTCAATATAAACTTCCATCTTGCCCATGCAGATCATGCCGGTATTACCGCCGGGCTTCAGGTCGAAAACGAATTTTCCGCCCGCGCCTTTCTTAAGGCATTCCACGGCCTGCTTTATGGTCATGGCCTCTATGGAGCCCCCGCCCACCGTGCCCTCGATGGAGCCGTCGGCGTAAACCAGCATTTTGGCGCCGGCCTCCCTCGGCGTGGAACCGCCCACCGAGATAACGGTCACGAAGGCGGCGCTGCGGCCGCCGTCTATGGCTTCGGAAAGCATTTTGATCAGGTTTTTGGATTCGTTCATGGGGATATTTTACTACTTTTAATCACGCCACCTTATACAGCTCCATCGTATCCGCTTTGCCTTTGAGCGCTACCTTGCCGAGCGGCTCAAAGACCACGGAGCCGGCCAGCGAACTCCGGGCCATCTCCAGCGCGGCTCCGCTGACGATTATATCGGTATTAAGGTCTTTGGTTTTGGACTCCAGCCGGGAGGCGATATTCACGGTATCTCCGATAAAAGTGTATTCAAGCCGGGCGGCGGTGCCTACATTGCCGGCCACCAGCTTGCCCGCGTGCACGCCTATCCCGAAGTCGACCCGCGCCGGGGCCTTGCCGGAGGCGTTGAATTCAGCGAGGGCTTTGCGCATCGCGACGGCGGCGCGCACCGCGTCGGCCGCGTAATCATCGGAGCCGAGCAGCGGGGTATAGATGGCCATCACGGCGTCACCCATGAACTTGTTTATCACCCCGTTATGGACGGCTATCGGGGGAGTAATATAATGGAAGTAGCTGTTGAGGAAGTCGATCAGCATGGAGGCGCTCATCTTTTCGCTCAGCGGCGTGAAATTCCTGATGTCGCAGAACATCACCGCGGCCTCCATGTCCTCGCCGCCCAGGTTCACCTTTTTATTCATTATCAGCTCCCTGGCTATTTCGATGGAGAGGTATTTGCCGAAGGTGGCCTGCAGCTCCTCGCGCTCCTTCAGGCCGTCGACCATCTCGTTGAACCCGGCCTTCAGGTGCGCCACCTCGTCGGAGAAGTAGATGCGCGTCTTGACGAACTCTCCGCCCGCCACGCGCTTCATCTTGGCTATCAGCCCGTCAAGCGGCACCTGCATGCCGCTGTAAATGCTGGAAAGCCCGTTCAGCAGCAGGGCGGCGGAGATCCCCAGCATGTAGATGAGGTCCATGTAGAACGCGTCCCAGGGGACGCGGTTATACGCGGTCATGTACACCAGGAAAAAAGGCAGTATGGCGAAACCGAGCACCAGCGTGGAGATCTTTATGTAGACCGGTATGGAGAAGCCGGACCTGAGCCTGGAGAGTTCCCCGGGCGAATAAAGCGCCTCCATCAGGTTTTTCTGTTTCGACAGGTGGGCGTCGATATAGACCACCAGCAGCGCCGCCTGGGCCAGGAAAGCCACGCCCGCGGCGGCGTACTCCGCCCTGGATACCGTGCCTGGAGCCAGCGAGGAGATAACCAGCGACACGGCCTGCACGATAAAGAGCATCAGGAAAGCGTCCCTGTAAATATTGCCCAGCCGGACCCGTATCTTCTCTTTGAGTTTCTCATCCGGGTTCCGCACGTACAGATCAGCCGGCCTGCCCCAGAGGTATACGAGGAGGGTCATGATACCGAACTGGAAGCCGAAAACCGCGCTGAGGGCATGCGCGCCTGCGCTTATCCTTACCAGCGCGCCGTCACTCGCGGGATGGCCCGCGAAAGCCGCCATGGCCATCTTGAAAAAAATGGAGTTCACTAACGTCAGGATCACCGGGACGGCTAATATCCGGGTAAACTCCTCCATCTTTTTCTTGCGCTCGGCTTTCTCGGTCTTCGCGGTCATTTTAGCTCCTGAATCTCAGAAAAACCCAGTATATTATGGCATTTATGAAAGTGAGCGGAACCGCCCCGCCTGCCGCACGGCGATGAGGAGGAAGACGATGGCTAGTATCAGTAGGGGCAGCATTTCAGGCGGGCGGGGTCAAAAGGGCGGCTTCAGGCTTCCGCGCGGAGGAGGCTCTGATAGTCCTCGGGCGTGTCGATGTCCCGGATTATTTCGCGGTCGGCAACTTCCAGGTCGGCTATTTTCACCGACGGGTGGTGGGTCACCCAGTGCAGGCCCTTGTCCAGCGGCCCTTCGAAGCACAAATGCCGGCAGGCCGCCGGGATGATTATAGGGTGGCCTCTTTTGAGCTTGGAATCCGAAGGCCGGATAGTCCGGGGGATGACTATGGAATCTTTATGGTAGAGCCAGAAGGCGAGTATCTTCTTGTAGGTCTCCGGCAGTATGGCCGGCTGGTCGGTCAGGCAGACCATGAAGGCCTCGGAATATTGCGACGCCAAGCCGAGCCCCGCGCGCAGCGAAGAGAGCTGGCCGTTCTCAGGCTTCAGGTTCACGGTCACTTTTTCGCCGGCCGGGACCCAGGCCGCGAGTATTTCAGCCGAAGCCCGGCCCAGCACCGCCACCCGGTCCTCGATCCCGGCCGCCCGCACCGAAGCGCAGACATGCTCGATAAAACACTTGCCCCGCCACTGGAGCAGCGCCTTGGGACGACCCATCCTGGAAGATTCCCCCGCGGCAAGGATGATCGCTGAAAGCATGGAAATCAATCTCCGAAAGAGATCCCCAGGTCGCGCGCGGTGACTATGGTGTCGCAGTCGAGCGGCACTATCTTCATGCGGCTGGTAGCTTCCTTAAGCGGCACATAGCGCACCGTGGGCGGGTCCAGCGCCACCATCACGCCGGAATAGCCTTCCTCGAGCGCGCGCACCGCGGCCGCGCCGAACCTCAGAGAGATAAGCCTGTCGAAGGTAGTGGGGCTGCCGCCGCGCAGGAGGTGGCCCAGCACCACGGTGCGGCATTCCTTGCCGACCAGCGGCTCAAGCTCCAGCGCCACCCGCTCGCCGGCGCCGCCCAGCTTCTCAGCGCGGCCCAGCTCCTTGCTGACGACGGAAACCGTGCCGCCTTTGGGCTTGGCGCCTTCGGCCACTACAACTATGCCGTAATGCTTGCCGCGCTTGGGCCTTTCCTTGAGGGCCGCCGCCACCTTGTTTATATCGTAGGGAATTTCGGGTATTAATATCGCGTCGGCGTTGCCCGAGACGCCGGCGTTGAGCGCTATCCACCCGGCGTAGCGGCCCATCACTTCCACCACCATCACGCGGCGGTGCGCCTCGGCGGTGGAATGCAGCCGGTCAAGACATTCCGTGGCGAAAGAAACGGCGGTGTCAAAGCCGAAGGTTATCACGGTCTTGTCCAGGTCGTTGTCTATGGTCTTGGGCACGCCGATGGCGCGTATGCCTTTTTCAGCCAGCACATTGGCTATAGCCAGCGAGCCGTCGCCGCCCAGCGCCACCAGCGCGTCTATGCCGTTCTTCTTAAAAGCCGCCACCAGCTCGTCGGTGCGGTCCTTCTCGTACATTTTCCCGTCGGCGCCCTTCGTAGGGTATTTAGTCGGATTGCCCTTGTTGGTGGTGCCCAGGATGGTGCCGCCCAAGTGGGTTATGCCGCGCACGCTGTGGCGGGTAAGCGGCAGCAGCCCGCCCTCGGGGTAATCTTCGGGCTTCATCAGCCCGTTATAGCCGTCCCTAATACCGAAACATTCGTACCCCTTATTCAGGGCCGAAACCACCACCGCCCGGATAACGGCGTTAAGCCCCGGCGCGTCTCCACCGCCGGTATTGATAGCGATCCTCTTAATCTTATTTTTATTTTTTACCATAAAAAAACCCTCAGGTCGGTTAATATTCGTTCCACATTTTGCCCTTGGTATCTTTATGATTGCAATCGATGATCAAAGTGCCCCAGTCCTTGCTTTTTTTGTCGGCCATATACAGCCATTTGCCGGTATCGGCCCTGAACACGGTTAAATTCTCACCGTCGCTCTCTGTTATGACTACCACCTCAGCCGTATCCGGGTGGCCCGTACCGGGAAGCTTGAGCACCGGGATCTCGGGTATATATTTCGCGTTGACAGTAAGGCTGGCGAGGTTATCAGCGGGGAACTGGCCCTCGGCGTCCCCATAGTACACCTGCAGCGAACTTCTTAAGGACGCGAGAGCCCCCTTGGTGGCGCCTTCTTTGGCTTTATTAGCGAGCTCGGCCATCTTCGGGATGGCGAGAGCCGCGATAACGCCGGCAACAGGGAGCAGGAAAAGCAAAAATGCCATGAACCCCGCCAGGATCATGCTCGGTTTTCCCACGTAAATGACTTTCGTGCCCGCCATCAAGTCGTGCAGGCCGCGCTTATCGCTCCTGAAACCCACCATTAAATAACCTATTCCTAAAAGGATCATGCTCGGGAACGTGCCCAGCCACCGCACGAACGCCGTGCCATAGGTGATAGGCTCATTTGTGGTTTGAAGGACTTTTATCTTGAAGGCCATTTTGCCAAGCGTCTGGCCGTAGGTGCCATGCATCCAGATAATATAGGCCGCGCCGAACGCGCCGCCGATCAGCGCGCCCATTGAAGTGCCCGCGGAGAGCAACTGCAAAACAACTCCAATTAGTAACCCGCCTATGAACAGCACGATACTGTCGAGGGTAAGCGCCAGGCACCTGATCCAGAAACCGGCGCATTTCTCCGGAACCGCCTGCGGCTGTTCGGCCGCGGGCGCCGCCTGGTTTAAATTCTGTTCACCTTCAGTTAATTCGGTCATTATTGTTCCCCCCGTAAAATATCCGCTATCAAGGTTATTATCCCAAATTTTGGGCTGAAATACAGCCTCCGGACATCAGTCCGAAAAAGCAGAGTGGTTAGCGCCCGGAGCAGCAGATCAGCCTTCATCAAACTTCCATCAGCATGCGGCGGATACGTTTCAGCATCGCCTCCGGCTTAAAGGGGAGCTCCTGCCATTCCACATACATCCCCCCGAAAGGGTCCGGGCTGCCTATATAGGCACTTTGCAAAAACGGCGTGCCGGTGGCCATCAATACCGGGATTTTCCTGAGCTCCGGATCTTTCGCCATTACCTCTAAAACCTTATAGCCGTCCATCCCCGGCATTCTCAGGTTGAGGACCAGCAGATCCACATTTTCCCTGAAAAGCACCGCAAGGCCCTCCTCGCCGTCGTACGCAAGCAATGCCGTCAACTCTTCGGCGTCTCTTTTGAAAATAGCTGACATAAGAAGGCCCATATTGGGATCGTCGTCCACTACCAGCACTGTTTTTGGCTCGCGCAAACCGGCCTCTTTGCTGCGCTGCGCGCGGTATTGCGCCTTTATTTCAGCCAATGAATGGGCGCTCATAATAGAGAGAGAGTCTTTCAGCGAGCCCCGGCAGTTTTCAAGCCCGAGATTTATGCGATACACCCAGTCACGGTTAAAGCTGCCCTTTTTATAATTCCCCGCCAGAGACTTCCCTTTAAGCAAGTCCGCAATTTCCCTGGGCTCGCTGCATGAAACCTTTGCAACCCTCTTGATAAACAGCCCTCCGCCGTCAACGCTGCAGATGTATATGGTCCCATCACGATCTATACTGAGCGTAGCCGGGATAAAATCGTTTGCCGCTTTAATGAACAAATCCTTATCCTCACCGCAATCCAGAGGACCGGGGCGGGCGCCGAAACCGTCTTTCCGTAATTCAGTCATAACTTTTCTAATGACACTTGCGGTGTACGGAGTGATAGCAGGATCTGAAACGCAAAAAGAATCACTATATCGCCGGCCCAGTCCCGCGCCGTAATTCCCCGCGCACGCGCATCAGGCACTTGCCCAACAGGTCCTGCCCGTTGTCCCGCCAGCCCCATATTTTGTCGTGCGGGCTGTCCTCATGCAGTTCCTCGTCGCCGGTTGCCAGGAGCTTTGCGGCCAAATCCGGGTTCTGCCGGAACTTCTGCCGCAGGGCCTCCAGCATTACTTTATATTTCACTTGCGCCCAATCCCCGCGAAGCTGAACCTGCCGACCCATTTTTTTTGCCTCGAGCGGAGTCGGGAGCCCGGCTAACACGGCCTGAATCTGCCGGTCCTCTGTCTTCATGGCTTGGAAGAAATGCTCAACTGTGGGCCAGATAAGCCCCTCTGCCTCAAAAGGCGAGAGACAGAAATTGCTTAAAAACCCGTATTTATCCCGCCTGTTCCGGAACAATATCATCGGATATCCAGATTGTCCGCTATTTCATCTTCGCTAATTGGGCCGAACTTCCATAAATCTACTGCAATATTCAGGAAAGGGTGCCGACTTGGTTTGTTATGGACATGCCCATGCAGGCAATACATACAATGCGGCGGCAAAGCCTCCAGGGAGGGCGGGGATTCATGTACCAGGTAAACCGGCGTCCCATGAAGTTGAACTGTCAGGCAGGGATGCTGTTCTTTAAATCCGCACTCAGCGAGCAAGGCCAGGTTTTTTTCGTGGTTGCCATAGACAAGTATCTTCCGGCCGGACAAGGAGGACAGGATTTCGCGCTGTTTCTTCTCTGAGCCGAAAGCAACATCTCCAAGGTGATAAACAGTGTCCTCCGGCTTAACGCATTCGTTCCAGCGGCGCGCCAGGGTTTCATCCATTTCCTCAACTGTCTTGAAAGGCCGGCGGGCAAGCTTGATTATCCGTTCATGCCCGAAGTGCGTATCTGATATATACCAGTTCATTACGTGCTCCAAAGCTCAAAGCCCCTTCAGCGTCTCTTTTTCGGCTTCGGTGAAAACTTTTTGCGCGCAAGCCACCAATTCCCGCGGATCAAAAGGCTTTTTAAGATAGACTGAAACTCCCGCCGTGCTCAGCTTGTCAGAAAACTCCGGTTGCGGACTGGGCGCGCAGCCGCTCGCCATAATGAACCGCGTGGACAGCGTGCGCGGATCCAGGAATAGCTCGTTAAAAATATCGAAGCCGTCCGGTCCGGGATGCATCACATCCGAAATTATCAGGTCAGGCCGCCACTCCCGGGCAATCTGAAGCCCCTCCAGCCCTGTCTCGGCCTGGCGGATATTCCGATAGCCGGCCTGCTCAAAATATATCATCCAAACCTGCACAATCAGGCGCTCATCTTCGATAATGAGTATTTTCCTGTCCCTGAACCGGTTCATATCGGCCCCTTAAAACACCCTTGTTTCCATCCCTGATTA
>JAUSCK010000076.1 GCA_030651035.1 Elusimicrobiota bacterium
TCTCCTCCTAACCGCGGATACAAGCCTAAGGTCATTGTATAATTAAAACCCAACCCAAGCAAGTAAAGAAAACACCTGCCCCAAAAACTTCCTCTCAACAATAAAAAGAACAGAAAAATACGGAAAAGCACACAAAAAGAAGGTAAGAGTCGCTCGTAGAGGTGCTATAGTACTATAATGTAAAGTACAAATAGGATGCATACAGCAAAACTAGACCATTAAAGTATAAAAAGCACGTAGCGATTTGTCATACTAGGCATTAACGACGAAAGCAGCAGGCAAAAAACCTCGTAGCAGTACCGGGTGCCATAATGGGATTAAAAGAGTATCTTAGGTCACAAACTTTAATCAACCGTAAGTTGCGAATACGCTCAGGCAGAATCCTGCACAGGGTGCACGTAGAGCTAACTGGCTCATTACTGCTTATATTAATCGCTATATGGGCAATACATAGCAAAAAAGAGATAAGAGTTCCGAATATTACGGGCAAATCCATGGCAGAAGCCAAACAGATACTTTCCAAAGCCCGTTTAGTTCTGAGAATAGCTGGCTACAAATACGATGAGTCCGTCCACAAAGACATCGTATTATATCAGACTCCCGACGCAGGAATGTCCGTACGTGAAGGCCGGATAGTAAAAGTGCTTTTCAGCAAGGGCTGTGAATTAGTTGCCGCCCCTAATTTAAGCGGACTCCCTTTGCGCTCTGCAAAATTATTACTGAGTAAACATCAACTTTTACTAGGTGAGGTTTCCGAAAGCTATTCATTGAAGGCAACGACAGGAACAATACTTACACAAAACCCCCCCACAGATCAGAGTGTACCCAAAAACACCTTGGTAAAAGTTGCAATTTCTGCCGGTATCCCTCCTCCAGGAATAGTATTAATGCCCGATTTTCGTCAAAAAGAAAAAGACGAGGCTGAGCAGTGGGCGTCCGAGAATAGCGCACAAATTAATATAGCCGAGGATCCCGGTTCCGCTTTGCCAGGTGGAACAATAATAGATCAACAACCCGATGCCGACTCTGTTCTCTCGGCAGATTCAGAAATAATAATAACCGTTAGTTCGAACAAATCCGTTTCAGACTATGATAGGGTATTTCAGGTGCACCACGAGCTAGCAGAAAGCGGCGCGCCGCAGCATATCCGCATGGAGGTACACGGGCAGCATGGGAGCAGAGAAATCTTTAACGGATTACGTAACCCAGGAGCTAAAATAGATGTATCCATCCCATATGCCGGAGAAGCAAAGGTGCTAATATTTGCAAACGGCATCCTTGTAGAGGAACGAGAATTAAAATGAACCGTTGTCTGTCTCGATATTACGAGAATATTTTTTTACAAACTCGTACATTTTTATAGAGGTGCTAGTAGTATATACGAGGAATATTTACACTTATTTGAAAGGTGGCTCCGCTCAAGAAGCTTTAAATGGTCTTTTGCCCTGTGGTTGGCAAAAATCGCGCCGTTGCATGGCTAAAAACAACCGCGTATACGAAACATGGTGAGGCCATATCCCACATCCTTATGGTGTATTTTTAATTACACGGAACAGTTCTAGTATTCGTGCGGACAGTTTTTTAGGTAGCTCTATACTAATTACGGCGTAAAGGTCGCCACGCCCACCCTCTGGCAGCGGCATGCCTTTTCCTTTAAGGCGAAGCCTCTTCCCTGAGGAGGTCCCGGGCGGAAGCTTAATCTTGACCTCACCGTCAGGAAGCGCTGCCGAAATCTTTGTCCCCAGAGCCGCATCCCAGGGCGTTACCGGAACTTTAACATCGATGTCGTCGCCATTTACAACCACTCCTTCTTCAGGAGCTATGCGTATTTTAAGAAACAAGTCGCCGGTACTCGCGCCGATAGTTTTACCCTGGCCGCGCAATCGTAGAATTTTGCCGCCACGGATGTCCTTGGGGAATTTCACGTTTATATTTCTTGTAACCGGTTTGCGTCCGTCACGTGAAGCGAGAGAGATCATTTTGCTGTCACCTTTAATAATATCTTCAAGCGTAAGCTGCAAATCCGCCTCCTGATCAAGATCGGAGCGACTGCTCATTAAGGGCTCCGCCCCATCTTTCTTGCGGCATTCCCCCGCCTCTTCCCTATCTTTAGATCCGCATTCTGGGCATCTGGTATCGCCGCAACTAAAACAATAACATGTTTTACACTTTCCACATTCATAAACTCTAAACCAAGTACCCCCGGCCAGTCCGCCGTCAGGTTTATGCCCGCAATTCGGGCACTTATTAAACTTCGTCATGTAACCTCCTTCAAACAACTTACTGCCTTACCAATGCTGTCGTTGCCGCTTGAAAAGGACGAGCCTGACGTGAAAAAAGTGACCTGCGGTTTTTCCCTAAAAACTGGCACACTAGAATTATGCCGTCTCCACCCATAGCAACTCATTGCCCTTTGTAATAATTTGACCTTGCTCTTTCCATTTTAAAATTTGCTCTCTTGCCAGGGGAAGCTTGCTTAAAGCATCTCTTGGAGACAATTTACACTCCAAAACAAGATAGCCGGAAAACGCCTGTAGAAGATCTGATTCAGGAATTTCCCGTGTGTGGAAGTTATCTGAATCGTTGAATGTCTCCTGCATAATTGCGAATGCTTTATCTAAACTTTTACACTCATTAGTATACTCCGGGGTAGATTTTGGCCCAAAAAAGCGATTAATGGCGGCTTTTATCCGCTCACCCCTGAAAAGCCATTCGTTAGGGCCGTCCACATATGCCATTTTAAGCTCCGCCCCCGGCGGGTATTCTCTGGGCGGCTTGACATTGGTTCCCCGGCAGCGCTCAAAAACAACTCTGCTGAAAAATAAAGCGTGATCGAAGTTCGCAAAGTCGAAGTCAACTGCAATGAACTTAGCGTTCAGGATAGTTGCATTTTTAAAGGAAAAATGTGAAAGATCACGTCTTTTACTATCAGCAATTGGGCGAAATTCCATATCCTCGATTCTTTTCCCCTCATAAGCATCTTTTTTAAGATAGTCATGCAATTGCAAGCCTCGGACAATGTTTTCTGACACAATTCCTAACGGGTTGTTTCCTGCGGCTTCGAGGACATCCTTGCGCTTATCAAGGGACGGTAGCTCTGTATCTATTAGCAGCGCTAGTTGGTGAAACACCTCTTCCGGGATGTTTTTCCCCCATCCCATGAGAAGTCTTTTTTCACTAGGGAATATTCTATCCCCCGTAATGTCTCTAAGCAAAAACCTCGCGAAATAGTACGCGGCAAAAACCTCGTGTGGGAACGGAGAATCTACTGTTTGAAATGGTCCGCTCGCGAGCGATTCCGCAGAATTCGACTCAATTTCGCCTAAATATTCGGTCAGCAACTCTTTATACCATTCCGCTATGGCGCCTACTGATATTCCTTCAAGTATTTTCCTGTAGTAACCTACGGCAAAAACCTCATAGGCTTTATCAAATTGCGCCCCATCTAGTTCTTTATGCTTAAGGCGCTCCCGGGAAACCATAAGCTTGGCAGCTTCTTTTATAAATTCGTATTTATTTGTAGGACGCTTGCCATATGTGTACATTCGCCTGAGGGATTCCAGATATACCGGGGTCTGGAATAATTCCTGCAGCTCAGGATTGTTTATAAACTCTGCCGCCCACGCAACAAACGTTGCCGAACTTGTTTTCTCGGGGGGGTTTTTTTCGATCCAATTCTCTATGTCATATTTACGGAATTTCTCTACGCGAAACATGTTGCTTGTCACCTTGGTGCCCTTATTGCGAATATCACCTGCTAATTTCAAATGTCCGGCCGTCTGGCGTATAAAAGTGTCCCGCCCGGTTAAGATTGTTTTTACTCCGTGGATATGCGTAGCATGCGCGTTCATTAAAATGGCATACGATTTTTTAGCAACCGGGGTCTCCCCGCGCATCATTTCATCATACCCATCAAATATAAGCACTATTTCCCCGATCCTCCATAACTGCAAAAGAGCATTTTTTGTTATTCGGATCTCATTGCCCGCTGGCTCCTTTTGCATCAACTCTATATGCCTTCTGATCATTTCCTCCATATCAGCAGGCGAATTTTCCGAAAACTGTATCAAAAGCGGCGCCCTTGCGTTTGGCTCATTTTTCGTATATGACATATACATGCTATCGCACATGATCATTGCAGAAATTGTTTTACCTATACCTGCGGGACCGATTATTGTGGTTAAATCATTCTGGCCGCTACTATAATACTCCGTCAAGTGTTTTGCGTGAAATGCTTTCGCCTGAGCCTCAGGCTTGTCCTCATAATTTTCATTAACTTCTATGAACCGTGGCGTTATTTGATACAGTTTCGACATTCTTGAATATATCCACCCCTGCTGCGCATAGAGAAAGGGAGAAAGAAACTCATAATACAGTTCATGTGCCGTTCCGTACCTAGGAGCTAGTTTAAGTATTTTCTCAAACCCTGTCCTGAGCACCTGCTCCGTCTCTCTCCAGTTTCTTTGTTTTGTCCATTCCTTAGCCAAAAGAATCCTTACGATGTCTGGCTGGTGCTCAGCAATATTTTCAAAGTAAGCATCGCTCTCGAAAAGATTAGATGCAGTTTCATGCCTGATCACATTGATAATAGGACAGTCCCCACGCAGATCTTTAATACATAGTGTTTTCTCGTCAAGAACACTATCCCTATAAAAGCTTTCAAATTCTGCTTTATTTTCTCCGAGCGGATCTTTATTAGGGTGGAGGTACGCAAAGTAAAACTCGGCAATCGGGCGCAAGTATCCGGCAGGTTCATTGGCCATCGCTATTTCTCCGTACTCTGAGCAGATTTGTTTAGAATAACCCGCGCTGACGCATCCATTTCCTCTATTAGCTTAGCCGCCCAAGCGTCATTCCCAGCTCCCCACAAGGCAAGTAACCTAACATTCGGTGGACGGTTGTGTGTAACCTTTTCTATTTCGGGATGTCCTCCCCATCCCACTTCTACCGCCCATAGATCTTCCCCGTCAGTATTTCTTACTTGAGTGTCTTCCTTCCTGGCAAGACTAAATGTGAACCCGGGAATTTCCTCGTAAATCTTCTTTTTCACGCTATCAAAATCAACAGCGCGCCCAGCCCTGAATCCCCATATTTTGAAAGGCTGATTCTTGCGGTATAAATAGAGTTTTTCAATCGGGCGCAACCCGGAAAATGCTTTCAGTTCAGAAAATGTTTTCAAGGTATGCTTGAGGGCACTTCCGGAGTCGGTAGAATAGGCTTGCCATTTAGGCGTCAATTGTGGAAGCGGCACTGATGCTACCGCCTCAGTGATTAACGGAATCCATTCTTCAGGAAACTTCTTAGAGTCCAATATGGTTAAGGTAGGGAGAAGGCTGCGCAAATCGCTGTCATGCTTTGCAAGCGTAAAGAGAAATGATCTTAAAACTTGGCCTACGGTATGCGCCCCGCTGCATAGTGGTCCCCCTCCGGGCATTCGACTAAACCTCGAAAAGATCTCACCGCTGTAAAAGGCCTTTAAATTTGGACTAATCTTAAGCAATGGATTCAGTGCGGCGAGCAGATTTATAAGGTCTCTTTCTTTACTTCGGTTCTCTTTCTCGAAAAAGAATAAGTCGGGATCCAGGCACACGCCGCGAAACATCGGGTTAACAGTAGTCATCTCGTACTAGCTCCCCATCTTTTTATATCCGGCCTGTAATGCTTTAACAGAGTCTTTCGAGGCTTGGTCAAAAAAGCCATCGGGCCATTCTTCTATACGCCCATATTTGTCAATGATGATAGGCTGCATATCCGAGTATTTTCCATTTTTATGAATAAAGTATATCCCGACCTTGTCAGATAATTCTGTTCCCGGGGATTGGGCGATATGTATTGCCAAGCGATTAATTATATGCTCGCTATGAGTTTCCAGCAATATTTGTCTCCCCGCCGATATGATGGAAACAAAGAAATCTGATAGTTTTGACTGCAGCATAGGGTGCAGGTGCAGCTCCGGCTGTTCTATTAAAAGGGTATCCCCGCGTTTTGATAGCAGCCCGCTAACAAGTATCGGCAACACTTGGCTCGCTCCAACCCCTACCTCATTAAGCGTCCGACTTTTTGTGGAGCCGATAGGAATAATGTTGAAAGTATCGCCACCTGCCACTGATTCACCTATCTCCAGATATCGCACCCAGGCGTTTACCGCTTCATTTAAGGTTGTTTTAGTATCCCGGCGAAAAACTTGCGATTGGTCAGGAGGCGCAAAATAGCTGATTATCTGCTCCCCCTGCGCCTCTAAGACTTTGGCGGCAAATTCCCCCTCAACGCCCACGTCATAAGGATTTCGCGCAGATTCATAGGCATAAGAGAGGGCAGGTTTTCGCCTAAGCGGGCCCAGATACCGAATCCTGTTATTAACAGTTGAAAGAATAAGAATAGCTACTCCAAGTTCCGCAGATAAATCATTAATCGGGATTGCCTCGTACACATATTCTTTAAAATCTGCTGATTTTCTCTGCCTCAAGAAATTAATTAACTTTTCCGCGTTCTCCACAGAAGATATGTCTCCCATGAATTCTTCCCAAATAGGCTGCATTTCAGGCTTGCATAAGGGGAGCGAGAAGGCTACCCTGAATGCCTGGAATATGGTTTCAAAGTGGGGGGCCAACCCAATCTGCCCGTACAACTTACGCGTTAAATATTCAACGGCATCAAACCGGGTCACAACATATTCTGGAATAAGGTCTTGTGATGAGAACTGAACCCCGGCTATACTGGCACTCGCAAACAATATATCGTCCAAGCCTGTCGGCGAATCACCTTTGAACCGAGACTTTGCAAGCCAACCGGGGGCAAATTGAACATTGCGAAACTCGGCAACGTATGGAACACACTTGACCCCGGCGTTGACAATTCCGGGCAGGACAGTCTCTGAATGGGCTGGGTCCCAGGAAAGGCTTATCCCGGAAATTAAATTGCCGCTGGTATCCTGGCAATCTATGACCATAGACAGGAAATGAGGAACCTTGTCTGGACCATAGGACAATCCAGCGGCATCGAATTTTATTGTTAATTCAGCACGGGTAGCGGTATGAGTATCAGAATGCGGGAGGTCTACCGTTATTGAAATCTCAGCTGTTTTTTCCTGGGAATCTTCGTTTATAAGATTTTCTACTTTCCCAAGCTGCACAAACTCGCCATTTAGTATTAGTGGGGCAAAACCTTTTGTCATGCATGACTGTGCAATTACAGCAAGCCCATGCAGAATGGTGCTTTTACCTCCGCTATTCGTGCCGGTAAAAACGGTAAGATCCTTTAGGTCGAAAGTTTTGTGTTCAAAGGATTTAAACCTACCCAGAGAAATTTTCCTAAACATTGTTCCTCCTGCATAACACTTTGCCGCAAAACCAGCCAACCTGTAGAAAAAGCGGTCGAATATCAGGGAAGCCCTCTAACCATCTATATTACTTTTCCCCTGCTTGGTCAATAGCTATCTAAAAAGGGCTTTATTTCCAGTCTAATGCGTCCAGGCTAGGCGTATTTCTCCAGTCAAAACGTCTTGCTATTAACAATGACTAGACCACTTATTACCTTTCACTACCCTTTGTGCGCCATATTATATGGCTAGACATTTTTATTACGCTCTTTTTCTTCGCCAATGCCGCCTCCGCTGTAGCGCTCATTATGGTTATGCTGCCAAGCGAAAGGTCCCCTTTATGCTCAGAAAGAGCTGCCGCAACTTCGTCTGTAAGCATTACCAGACCACAGAGGCTCAAACGCCCCTTGTTTAAAGCCAAAGACTCCGCAGCTTTTTTTGAAAGCGTGGTTAGACTAGGAAGGATTAATTCGCCAGTATGCTGAGAGAGGGCCGCCGCGGCGTAATCTGTTAGCGTAATAAGACCGCCTAACAGGAGTCCCCCTTGCTTCTTTGCTAAAGCATCAGCCGCCTGGTCTGTAAGCGTGGTTAAACCGCTGAGAGCGAGGCGACTGTCAAGGTCAAAGAGACTGTCGCTCCCCGTGTGCTTCGCTAACGCCTCTGCTACCTCGCTGTTGAGCGTGGTCAGACCTTCTAGATGCACCCCGCCCTCACACTTTGCCAGGGTTTTTGCCGCCCCGGAGGAAAGCGCGGTCAGCCCATTAAGGTGGATTTCGCCTCTATTTTTCGCCAGCGCTTCCGCCGCGTGGTCGCTTAATGTGGTCAAACCGTTAAGGTAGAGCTCGCCTTCGTGCTTTCCCAGCGCCTCCGCCACTTCGTCCGTTATCGCAGTTAAGCCGTCCAGTGAGAGCCCGCCGCAGGGGTCTTTGTGTTTAGCCAGCGCCGTTGCAATTTTACCTGAAATTTCTGTCAAGCCATTGAGGGTGAGCCCGCCTACCCCGCCCTCCTCGCACTCATTCGACGCCAGCGCCTCAGCAGCTTTATCTGTAAGCGTGGTCAGGCCGTCAAGAAAAAGCCCTCCGACATTTTTGGCCAGTGACTCTGCGGCTTGGTCAGTCAGCATGAGCAATCCATTAAGCAAGAGCGTTTGTTTGTGCTTGCCCAAAGCTGCCGCTGCTTTGTCACTCAATGAAGTTAACCCGTTAAGAAAAAGATCGTCATTATTTTTAGCTAATGATTCAATCGCGGTATCTGTAAGCGTTACCAGACCGTCGAGCCTTAGCCCGCACCCCCTGTGTTTTCCCAGAGCTTTCGCAACTTGATCGGTAAGCGAGCGCAGGCCGTTGAGTTCGAGTATGTTTTGATTCTTCGCAAGCGCCTCTGCCACTTGTACCGTGATGGCAGTCAAACCGTTTAGAGATAGATCGTCTTGCTCTTCCACCAGCTCCGCCGCTGCCTCTACCGTTATTTTAGTCAAGTCGTTATGGTCTCTCATGCCGCAATCCCCCAGTCCTGTATACCACTCTATTGTACCCTTTTCTTTTATTTTCAGAACGCTAAAGCCTGTGCGTCTTTGCAGGCCTCCCTAGCGCAGATGCGAAGCCTTTGGATCGTGTTTTTTATAGTTCTCGGCGGCAAGATCCTGCGACGTAGTGACATAACAATAGAAGCACCCTCCGGGGCAGGTGTTGTCCATACCTATGTCCACGGTCTTCACGCAGCGGCAACTTTCCCGCGACGGGCCGGCAGGAAAGGCGGCTATCTGCCAATTTATTACAGGGCCATACGGCTCAAACAATTCGGCGCCGCAGCATTGGGCTGGCGTGAATTTATCCGTATATTCGCTGTTGCAGCAGACGTGCAACTGGATGCCGTAGGCTTTGGCTATAGCTTCCAGTTCATGGAGCAGCGTTATCTCCTGCTCACCTACCGCGCGCAAGTTAGGATATTTTTTATATATCGCCTCGCGCTGCTTATTAGTCTGCCGCCAGGCGATTTCGTGGCCTTCCGGGACTTTGTCTATAGCTTTCTGGTAGGGCTCGGTAAAACTAACGTTCACAACGCGCGTATGGCCGGCCAGGCTCGCCGCGATTTCTTTGAAGTTTTTGCGGTGCCAGGCATGGGTATAGACCTTGGTTGAGATTAAAATCGGGTCATAGCGCCATTGAATACACTCTGGCGCCGGGAGAGATTTGGCGACTTTTATAAAGTCTTTTATAACCGCCGCGCGGGCCGGGATTCCTGACTCTATATCTTTCCCGTAGCCGGTTATTGTGTACTGGAAAACATAGGGCACCTTTTCTTTCCGCAGGGCTTTCAGCTCGGCTTGAAAAGGGCCTGAATACTTAGTCCAAAAAAGATATCCCAACACCTCCGCAGGCTCAAGGGAAGCCCGGAAGAAACCTGCAGGCCCCCCGCCGAACACGGTTCTGTATTCTGCGAATCCAGCTTTCCTCCGGGCCCGGAACCACTTGGCGTAATAATGCGGGATGTCAGTCCGCCGGGAAGCGCTTACAATATGCATACGTTAAATCCTATACAATACAGATTCCGCCTTATGAATTCTTTTATTACTTTCCCTTGTCCTGCACAACCTCGATCCGCGCCACTATCTCCAGGAAGAACTCAGGGGACCAGAGTGCGAGCGATGATTTGTCCTTAACGAAGCGATCCACCTCTTGCCGGGCCTGGTTCACATCCAGCTTATTGATAGCGGTATGCAGCAGGCCGAGCAGGTCGGGCCGGGTCAGGGGGGCGGCGCCGGTCCAGTCGCCGGAGTGCCGCAGGCGTGCCTCCAGGTGGCTAAGGCGCAACCGCGGATGATGGCCGAGATACCAGACCAGGTCATACCAGTCGCGGCCCTTAACCCGCGTCTTCCACTTCCGGCACAGCAGCGCGTGCATCTTTCCGGCGAAGAGGTCGGGCAGGCTGTATACCCGCACGGCAAAGGGCACCGGCAGCAGGACCGCGCGGCTCTCCGTCTCGAACCCGCCGGGCGGAGCGGTGTCCACCTCCAGCTTGATCTTCAGCACTTCCTGCGCGTGCAGCTGCCGGGCCAGGCCGGCGTTGATCTTGACGACGATTAACTGTTGCAGGGTGTTGGCTTTCAGAAAGGCGGATTCGATGGCGGATTGCGGGTTGCGCTTGCGGGCCTCAAAAGAGACGTCAAACCCAAAGCTGTCCAGTTCCCGGCGAAGCGCATCCCCATAGGCGCCGAGGGAGAAGCCCCTGTCTGGCGCAAGGAGCGAAAAATCCAGATCCTCGGAATATCGGTCCAGCCCGTATAGCACACGCAGAGCTGTGCCGCCGTAGAAAGCGGCGTGCTCAAAGAACTTGCCGCGCCAGAGGCCCAGCAAAGCGATCTGCTGGAGGATTTCCCGCAGCGCGCTGACATATTCGTCGCTGGTCCGGCAGTTATAGCGCTCGATCATTTGTTGGATGGCTTCGTTCATTGATGCCTCGCGTTTATGTTGCTTGTTATAATGGACCACCCGATTGCCGCGCCAGGCGCCGCACCAGCATGGTGATCTTTCTCGCCGCGAAGGCGCCGGCAATGGCGGCGAGCCGGCCCGTGTCCAGCGAAGACAGCTGTTGCGCGTCCAGGCGCAGATCTTCGGTCAGGTAGGCGTTAAATTCCTTGTGGCTGGCCGGACTAAAGCGCTTGTCCGTCCACACCTTGTCCACAAGCGCCTTCTCGGGCGAGGCCATCAGCCACCGGGCATCGCCTTCGCCCGACCAACGGATGCCGGGCGCATAGCGTCGCGGCGGAAAGTGCCGGTAGGTGAACACCCCGAACGGCGTGTTGAACCGCCGGCTCCCGCCTGTGGTGACCGACGTCACGTTCTCCACGCGCTCCGGTAGCATTCCGTAGTGGCTCAAGGCATAGTCGAGGCTGACATACGAGGGGCCGTAGATCAGATTGGCCAGAAGTTCGCGGCTAAGCGGGGCGCGGCGGTAGCGCTCGCCTAACACGTAGAGCCCCTTGCGCACACGGATCAAACTGCCGTCGGCCAACAGCCTGCCGATACGATCCCTCGGCTTGGCATAGCCATGCAGATAGGACACCAGTTGCTGGTAGTCCAGCACATCTGTGCGCGCCTGTTCACGGATGTCCATTATTGTAATCACGGTAAGAGTTTACAGTATTATCGGTGGTATGTCCAGTATAGATGGACATACTGCCATAATTACCACAGACTACGGGACGCTACACCATAACTCGATACTACCAAAAAATCTCTACTGTTATGCCCACCATCCGGCCTAATTTAGTAGAATAACAGGGTTAACGGCTAAAAAGGCCGATATATATCAATTTATATATTTAGAGGATAATATGCCTGAAAAAGATAAGAAAATGCGTTTCGGGGTGATTGGGGCCGGCAAGCTGGGCGGGTTCCACACCAATACGCTTTCCAAAATGCCCGAGGTGGAGCTGGTGGGCGTCTCCGACCCCAATTTGCTGAACGCGCAGGTGCTGGCCTGGCGGCACAACTGCGTGGCCTACAAGACGGAGGAAGAGCTGCTGGGCCAGGTGGACGCCATAGTGGTGGCCGCCCCCACCGAGTACCACGCCGAGATAGGCATAAAGGCGCTGGAGGCCGGGGTGCACGTGCTGATGGAAAAGCCCATCGCCAATTCAGAAGAGGGCGCCCGCAAGCTGCTGGAGCTGGCTGAAAAGAAGAAGGTGGTCCTGCAGGTGGGCCACTCCGAGCGCTTCAACTCCGCGGTGGTGGAGGCGATGAAGCACGTGAAGAACCCGCGCTATATCACCATAGAGCGCCTGGGCCCCTACGACCCGCGCGTGGCCGCCACCGGCGTCACGCTGGACCTGATGATCCACGACCTGGACATCCTCCTGACGATGATGGATTCCGAGATAGAGAAATTCGAGGCGATCGGCGCCAGCATGCTCTCCAACCACGAGGACATCTGCAACGTGCGCATCAAGTTCAAAAACGGCTGCCTGGCAGACGTCACCGCCAGCCGCGCCAGCATGGAGGCCTCCCGCCGCATGCGCATCTACCAGCAGGATTCTTACATCTCGGTGGACTATGTGAGCGCCCGCCTGAAGATCTACACCAAGAAGAACCCGGTGATAAAGTCCCTCAAGGACATAGAGATCACGTACCCCAAGTTGGAGGCGAAGCAGCCGATAAGGGAAGAGCTTTACCACTTTATTGACTGCATAAAGACCGCCAAAACGCCCACGCCCAGCGGCGAGAAGGGCCTGAAGGCGCTGCGCCTGGCCCTGGAGATCACCGACCAGATGCGGCGCTTCGAGGTTTCCGGCTCCAAGACGGAAGAAGCGGAGGAATCCCTGTCCCGCAACCTATCAGACATCGGCAAGGCGACTAAAGTTCTCGTAGAAGAGGGACTAAAAAACGCGGGAATAGATAAGCACTGATTTTCACCGCAGAGGCGCAGAGGTCGCAGAGAACAGAAAAACAAAACATCTTCTTCCTATCAGCTACAATTGATTTTTTCTACTCTGCCCCACTCCGCGACCTCCGCGACCTCTGCGGTGATATGCGGCAATTAAATTTTATGGCTATAACCGCACCTACGAACAAGAACATACTGGTAGTGGCCGGCGATCCTTCGGGCGACTTGCACGCGGCCACCCTTATTAAAGCGCTGCGGGCCAAGGACCCTGAGATCACCGTCACCTCCATGGGCGGGGTGCGCATGCAGGAAGTCTCCTCGCATTTCATCTACAACCTGGTCTCCGTGGGAGCCGTCGGGTTCGCGGAACCCTTTAAGAATTTTTTTCTCTGGCTCAAGCTGATAAAGCTGGTGCGCCGCTACATGGAAGACAAGCGGCCGGCCTGCGTGATAGCCGTGGATTTCTACGGCTTCAACAACCAGGTGCTGGGCCTGGCCGCGCACCGCAAGATACCGGCGTTCTATTACATCAGCCCCCAGGTCTGGGCCTCCCGCCCCGGCCGCGCAGCAAGAATCGCAAAGCTCACGAAAGAGATCTTCGTCATTTTCCCGTTCGAGGAGGCGCTTTACAAGAAAGTGCAGGGCAACGCCACCTTCGTCGGCCACCCGCTGCTGGACCTCATGCCTGAGCCGGTCAGCAAGGATTTCCCCCCCGCCGGCGGAGAATGGAAGATAGGCATATTGCCCGGCTCGCGCAAGGCCGAGATCTCGCGCCACCTGCCGCTTTTTGTAAAGGCTTTCTACCGCATAAAGGAGCAGCATCCCGCGGCCAAGGCTTACCTGTTCGCGGTGCCTGAATTCCCGGACGAGAATATAGTGCCGGCGCTTGAAAGCATCGAGAAATACTGGTCCAAGGACATAGAGATAGTGCGCGAGAAGGACTACAAGATCCGCTCCCGGATGGATTTCGCCTTCACCTGCTCAGGCACGGCAACCCTCGAGAACGCGCTGTTGGGCGTGCCGATGGCGGTGGCCTACAAGATGTCGCGCTTCACCTGGGAAATAGCCAAGCGCGTGGCTAACACGCAATACGTATCGCTGGTCAACATCCTGCTGAAGCGGCCGGTAGTGAAGGAGCTGCTGCAGGAAAAAGCCACCGAGGAGAACCTGGCGCAGGAAGCTTTCTCCTTCATAAACAACCCGCCGCGCATGCAGGCCGCCCGCAAGGAGCTTATCGGCCTGCGCGACATGCTGGGCTCGCACGGGGCCGCCGAGCGCGCCGCGCAGAAGATAATCTCCCACCTGAGCTGATATGACCGAACCCGTCGAGAACACCGTGGCAGACAAGGCCAGGTTCAAAGTGCTGACCAGGGCGCTGATCCAATACCTGAAACCGCACAAGGTACGGCTGCTACAGGCCGCGGTATCGATGGTGATCCTGGCTGCGATAAAGAACGCGGTAATTTACATCTCCGGCCCGGTCGTAAAGGGCGTGTTCATGGACAAGAACATGGACATGCTGCGGCTGATAGTCATCGGCCTGCCGTTCATGTTCGTGCTGCGCATGGCAGTGGAATATATCAACGGCTACCTGACCAGCTGGCTGGGCCAGCGCGTGGTGCAGAAGATCCGCGAGGACCTGTTCGAGCACATACACAGGCTCTCTCTCGAGTTCTACTGGCGCAAGCGCTCGTCGGACGTGATGAGCCGCGTCATCAACGACCTGAACAACGTGCAGAACACCGTGCAGTTCATCCCCCTTTACGGCATACGCGACGTAGTGACCGTAGTGGCCTGCGTCGGCCTGCTGTTCTACCTCAACTGGCGGCTGGCGCTGGTGGCGGTGGTGGTGCTGCCGCTGATAGCCGCGCTGCTGGGCGTGCTGGGCAAGAAGATGCGCAAGGCCTCGGCCGAGAGCAACGTGATAGTGGGCGAGATCTCGCACAAGTTCCAGGAAAGCCTGCAGGGCATCATTGTAGTGAAGGCCTTCAACTACGAGGAGCAGGCCATCGCCAGGTTCAGGGTGGCCAACGACGCCTACTTCTCCAAGATGATGCGCTACCTGCGCGCCACCGCGATGAGCGGCCCGGTGATGGAGTTCATCAGCGGCATGGTGATGGTAGCCATCATCTATATGAGCGGCCAGGCCATCTTCAACGGCACAATGGCGGTCGAGCATTTCGTTTCTTTCGCGATAGCCTACGTGACCGCCTACGTGCCGCTCAAGAACATAGGCAACCTGAACTCCAAGCTGCAGCAGGGCCTGGCGGCCTGGGAGCGCATCTACCAGATACTCGAGGAGAAGCCCGCCGTCATCATCAAGGCCAGCACCAAGAACATAAAAGAGCTGGACGGCAGGATAGAGTTCCGGGACGTCAGCTACAAGTATCCCTCGCGCGACACCCAGGTTCTCCAGAACCTATCGTTCAAGATCAACCCCGGCGAAGTAGCGGCCTTTGTGGGACCGTCCGGCTCCGGCAAGACCACTATCATACACCTGCTGCTGCGCTTCTTCGACCCCCTCACCGGCCGGGTGGAGGTGGACGGGCACGACATGCTTGACCTCGACACCACCGACCTGCGCGCGCACATGGGCCTGGTCACGCAGGACACTATACTTTTCGACGACACCGTGGTGGGCAACATCAAGATAGGCATGCCCGGCGCCTCCATGGACGAGGTGATAGACGCGGCCAAGGCCGCCGACGCCCACGCCTTTATAACCGCCATGCCGCAGGGCTACGACACAAGGCTGGGCGAGCGCGGCGTCAAGCTTTCCGGCGGGCAGCGCCAGCGACTGGCCATAGCCCGCGCGATAATAAAGAAGCCGAAGATACTGCTGCTGGACGAGGCCACCTCCAACCTGGACACCGCCAGCGAGCAGGCCGTGCAGGCCGCGATAGAGCGCGTCCTCACCGGCAGGACCGTGATAATGGTGGCGCACAGGCTATCGACGGTAAGGAACGCGGATAAAATTTTCGTATTGAAGAAGGGCGAACTGGCCGAGACCGGCACGCACGAGGAACTGCTCGCGCGCGGCGGCATCTATAAAGGCCTGTACGAAGCGCAGACATAGGAACGCAGATACTATTTTTCACCGCAGAGGCGCAGAGGTCGCAGAGTTCGGAAAAATATTTTTTTATCCTCTCGTTCTGTTCTCTGCGACCTCTGCGTCTCAGCGGTGAAACTCGGCAAGCTGCTTAGTTATATAAAATGGTAATTCTTTTCAGCATTTTAGCGGTTATTTTCACGCTGACGGGGGCGGGGGCTGTGCTTAAGTTCGGCGGCTTCAGCAAGAAAGTGCTGGCGCGCGCTTTGGCCTACGCCGCCGGCGTGCTGATCTCCGTCGCCCTGTTGGACATAATCCCGGCCGGCTTCAGCCTGAACGCGAACGCCCTCTCGTACGGCGCGCTGACGGCGCTGCTGGCCCTTTTCACCCTTGAGAACTTCGCCGCTTACAGCTCCTGCAGCGAATTCATGGAGGACTGCGAGGTCCACACTTTCGGGACGGTGGCGCTGGCGGCCATGGGGCTGCACTCGCTGCTGGATGGTTTTAACATAGCGGTCGGCTTCGCCCCCGGCACTATCTCGGGGGTCAATGTCTCTCTAGGCGTGATACTGCACAAGTTCGCCGACGGCGTAACGCTGGCCTCCCTGCTCCTGCACGCCGGCTGAACGCCGCGCCAGGCGGTCAGCTGCAGCCTGTTCCTGGCCGCGGCCACCCCGGCCGGCGCCCTTATAGCGGCCCCCCTCATCAAGGACCTGCCGCCCGGAGCGGAGGCCTTCCTGCTGGGCCTCAGCGGCGGCTCATTTCTTTACATAGCCATGGCCGACATCCTGCCGCGCCTGCACAAGACCTACGACCGCCTTACCCCGGCTATTTTCCCGCTGGGCTTCGCCACGGTATTCCTGCTGCGCCTGCTCGGAGAATAAACAACATATGGAACTGGACGAACTGCTTGCAAAATTCCGCGAATACTCCCAGCAGGACACCACTGTCCTGGAATACGCCTGGAACTACTCCGTCGAGGCCCACCTCGAGCAAAAGCGCGCCTCGGGCGAGATGTACTTCGTGCACTGCGCGGCGGTGGCCGAGATACTGGTGGGCTACAAGATGGACCTGGAAACGGTGGCGGCCGGCCTGATGCACGACGTGCTCGAGGACACCAAGATCCCCCACGAGACCTTCAGGAAAGAATTCGGCGACGAGATCTACGCGCTGGTGGCCGGCGTCACCAAGATAGAGACGCTGAAGTTCTCCTCGCGCGACGAGGCCCAGGCGGAGAACTGGCGCAAGATGATACTGGCCACGGCCAAGGACATCCGCGTGATAGTGATAAAGCTGGCCGACCGGCTGCACAACATGCGCACGCTGAACTTCCTCACGCGCGAGAAGCAGCTGGAGATAAGCCACGAGACCATCTCCCTTTACGCCCCGCTGGCCCAGCGCCTGGGCATTTTCCAGCTGAAGTCCCAGCTGGAGGACCTCTCCTTCAAGTACCTGCACCCCGACGAATACCAGAGCCTGCTGGCCAAGGTGCAGCTG
The DNA here is from genome assembly GCA_030651035.1 of Elusimicrobiota bacterium. Lineage (GTDB taxonomy): Bacteria > Elusimicrobiota > Elusimicrobia > Elusimicrobiales > UBA9959 > UBA9959. The sequence goes on from JAUSCK010000076.1 coordinate 17,250, forward strand.
CGCTACGCCATGAGCGAGAAGCTGCTGGAGGATTTCAAGACCGGGCTCGAGAAGCATATCAGCGGCACCCAGATCCCCTGCCGGGTGCTCTCCCGCGCCAAGAACATCTACTCCATTTACCGCAAGATGCTCCGCCAGGAAAAGCCCTTCGAGGAGATCCAGGACGCGCTGGGCGTGCGCATCATCACCGACAACGTCATAAACTGCTATGCGCTGCTGGGCACGGTGCATTCCATTTTCAAGCCGGTAGCCGGTTCTTTCACCGACTATATAGCCGTGCCCAAGATGAACCTGTACCAGAGCCTGCACACCAGCGTGATGGCCGCGTCCGGCGAGGTGATAGAGATACAGATCCGCACCGAGGAGATGCACCGCACCTCCGAATACGGCATAGCCGCGCACTGGCGCTACAAGATGGGCGAGAAGGGCGCCGACCGCCACCTGGACGAGAAGCTCAACTGGCTGCGGCAGTGGATGGAATGGCTGCAGGACCTCTCCAGCCCGCGCGAATTCATAGAGAGCTTTAAGACGGACCTGGAGCTGGACCAGATCTTCATCTTCACCCCGAAGGGGGACGTGAAGCCGCTGCCGGTGGGCGCCACGCCCTTGGACTTCGCCTACATAATACACTCGGACATCGGCGACACCTGCATAGGCGCCAAGGTCAACAACAAGATGGCCCGGCTGGACGCGCCGCTGAAGAGCGGCGACCTCTGCGAGATAATAACCCGCAGGAATTCCGCCCCCAAGAAGGACTGGCTCACGTCGGTAAAGACGGCCGGCGCCCGCTCCCATATCCGCAAGTACCTGCGCGAGCACGGGCAGCTGGAGGATTAATTTAATGCTCAGGAATTTAAAAGTTCACCGCAGAGGCGCAGAGGTCGCAGAGGAAGAATGGTGAATCCGGGAAAGTTGCCGCCAAAGGCGGCGTAATTTAAATACCATATGAGGCGTCCCGAAGTACTCCTTTTCAAGAGCCGCAGCCTGGCCTCCAAGGTGACGGGAAGCACCCCGCCGCTGGGGCTGCTTTATATAGCCGCCGCCCTGCGCGAACGGCTGAACGCCGGCGTCCGCGTGATAGACGCCAACCTCGAAGCCGATCCGCTGAAAGCCCTGAGGGACGCCGTACGCTCGGCCAGGCCCGACGTGGTGGGCATAAGCGCGCTGACCGCCGAGGCTTTCCTCGCCCACGCCGCCGCGGCCGCCGTAAAAGCCGAAAGCCCCGGCACGCCGGTGGTGATGGGCGGCCCGCACCCGTCTTCCGACCCCGACCTCGCGCTGAAAGACCCCAACATCGACGCGGCCGTCATAGGCGAGGGAGAGGACACTTTCACCGAGCTGGCCCGGCTTATAGCTGAGGAGGGCCCCGGCTGGAAAAAGCCGGAGCTCCTGCGCGCCGTGGACGGCCTGGCCTACGCGGCCGAGGGTAAAACCTGGGCCTCAAAACCCCGCGCGCCCATAGAGGACCTGGACGCCCTGCCTTTCCCGGCGTGGGACCTCATAGATTACAAGCGCTACTGGACGCGCGGCAGCATGGCCAGCGCGGGCATCCGGCCCTACCTCACGATGTTCACCTCGCGCGGCTGCCCCTACCGCTGCGTCTACTGCCACCAGCTCTTCGGCAAGACCTTCCGCGCCCGCTCCCCCGAAAGCGTGGCCGAAGAAACGGCGAGGCTGATGAAGATGGGCGCCGGCGACATAGAGATACTCGACGACATAGCCAATTTCAAGCAGGACCGCTTCGACCGGATCCTGGAGCTGCTGCTGGAGCGCGGCCTGCACCCGGCCCTGAGCTTTCCCAACGCCATCCGCGCCGACCTCATGCAGGAGCATTCCATCGACCTCCTGAAGCGGGTGGGCGTCGGCGAGGTCTCGGTGGCGGTGGAGACCGCGTCCGGGCGCCTCCAGGCGCTGCTGGGGAAGAACCTCTCGCTGGAAAAAGTGACCCGCACCATAAACCTGCTGGCCGACAGGCGCATCTTCACCCGCGGCTTCTTCATGCTGGGTTTCCCCACCGAGACGGAGGAGGAACTGCGCTCCACCATCAGCTTCGCGCACTCCTCGCGCCTGCACCTGGCCCTTTTCTTCACCCCGAACCCCTTCCGCAATACCGGGCTTTACGACATGTTCGCCAAAGCCGGCAAGCTCCCCAAAGACGCCGGCACGATAGACTACGAGTATTACGGCTCGCCGTTCAACGCCAGCGAAGTCCCGGACGCCAGGTACCGCCTGCTTTACCGCTGGGCCTATTACGGCTTTTATTTAAACCCGCTGCGCGCCCTGCGCATAGCGCGCGACAGGCCCTCTGTGGCGGATATCCCCGTGCGGGCCTGGAAACTGCTGCGCAACGTCGTCTCCTTCCGCCGCCTGAAGGAGACCGCCGCATGAAAGTCCTGATGCTCACGCCGCAGCCCCTTTATAGGCGCTGGCCCACCACGCCCGACACCACCAAGATGGTGACCAATGCCGCCCCGGTCACCATGCCGCAGCTGGCTGCGGCGCTGAAGGGTCACGAGGTGCGCATCCTCGACGGGAACGTTTACGACATACCGCTTAAAGAGTACGCGGCCCTTATACGCTGGGCCGACGTAGTGGGGATGAACGTGATGTGCTCTTACGCCGCACTGAACACCGAATTAAATCTACGCTTCATTAAGAAGCTCAGACCCGGCCTGCCCGTGGTCATGGGCGGCCACCACCCGACTTTCCAGGACGCCGAGTGGCTGGAGCGCGGGGCCGACGCCGTAGTCCGCCGCGAGGGCGAAATTACCTTCCCGGAGCTGGTGGACGCCCTGGGCGGCAAGCGCGATATCGCCGGCGTGGCCGGCGTCTCCTGGCGTGACCGGGACGGCGGTATACACCGCAACCAGGACCGCCCTTTCATAAAAGACCTGGACTCGCTGCCGCTGCCGCGCTGGGATTTGGTGGATTTTTCCGGCTACTACCTTTATTTCCGCAAGCCGGGCCGCTCGGCCTGCGTCGAGACCGGCCGCGGCTGCGAACAGCACTGCGCCTTCTGTCAGGTGGGGCCCATGTGGAACAATACCCACCGCTTCAAATCCCCCGAGCGGGTGCTAGAGGAGATGCGCCTGCTGAAGAAGCACGACGTGACCCAGGTCTTCATCGTCGACGACAACTACGGCTCCACCCTGGACACAGCGCGACAGGCCAGGGTTTACGAGGGGATGCGCAGGGAAAACTTCAACTTCGACTGGGGCGGCTTTTTCCGGCACGACTACATTCACGCCAATCACGGCCTGCTGAAGGAGGCCGCCGCCGCCGGCCTGAAATTCGCCTGCGTCGGCTTCGAGAGCGTCGAGACAGCGGACATGAAGCAGTTCAACAAGGGCAATGCCGCTTTCAACGGCGCGCCTTCCTACGAGGAGGAATACCGCTTCCTGAAGAGCGCCGGAATAGCGGTGTTCGGCTTCATGGTGATAGGCTACCCCGGGCAGAGCCAGGCCGCGGCCATGCAGACCATAGAGAACGCCCACCGTTTCTGCGACTACCCCGTAGTCACCGTGTATAAACCCCTGCCGGGCACCGCCGGCTACCGCAAAACGAAGCAGGACGGGCTGCTGGCCAAGGAAATGTTCTACCACGACTCCTTCACCGTGGCGGTGCGCGGCACCAGGCCCATACTGGCCGCCTATAATAAATTTTTCGTGCGCTACCTCGCCAACCCGGTAAGGCTGCTGCGCAACCTCCTCGACCCGAAGCTGCGAGCGGTGGAGACGTCCATAATCACCTGGTTCGCACTGGGCCTGGCCCGGGCCAACCGGCAGAACCTGGCCGACTTCTTCTGGTTCCTCTTCAAGGGCCGCAAGAGCGGTGAAGAAGAAGTTATAGAGCATTTGCGGAAAAAATATCTCTCCGAGGAAAATATCGGGCGCCTGGCGCGCAAGGCAAATTTATGAACCTGCTTCTGACCACCCCGCTGCGTCTCGTACCCCGCTTCATGTCGGCCAACGATTTCCCCATGGTCTGGGGCCCTCACCCGCCAATCACCCTCGTGCAGCTGGCCGCGATGGCCGGGCCTTCCTGGAAAGTCCGCGTACTCGACCCCATCGCCTCGCCTGTAAGCCTCGCCGATTTCGGGCGGTGGATCGCGGAGGCCGATGCCCTGGGCGTCACCTGCTCCGCCTCGCAGCTGGCTCTGAACGCGGAAATAACCATAAAGCTGGCCCGCCGGCTCAGGCCCGACCTCCCCATTATCATGGGCGGCCACCACCCATCTTTTTATCCTGAGGAGTGGCTGTCGCGCGGCGCTTCCGTCATAGTCCGCGGCGAAGGGGAGCAGACCATCGCCGAGCTGCTGGAAAGGATCGAAAAGAAGCGGGGGTATCACGGTGTCGACGGAATATCCTTCCTCGAAGGCGGCAAGGTGGTGCGGACTCCGGACAGGAAGCCGGTGCATGACCTCGACGCCCTGCCTTTCCCCCGCTGGGACCTGATGGATTTGCGCGGCTACCGGCAGTTCACGCGCCGCGGCGGCCTCACCGTTTCGATGGAAACCTCGCGCGGCTGCACCAACAGCTGCTCTTTCTGCCTGGCCTCGCGCATGTGGGACGGCAAGCAGCGCTACCGTTCCATCCCGAACGTCATAGAGGACCTGAAACGGCTGCAGGCCATGGGCGCTGACCAGCTGCTTTTCGTAGGCGACGGCTTCGGCAACCCGACGGACTACCACTCGGAGCTCATGCGCGAGATGATAAAAGCCGGCATAGACATGCACTGGATGTCCTTCATGCGCGTGGACTCCATATTAAATGATCCCGGCCTGCCGGAGCTCATGGCCCGCTCGGGCTGCAAATCGGTGTTCGTCGGGTTCGAATCCCCGCGGCAGGAGCTGCTTAAGAGCTGGAAGAAAGGCCCCTCCGGAGCCGCCGACGTCTCGAAGTACCCAGAAGTGTTCCGGCTTCTGGACCAGGCCGGGATCCTGGTCTTCGGTTTCCTGCTGGTGGGCCATCCCGACGAGCGGCCGGAGGACATCCCGGAGACTATGCGGCTTAACCGGCAGTGGTGCGATATCCCGCTGGTAAACGCGCTGCAGCCCATGAAAGGTACCCCTGATTACGAGGACTACGAACGGCGGGGAATACTGGCCAAGAACATGTTCTATCACGACGTGCGCATCCCGAGCCTGAAAGGCGTAGAGAAGCACGTCCCGATAGCCATGCGTATTTTCCTGCTCCAGATACTCTTCGAGTTTCCGTTCCAGCTCTTTTCTGCGAAGGAAACCAAGCGCCGGTTCATCCGGCATATGTACAGCTTCCTCGCCAGGGAGTTCCTGGCCGCTTCTCTGGACGGCATACTGGACTACCTGATGCTGCTGAACTTCAAGGGACTAAGCCCGGCCGAGCTGCAGGACACTATTGTCCGGAAGCATACTACCGGGAAGAGGCTGGACGCCCTGGCGCGGCGCGCCGGCTGGAAGCCGGACCGTCAATAAAGCTCGTTCCCCCGCCGTCCTACAGGGTCGCAGCCGAAAAGGGCCTCGAGCCTGTCCGGCATCTTTTCTGAAAGGATAGCAAGCACCGCCATCGCCAGCTTTATCTTCTCCTCGAATAACCTGCAGCTCCTGGCGTGCGGCCTGGAAATATCCCCGTTGAAATAATGGTTTATATTGAGGCAGGAGCCGGTGGTCCCGCAGACGCTGAAGATGCGGCAGCTGGCGCATTCCCTGAATCTTTTTTCTGTTTTCTTCAGCAGGGAGAGATATTTTTCCCTGTTCACCCCGGAGCGCACGTTCCCAAGAGAAAAGGCTTTTATCCCTATAAAGGAAGTGCAGGGGAATATTTCCCCATCGGACGAAACGGCGATCTGCCCCTGTGCCGCGGGGCATCCGCCTATAACCTGGTTGTTGTAATACAGCCTCTGCATCAGCTTAAAGAATCTGTTGAAGAATGTTTTCCCGTAATCGAGGGCGCCGCTGACGGCCTCTTCCGAGTATTTTCCGGCCAGCAGCTCATATTCCCTGAACATCCTGCGAAAATCCTGTTCCTTCTGAAAAAAAACAGACTCCCTTTCCGGGGTTATCCTGTGACACGCATCTTCTGTTTCAAATATTTCCACGCGCTCGAAGCCCATGCTTTTCAGATTATTATAAAGCGCGACCATGTCCGTGTAATACGGCGTGACGGTCGTTCTGCCTACAAGCCTCCGCCTCGTTGCCGGGCGCATTTTCCCCAGATTTTCAGCTATAGCGGCGAAGCTGCCTTTACCGTCGTGAAAAGGCCTGTTCCGATCGTGAATCCTCCCGGGGCCGTCCACGCTTACCGCTATCTGCACACCGAAGCCAAGAAGCTTCTCAGCCAGCTCCGGGGTCAGAAGTGTCCCGTTCGTGGCGAGTAAAAAATGGAACCTTATTTTTTTCTTCTTTTCCAGCGCCTTGCAGTATTCCACCGTGCCGAGAAGGGCAGGAAGGTTTTTAAGGGGTTCTCCGCCGTAGAAATCCACCACCAGCTGTTTTTCCCCCTGGCTCATTTCAACCAGCAGGTCTACGGCCCGCGCAGCCGTTTCCACGGACATCGGCGGGAGACAGTCGGCTTCAGCTCCGGGGGCGGTCTTTTTTTTCTCAAAACCTTCGTTTGAATATTTACCGGTATCGTTCCAGCAGTAAATGCAGCGAAGGTTGCAGTCGGAGGTTATATTCAGCGTCAGGTCGGTCAGCCTGGCCGAGGCTTCCGGGACTTCCGGTTTTGTGGTACGGAGCGGGAACAGCGCGGAAATCTCCGCAGGGATGGAAAGCCTCCGGGCGAGCTTTTCCGCCGCCGCCGCTGAAACTTTCCCGTTCCGTTTTTTTATCTCGTAATTCCACTTTTTAAGGGAATTAAAAACCCCGGTGGGCAGTTCGTAGAAATCTCCGGTTCCTGTCGAGACGCCTATGCTACGCCCTAATTTTTTAAAAAGATAAGCCGGCTCTTGTTTCATAAGTCTCCTCGCATAAAGCGAAAGTCCCCGCGTTGCGGGGACTTCGCCGATTCAATATTTAATCGGTTTTACCAAAGAACCCTGCCGGAACGGCAGTACCGCGATAGTTTCTTCTCTGTTTTCCCGGTTTTGTTTAGTTTTTTAACTGTCTTCACTATCGGCTTTGTGATTGTGGGCATTTTGCCTCCATATAGCGTACTGTTAGTAATAGTATAAGACATAATCCGGCGGATGTCAATACGTAGTTTTCTCTGGCCTTTATTTTCAATAATATCGGGCGTTTACCCTAATCGGATAAGCCGCCGCCTCCCGATAAAAGCGGTTTAACCAAGCCTCAAACCCGAAAGAGCACAAATTGATATAATCATACATATCAGCCTTTCCTAAACATAGCACGCGGGCTTCAATTTTTTCGCGGTGGACGGAGAAACAACATGAAAATATTATTTTTAGAACCTCTCCATATATTCTGGGAGTTTTTCAGGGGCCTGACGCCCTCGCATTCCCTCATCTACCTCGCCGCGGTAGCGCGCCGGGAATTCGAGGTAAAAGTCTTCGACGCATGCATGGAAAAGGAAAACCCCTGGGACAAAACGGCCGAATACCTGGAAAAAGAGCGCCCCGAGATCGTCGCCATAACGGGCTCGATAACGGGATTCTGGCCCGATACGCTGAACTGCGCGAAGCTGGTCCGCGAAATACTGCCTAAAGCCCGGATTATAACCGGCGGCTACACAGCTTCGGTATTCTGGGCGGACGCCCTGAGGGACGGGGCCGCTGACTACGTGGTCCTGGGCGAAGGTGAACTTACGCTGATGGAGCTTTTGAGGGCGCTGAAAGAGAATAAAACGGATTTTTCCGGCATACTCGGCCTGGCTTACCTTAAGGACGGCGCGCCGGTGAAAAACGCGCCGAGGCCGTTAATGCAGAACCTCGACGAACTGCCCCCGCCCGCTTACGACCTGTTTCCCATGGAGCATTACGGGCTGGCGCCGTTCGGCGGCAAAGCGGGTTTTACCGTAACCTTTGCGAGGGGTTGTCAGCACACCTGCGTGTTCTGCTCCGAAACTGTTTTATGGCGGCACACCTGGCGCGGACATACCCCGCAATACATGGTGGACACTCTTGAAGTTTTAAATAAAAAATACGGCAAAAGGATATTTTACGTAGGTGACAACGATTTTCTGCACGACGAGGAGCGGACCAAAGCCTTCATCGCGCTGATGCGTGAAAGACGGCTCGACGTGAAAATGTGGATACAGACCACCTGCGCCAACCTCATTAAAAACGAAAAGCATCTCAAGAATCTCAGGGAAATCGGCGTTTACCAGGTAATGTTGGGGATCGAGACCAACAACCCCGAGGGGCTCAAGCGCCTCAACAAGCCTCAGACGCTGGAAACCGTAAACAAGGCGGTCGCCATCGCGAACACCCACGATTTCATCGTGATGGGGATGCTCATGTGGGGCGCCCCTTGGGACACAAAAGCCGGCCTGCATGACACGTTCAAATTCCTCTCTGAAAATTGCGACATAATCGGGCCCGATTTCACGACCCCGTGGCCCGGAACGCCTTATTACGCGGAATGCGAAAAGGCGGGCGCGATCGAGGTCCGCGACCTTTCCAAATACAATATGATGAACTGCATTACCCGCACCGCCGAGCTTTCGGCTGCGGAATCCGACGCCTATTACAAGAGCGTGGTCGGCAAAGCGCTGATCTTCAACAAGAAATCCCTGTATAATTTCTTCTTCTCAAGCAAACTCCTTTACCGCACCTACTTCATGATGTTCGTAAAGATGGGCTGGAGTTTTGTAACAGGGAAGCCCTGGCGCCAGAAAAATTACCAGAGTTTCGAGGATTTTATCAGCAAGAGGCGCGGGGTCGCGCGTTAAACCACGGCGCACCGCGGAGAAAGTGAATATGCTAAAAATTCCGGACCTGATGAACAAGATCTTCACCCGCAGAAGAATTCTCACGGCGATATCTCTGCTGCCGCTTGCTGTTTTCCTCAAGGTCGCGCGTCACTACGGCCTCACGGAGGACGCCTGGATGAGGGCCTTCCTGGCCGGCGCGGCCCTCTCCGCCGCCCTCATGGCGGTTTTCGCGGCCATCAGGGTTCCGCTCAGGGATATCCTGCTCGCCCTGGGGCTGCTGTTCATTTCAGGCGCGGCGGCCTTCCTGGCTGACCTCAGGCCGGTGCTGGCCGTGTATGAGCGGTTCCAGGGTTCGGTCTTCCTTGTCTGGTATCTACTGGTCAGGGCCGTTTTTTATTTCGCGCCCGAACTGCTCTCCGTTTTTGCTTTCGACCCGTATGAGAGGGCCCCCGGGCTGGCCGCGGCTCTCACGGCTGGCGTCTTCGTGTGGTCTCTTTTCCACAGGGACATCCTGGTTTCCACAGTCCTGCCGATGACTCTGATGATGATCCTGCTTTCCCTGGCCGGGCGCGCCCCCTCTTCGGAAGGCGGATAGGCCCGGCATGAAAAAAGTCCCCGGACAATATGACGCGGTGATAATAGGCGCGGGGCCCGGAGGCCTTTCCGCCGGGCTTTCGCTCGTCCGCAGGGGCTGGAAAGTCCTGATAGCCGAAAAGAACGGGGTCCCCGGAGGGAACTGCACTTCCCGCAAGGTGGGCGGCTACACTTTCGACCTGGCGGTGCACCAGCTTTCGGGTATAGGCGGGGGCGGCATCTGCGCCGGCATCCTGCGTGAATACGGCTTGTCCGATAAGATGGAATTCAGGCAGGTAGACCCTTTCCTGGTGGTGGATATGCCGGACCGTTCCTATACGCTGCGCGGCAGCCGGAATGAGTTCCGGGACGAACTGCTTAAAGATTTCCCCGGGGAAAAGAAAGATATAGACCTCATGCTGTCCGGGCTGGATTCCCTCAAGAAGGACGCGCTGCTGGCCCAGCGCCTGCTTCACGGCGGTGACCCGGCAGTGAATGGAATGATCGCCAAAACGGTGGACTGGCTGAAGATAGCGACCTTCCCGTTCACATTCCTATGGGGTTTGGTTTCAGGAATACCGTTCAGCGCCGATGCCATGCTGCGGCGCTGGGTAAGCAACGAGAAGCTGCGCGCGGTAGTGCACGCCTCCTGGGTGTACCTTGGCCTTCCTCCTAAGCGTATTTCCGGGGTGATGATGGATGTTTTCCTGGCCATGCAGCACATGGAACATACCTACTACCCGGTGGGGAGCTCTCAAAAATTGGCGGACATAATGGCGGAAGCCTTCCGCGCGAACGGAGGGGAGTTGCTGCTTAACTCCCCGGTCAGGAAAATCCTAACGGAAAAGGGGCGCGCCTGCGGCGTGGAGCTGGCCGGCGGCCGGACGGCCAGCGCGGGGATAGTTATTTCCAACGCCGACGCGCTCCACACCTACCGGCAGCTGCTGGAGCCGGGAGCGGCCCCGGCGGGATTTATGCCGCGGCTTGAACGGATGAAACTCTCCATGGGTCCCTTCCGCGTCTGCCTCGGCCTGGACTACGACGTAGCCGCGCACGGGATGGACCACCACGAGTACATGATCTTCCCTGGTTATGACCATGAGGCGGCGTACGGCGCAATGGAGCGTGGTGAACCCGTCGCCATGAGCGTCTATTCGCCCACAAAAATATGTCCGGAGCTGGCTCCGCCCGGCCACAGTACGCTTATACTGACCACGATGCTTCCATGGCGGCCGGAAAAGGACTGGCGCGGGCGCACCGAAGCGCTGGCGGCGGAAATGATAGCGCTGGCGGAGAAAAAAAGGTTGCCGGGCCTGGCGCGGCATATAGTGGTAAAACAGATACTGACGCCTGAGGGTCTGCGGGACCTGACCAACACCGCCGAGGGCTCCATGTACGGCTGGGCTAATACCCCCGAACAGACGCTCTCATTGCGCCTCTCCATGAAGTCGCCTGTGCCGGGCCTCTATCATACGGGACACTGGACCAGACCAGGGACCGGTGTGACCACCGCCATTCTTTCAGGCTGGATGCTCGGCAACAGGCTTAACAGCCTGGTCGGAAAGATTTTTGATAAGCTGTTTTAACCGCACATGGCAAAGATCCTCCTGACCAATCCGCCCTGGCAATCTTTCCACACCCTGCAGGTGCTGTTCCCCAATATCCCGCCGCTGGGACTGCAGATAGTGGCCGGTGTGCTGCGCGCAGCGGGGCACGAGGCTTTGGTGGCCGACGTGCAGCATCTGCGCCCTCTGCACCCTGAATTTATAAAGGCGATAGAGGAATTCAAGCCGGACATAATAGGCTTCTCCAATTCGGAACTGCCCAATGCGCCGATGGTGGTGAAGGTGGCGCGTGAAGTGAAGCGCCGCTACCCCGGGGTGAAGCTGCTGGCCGGCGGACAGGCGCCGAGCTTCCGCCCCGAACTTTTCCTCGGGCCGGCCGGGCCTTTCGACGCGGTGGCGCTCTATGAGGCCGAGAGCACGGTGGTACGCATAGTTGACGCGCTGGCCTCAGGCGCCCCGCTGGACAATCTGCCGGGCTGCGCCTGGTGCGCGCCGGACGGATGCCTCAGGCGTTCCGCCGAGGAGCGCGTGATCTGCGACCTGGATACCCAGCCGATGCCTTACTGGGAGGGCTCGCTGAAGAAATCCGCTTTCTCCGACGGGCTGTTCGCCGCCCTGGAAACTTCGCGGGGCTGCCCCTTCCGCTGCGCCTTCTGCTCCGTACCAGGCTATTACGGCGCGCCGCGCTACAAGTCGGCCGCGCGCATACTCGGGGAGCTGCGCAGGCTGAAGGCGCTGGGCGTGGCTGAATTCTCGATAAACGACGATTCTTTCGCCACCCGCCCGCAGGTAGTGCTGGAGATCTTCGAGACCATGCTGCGCGAGCGCATGAATTTGCGCTTCGGCGTGCAGATAAGGGCCGACATCATCGTCGCCCACCCGGCCCTGATCGAGTTGGGCGCGCGTGCGGGTATGTTCATGGCCGTAGTCGGGTTCGAGGGCTACACTTCCGCCGTGCAGGAGGAGTCCAACAAAGGCAACTCCGCGGCGATAAACCGGGAGGCGTCACGGATACTGCGCCGCAACGGCGTAGCCGTATACGGCACGCACGTGTTCGGCGGGCCGCAGAGCGGGCTCAAGGACAGCCTGGCGACTTTTCTTTACGGCCGCCTCAACTCAGATATATTCCGCATGACCATTTATACACCTGTACCGGGGTCCCGGCTCTACGATGACCTGGCTGATTCCTCACAACTGACTTCAGAGAACCCGGCTGATTTTTACGAGGGGAAATATCTCATAAAGGGCGCGCATAACCCCCTGGTGATACAGTTGAGCTATTACTTCCTGCTCGCGCTGCACTACGCCCTGCCGGACACGCTTTTCAAGCTCTTCCACCCTGACGAAGTCATACGCTGCTTCATGCGGCGGGCCTACTGCGGGGCCGTATATTTCGTGCTGGGCCAGGCCAGCTCCCTTTTCAAAAGGGGGTCTAGATCCGCTTGAAGCGCCCCTCCGTACTTCTCATTAAAAGCCGCAGCGTGGTGTCCAAGATAAAGGGCACTACGCCGCCGCTCGGCATACTTTACATAGCCGCCTGCCTGCGCCAGCGCCTGGGCGCCGAAGTGCGCGTCGTGGACGCAATGTTCGAACCGGACGCCGCCGCGACCGTGCTTGCGGCGCTGCGCGAGCAGCAGCCCGACGTGGTCGGCATAAGCGCGCTGACCGCCGAATCTTTCCTGGCACACAAGCTGGCCTCCGCCGTTAAGGGAGCCAGCCCCGGCACACCGGTGGTGATGGGCGGGCCGCACCCGACCTCCGACCCGGATAGCGCGCTCTCGGACTCTAATGTGGACGCGGTCGTGATGGGAGAAGGCGAGGAAACTTTCACCGAACTTGTACGCGTGATAGCTGAAGAAGGCCCGCGCTGGCGCGAACCGGCAACGCTGCGGGCAGTGGACGGGATCGCCTTCAGCCATGAGGGCAAGACCGAGCTTACCAGACACCGCGCCCCTATAACGGACCTTGATTCCCTTCCGTTCCCGGCCTGGGACCTGATCGACTATAAAAAGTTCTGGAAGGCCGGCGGCATGGCCACGGTAGGCGTAAGGCCCTACCTCCCCATTTTCACCTCCCGCGGCTGCCCGTACCACTGTGTGTTCTGCCACCAGATCTTCGGCAAAGCGTTCCGCGCCCGCTCGCCGGAGAACGTGGCTGACGAAGTGGCGCAGATACACAAGCTGGGCACCAGGAACATCGAGGTACTGGATGATATTTCCAATTTCGACCCGGATCGTTTCGACCGCATGCTGGAACTATTGCTTGAGCGGGAGCTGCGGTCGGTGCTGAGCTTCCCTAACGCCATACGCGCGGACCTTATCCGCGAATCCTCCATCGACCTGCTGAAGCGGGTGGGCGCCGGCGAAGTGTCGGTGGCCGTGGAAACAGCCTCGGAGCGCCTCCAGAAACTGCTAAAAAAGAACCTCTCCCTCGACAAGGTCAGCCGCACTATAGACATGCTGGCGAACAGGCGTATTTTTACCCGCGGTTTCTTCATGCTTGGCCTGCCTACGGAAACCGAGGAGGAGCTGCGCGCCACTATACGGTTCGCGCACGCCTCGCGCCTGCACCTCGCGCTCTTCTTTAACCCCAACCCGTTCCACAATACCGAGATGTACGAGATGTTCAAGAAGGCCGGCAAGCTGCGCTCCGACGTCAGCACGATAGATTTTGAATATTTCGGGGCGCCTTTCAACGCCAGCGACATGCCCGACAGCACCTACCGCATGCTTTACAGGTGGGCTTATTACGGATTTTACCTGAACCCCGCCCGGGCTTACCGCATAGCCCGGGACGGGCCTTTCGGCTGGGACATACCCGCGCGCGTCTACGGGCTGTTCCGCAACTACACGTCTTTCCGCCGCCTCAAGGAGAGTTGATGAAAAAGATCCTTATGCTCCAGCCGCTGCGCGTTTACAGGCGCTGGCCCATGCCGGACGATTTCACCGGGCTGCTGGGAAATTCCCCCACGCTGGCCTTCGCCCAGTTAAGGGGCACGCTCAGGAACTACGAGTCTGAATTCATGGACGGGCTGGCCGGGAACTTCACTCTCGGTGAACTGACCCGCCGGGCGCAATCGGCCGACGTCGTGATGCTGAACGCGCATTCCAGCATAGGCGCGCTCAACGTCGAGTTCAACCTGCGCCATATCCTGGACACGGCGCCCGGCAAGCCCGTGATCCTGGGCGGCCACCACGCTACCGCCTACGATTTCGAATGGCTCGGCCGCGGGGCTCATTTCGTGGTGCGCAACGAGGGCGAGGAAACCATAGACGAGCTCATGGCCGCCATAGAGAAGGGCGGGCCTTACGGCGGGATCGCCGGGCTTTCCTGGCGCGACGCCGAACGGAATTTCCACCGCAACCCGGCCAGGCCGCTGATCTCCGACCTCGACAGCCTGCCCATGCCGGACTGGAAGATCTACGACCCCTCGCTCTATTACCTGCCCCTCGCCATCCCCGGCTATTCCACCACGGCCGAAACCTCGCGCGGCTGCATGCACCGCTGCCGCTTCTGCGCGGCCAGCGAGATGTGGGGGCACACCCAGCGCTTCAAGAGCCCCGAGCGCGTGCTCGAGGAGCTGCGCGCCGTGCGCAAGCTGGGCTTCACCAAGATCTGGTTCTCCGACGACAACTTCGGGGCCGAGCCCGAGCGCTACACGAAGATCTACGAGGGGATGATCCGCGAGAACCTGGGCCTGCGCTTCGCCAGCTTCCTGCGCTGCGACACCGTGACCCGCTCCCCCGAGACGATGAAGCTGGCCTACAGGGCCGGCATGCGCGGGGCGCTGCTGGGCATAGAGAGCCCGGTGAACCGCATCCTGAAGGATTTCGCCAAGGCCAACGACCATGAGACCACCGTGAAAGCGGTGGAGGTCCTGCGCGGAGCCGGGATCTTCATAGCGGGCTTCATGATAGTGGGCTACCTGGACGAAACCCAGGCGGAGACCGAGGCGACCTTCAGGGCGGCCGACGAGCTGACCGACTATCCCATCATCTCTATTTTCGAGCCCCGCATGGGCACGGCCGATTTTACGCGCGCCACCGCGAAACTGGACCTGCCGGGCGGGGACATGTTCTACCACAACACGGTGAAGTTCATCCCGAGTAAGGCTAGCACCATCAACGATTACAGGGATTTTTACCGCGGGTACATGACGAGCCCCAAGCAGCTGAGGAAGGCGCTGTTCGGAACCCCGGTCCAGCGGGACTGGTACCGCACTTTGTACCTGAATATGGCGAAATCGGTACTGTCCGTCACTCCCACCAAGGCGGCCCATCCGTGGGAGATGGTTCGCGCCATCTACCGCTGACAGCGCCTCCCGCATAGGAGAACTACTCGCGGGCGACGCTCTCCAGGAACTTAAGGTTGCGCACTATTTCGCTTTCAGGAAAGTGCTCCGTCGAGTACCCCATGTCGTACTTCCCTTCCTGCGCCAGGAAATCCTCCAGCGTCCTTCGCCGCAGGGTAATTCCGTACTTCCCGGGGTTCTCGAAAAGCGGGGAACCCGGCTCCAGCGAAAACACGTAGACCCCTGCCCTGTCCGCGTTGAACAGGCGCTTGATCCTGCGCATGAGGGCCGCCGTTGCCAGGAGGTCCCGGCGGGTTTCAAAAGGCAGACCCGAGGTGAACCCGGTCCAGATATTTATCCCCAGGCCCGCGGCGTGCCGCAGGATAGCGATGAGCTGCTCGTTCGTATAGAACCGGCCCCTGTTGAGGCGGCGGACCTTTTCAGAGCCGCTGCCGGCAAAGATCGTGATCCTGGACCCCGGAGCCAGCGCCCTGCTGAACCACCGGAGCAGGTTTTTCGAAGGCAGGCCGCACAGCTCCACCTTCAGGACCGGCTTAAGTTTTATTTCCAGCAGCCGTCTGAAAAGCTCCACATAATACGCGTCGCCGGGCAGCGGGCTCAGCGGGAGCTGTATCTCCGTTATCCCCCGGGCGGCCAGCTTCGCGAAGTCGGCGGCGACGGAGGCGGGAGCTTTTACCGCCGCGCGTGGCCTGCCGTTGAAGTTTTTCTGGAAGTCCCTGCCGCCGCCGCAGGCCGAGCAGTTGTCGGCGCAGCCCCTGCCGTGCACGTAAGTGAACATCCCGTCCTCAAAGCAGACGCCGTGGTAGGGCGTGGCGTTCCTGTTCAGAACGTAGTTAAGGCCGGTGAGGTCCAGCCCGGCCAGCATCGCCGGGCCGGCGAAGTAACCAATCGGGTTGAGGACAGCCCCGTTTCCCACCCGCCAGGCCAGGTTCTTAACCGCGCTGAAATCTGCGCCCCCGCGCTTCAGCCGCCGCAACAGCTCCAGCAGCGGGACCTCGGCGTCGCCGCGTATCACGAAATCTATGCCCCTGAATTTTTCCAGGATAGCCGCGGCGAAATAGGAAGCCGTGAAACCGCCGACGGCGATCTTAACGCCGGGGTTTTCTTTTTTTATTTTTTTGGCCAGCAGCAGCGCGGTCCCGGCCTGCTGATGCCAGTGGACCGGGATGCAGACCAGCTTAACGCGCCGCTCCCTTATAAGCTCCGCCAGCCTGAATTCCCCGCGGGCCGCGCCCGGCAGGTTGATGATGGCGGACCTGACCCCTTTCTTGCCGAGGTAGCCGGCCATTGCCAGCAGGCCGGCCGGCATTATCGGGAGGCCGGTCTTTTTCCCGGCGCGGGAGCCGGAATAAACGAACAGGCAGTCGAGGTTTAGAGCTGAAGTAGACATAAGACCGCTTAGAGCGGGCGGCTACCGCTATGATACAAAAAGCGGCGCGTATTACATATCGGGAAAGCAAAAATATATAATATATTACATGAAACAAAATATCGTAGAAAAGATCCTTTCCGCGCACCTCCGTGAGGGAACCCTCGGCGGAGGCGGCGAAATCGGCCTGCGCATCGACCAGACCTTGACACAGGACGCCACCGGCACCATGGCCTACCTGCAGTTCGAAGCCATGGGCCTGAAAGAGATAAAAACGGATCTATCGGTTTCCTACGTGGACCACAATACTGTCCAGGTGGGTTTTGAAAATTCCGACGACCATAAGTACCTGCAGAGCGTGGCCGCGAAATACAGCGTCATTTATTCCAGGCCGGGCAACGGCATCTGCCACCAGGTGCACCTGGAGCGCTTCGGCAAGCCCGGCACCACCCTGCTTGGTTCCGACAGCCACACCCCGACGGGCGGCGGCATAGGCCAGGTGGCCATGGGCGCCGGCGGCCTGGACGTGGCCGTGGCTATGGGCGGCGGCCTGTTCTACACCGCGGCCCCTAAAGTCTACCTGGTGCGGCTGGCCGGAGAGCTCGGACCCTGGGTGAGCGCCAAGGACGTGGTTCTTAAGATGCTCGAACTCCTGACCACCAAAGGCAACGTGGGCGTGATGCTGGAATACGGCGGGCCCGGCGTGAAGAAGCTCTCGGTGCCGCAGCGCGCCACCATCGCCAACATGGGCGCCGAGATGGGCGTGACTACTTCCGTTTTCCCTTCCGACAGCGTCACCAGGAAATTCCTGAAGGCGCAGGGCCGCGAGGCCGATTGGACCGGGCTTAAAGCTGACCGGGGCGCAAAATATGCCCGGGTGATCGACCTGGACCTCTCGTCGCTTGAGCCGCTGGCGGCCTGCCCGCACAGCCCCGGCATTATCAAAAAGATCTCCGAGCTGGAAGGCAAGCCGGTAGACCAGGTCTGCATAGGCTCCTGCACCAACTCCTCCTACAAGGACATGATGACGGTGTCCCTGATAATGAAGGGCCGCAAGGTGAATCCCGACGTGAGCCTGGGCGTGGCGCCCGGCTCGCGCCAGGTGCTGCAGCTGATGGCCCGCAAGGGCGCGCTGTCGGACCTGCTGGACTCCGGCGCCCGCATACTGGAGAGCGCCTGCGGCTTCTGCATAGGCAACCATTTCTCGCCCAAAAGCGGCGCCGTGTCCCTGCGCACTTCCAACCGCAACTTCGAGGCCCGCAGCGGCACGGCCGACGCGCAGATCTACCTGGTCAGCCCCGAGGTGGCCGCCGTGGCCGCCCTCACCGGTAAATTCACCGACCCGCGCAAGGCCGGCATAGAATACCCCGCCGTAAAAGAGCCCGCCTCCTTCCTGGCGGACGACTCCATGTTCATAAAGCCGTCCCCCGGGGGGGCGATGACCGCGGTCTCCCGCGGCCCCAATATAGGCGAGCCGCCCAGGAACGAAAAGATGCCCGAGAAGCTCAGCGGCGCCGTGATGATAGTGGTGGGCGACAAGATAACCACCGACCACATCATGCCCGCCGGCGCGCGCCTGAAGTACCGCTCCAACGTGCCGAAATACGCGCAGTTCGTGTTTGAGAACGTGGACGGCGGCTTCCCGAAGCGCTGCCTTGAAAGCAAGGCCGCCGGCGCGCATAACATCATCGTGGCGGGGGAATCCTACGGCCAGGGCTCCAGCCGCGAGCACGCGGCCATGTGCCCGATGTACCTGGGAGTGAAAGCGGTGGTGGCCAAATCTTTCGAGCGCATACACGCCGCGAACCTGCTCAATTTCGGTATAGCGCCGCTGACCTTCAAAAACCCGGCGGATTACTCCGGCATACAGTCGGGCGACAAGCTGACCTGCGCGGACTGGCGCGCAGCGGCGGCCGAAGGGAAGCCTGTGCTGCTCAAAAACGAACGCACCGGCGCCTCCATAGAATGCGTTTGCGCGCTTTCCGCGCGCCAGAGAGCCATCCTGACGTCGGGCGGCCTCCTCAACCATACCACGGGCAAATAAAAAGAAAGCAGCAGCCCTGAGAAAGCGAATGCAACAAGAAAACCCGGATCCTTCAACTGAAGGATCCGGGTTAATTGCGCGAGGGCATGACCATATTTCATAAGATATCCGTTATATGCCGCACAGGACGATCAGAACTTTATTGGCAAAGCTCGCGGGCCCCGCGCTTCCCCTCAGGGAAACTGCCGCGCAGAAGCTCCGCTTAGCCCTGCAGCTGATCTTCCTGGCGCTGATCCTGGCGATCGGATTCGAATTCCGCAATTTTGTCTCCTCCATCCTGGAAGGGGGCGCGCTTTCCCGGCGCCCACCGGGCGTGGACGGCTTCCTGCCCATCAGCGCGCTCATGAACCTGCGCCTTTTCGCGTTCTCGGGCGAGCTCCACCGCGCGCACCCGGCCGGGCTCTTCATCTTGCTGGCGATAATCGCCATGTCCTTCGTGATCGGCAAATCCTTTTGCGGCTGGCTCTGCCCGTTCGGCTTAATCTCCGAGCTGCTTTACAAGGCGCGGAAATTAGCTTCCCCCTCCCTCAAGCCCCCGCCCGCCTGGCTCGATTACACGCTCGGCGCCTTAAAATACATCATCCTGGCGTTCTTCGTCTATATAATTTTCTTCGCCATGGACGCGGCGGCGGTCAAGGCTTTCCTCGACGGGGATTACAACAAGATCTCGGACGTAAAGATGTACTACTTTTTCGCCCGCATTACCCCGCTGGCCGCCTTCATAACGGCCCTGCTTTTCCTGCTCAGTTTTTTTGTCCCGTACTTCTGGTGCCGCTTCCTCTGCCCGTACGGCGCGCTGCTGGGCCTGGTCTCCCTGGCGAGCCCCGTTAAAATAAAGCGCGACGCCGGCGCCTGCGTGAGCTGCGGCCTTTGCGCCGCGGCCTGCCCCCAGGCCATAGCGGTGGACAAGGCGGCCTCGGTTTTATCCGACGAATGCACCGCCTGCGCGCTCTGCCTGGATATCTGCCCCGCGCCCGGGGCGCTTGAATTGCGGGTAATGGGAACCGGGTTGAAGATAAAAACAAGGCTCCTGCCTTTCCTGGCGGCGTTTATTTTCTGCCTTATCACCGGCCTTGCGATGCTAAGCGGGAATTGGCGGGGCGAGGTCAGCGACGACGACTACCGGCGCTTAACGGTGGATTGCGATACCCTGGACCATCCGCGGTGGTAGTAGGCTGGGTGAAAGCGGCCCCGGTCAATGGAGCTTGAGCGCGCCGAGCTTCCCGCCCGCCAGCTGGCCGGCCACATCGGCTAAAATAAGCAGCGGCACCGCGCGCCAGCCAAAACCGGAGAATATCCTTAAGGCAAGGACAAAAGGCACCGGGAGATGCACATACAGCAGCCAAGGTACGGAAAAAGTCACGGTTTTGCTTCTCAGATAACCGAAGGGCAGGTTAAAGAGAAAAACCACGAGCAGCAGCAGGTACAGGGGCATTACTTAATATTTTACTATTATCGGCCCGCAATATGCGGGCGGCACGGGCTATTCTTTTACGGCTTCCCGGAAACAGCGGGCGGGCGGGCTGGGTTTTCAGGGCCTTCCATTCTTCCCCGCAGCGGGAACCTGCTGAGAGCCGGTTTTTTCAAGCGTGGAGTAATCAAGCTCGCTGCCCAGCACGCTGTGCGGTATGAAATACACAGCCGCGGTGGCCAGGAACGCGGCCAGGACCCACTTGCGCAGATTAGCCCCGCCCCGCATCACGGAGACCGCCGCGGCGGCCCAGAAAATAAGCGGGAGCAGGGTCTTGTTGTCGGTGAGGTCGTGGCCGAAAGGGAAGCCGGTCCAGTAGGCGCCGAAAGCGTAATGCTGGGTAAGCGGGCCGAGAATGAACCCGCCGGCGGCCAGGAAAGCCAGGTTAAGGAAGATTACGGATTTCATTATAGGCCAGTTCATCAGAGCTGAAAGCGCCAGCCTTACCGAGATCATCATGAAGAAGAACATGAAGAAGATATGCGGAGCCAGGACCCACGCCGGCACGGCCCCTTTAAAGCGTGTCACCACCTTCTGCGGCCCGATAAGGCTCCTGGCCCCGTTTTCCACGGCGTAAACGGCATATTCCAGTTTGCCTGCCGGGGGCTGGTCGGGGGCGAAGGCGCAGGGCCGGTCCGGCGACGCGGTAAAAGGGACGGCGGTTACGGGATCGCTGGTTTTATAGCGCTTCCATTCAATTATTCCCGAAAGCGGTTTATCTGTTTTTAGTTTCAAACCGCAGTCGTTCGCGCCTATGGTGCAGCTCCTGGGCAGCCGGTAGGAAACTTTAACTCCGGAAGCGGTAAGCAGCGAGCCCCGCGCAGGGTAGGTGGGCCCCGTCGCCCGCTGGAAAACGGCAAAGCCCGCGGTTATCAGGAAACTTAAGAGCCAAAGTAATATTTTTTTCATTTTATTATTTCACCTTTCCGCGCGACCGCCCGGCGAACCTGGAAACCCAGATGCTTAACTCGTATAAGAGCAGCATCGGCGCGGCAAAAAGAAGCATATTGAAAATATCCGAGGTGGGCGTAATCATTGCCGCCGCCACCAATATCCCCACAATGGCGTAACGGTATTTTTGGCGCAGGAAGCGATAATCGAGAACCCCCAGTCTGCTGAGCACATAGCTTAGGACCGGCATTTCAAAAACAAGGCCGGTACCCAGCACGGTCCAGACGATAAAAGAAATATAGCTCTGCGCCGAGATCAGCGGCTGGAGGTCCGGCCCGGCGAAGCCGAGCAGGAACTTAAGCGCCGGAGGGATAAGGATGAAATAGGAGAACAGCGCCCCTGACACAAAGAACGCCGTAATGAACGCGACAAAAAGGAAGGGGCCGCTTTTTAGCCTGCCGGGGACAGCCGGCTCCACGAACTTCCAGGCCTGGTACAGCAGGAAGGGCATGGAAAGCATCAGCCCGGCGGCAAAGGAGATATTAAGGTAGACAGCCAGGGCCTCGGTCGGGGAAAAGAACACCAGCTTATCTACAGCGCCGGCAATGGGCCGCTTTAAAATCCCGAACAGGAAAGAGGAATAATTGAAGGAAACCGCGACCGAGAGGACAAAAAACACCAGCGAGACCAGCAATCTCTTTCTTAGCTCTTCAAAATGAAGGCTGAGCGGCCTTTCGGAATCCATGTAAGGCTACTTCTTTTCTGTTACTTCGGGCACGGCCCCCTCCTCGGAGAAACCTTCTTTCACGCCTTTTTTTAATTCCCTTACCGTTTGTCCCAGCGACCTGGCCAGCTCGGGAAGTTTCTTGGTCCCGAAAAGCAGCACGCCGACAAGCCCGATAAGCAGCAGCTCCGGGGTATCCATTCCAAATATTCTCATATTACCTCCAAGCCCCGTCCGGGGCTCTATAAGGGCCAACACCTGCGTATCGCCGCGTCAAAAGCCGCCCCTTCGAACTGCCTGACGCTGTCCTAATTATACAAATTCAAACCCCACCGCGGAGTTTCCCGGCCTGCAGGCTCCTAGCGTCCCGGTGGGCCGGGATCAACCCACCGCGCGCCCTGGGGACGGAAGCCTGCGCCGAAATCCGGCTTCGGGATCCCGCCGGGTTCCATCCCGGCCTCGGCGGTATACGGCACACCGCCCAGCCTCAGCCGGCCGGTGAGAATGGGAACTGCGGCTTTAAGGATAGCCGTGTAAATAAAAAATCCGAAAGCCCATACGCCCACGCAGATGAGGGTTTCATTCAGCGTAGGCAGATACTCCACTATCTCGCCTAGCGGATTCGGGATAAAAGCCGGTATGATAAAGCCCATTCCTTTCTCTATCCACACGCCGACAACCGCAAACACGCAGGCCAGGTTCAGCCACTTCATGCTGCGCGAAGCGGGCAGCATCAGCAGCGCGATCGCCACCGCCTCAATTGCCAGCGCGGTCCAGATCCAGGGAACCAGCCCGTTATGCCCGTGCAGGCCGAACATGAGATACTGCATGTGCACGGCGTGCTCGTCGGGGATATAGAGCTCCTTGAACAGCTCGCTGGCGAAAAGGAAGAGGTTTATAGCTATCGCCACCTGCACCACGTTCCTGAGGCGCAGCATCGCCGCGTCGGCAATGCGGTAGGCGGTGAATTTGCGTATAAGCTGAAGCGTGAGTATTATGAAGGCGGGACCCGCGGTGAAGGCCGAGGCCAGGAAGCGGGGGGCTATGATCGAGGAATGCCAGAAGGGCCGCGCGGCCAGCCCCTGGTACAGGAAAGCGGTAACGGTATGTATGCTGACGGCCCAGACTATGGAAAGCAGGACGAACGGGATATACAGGATTTTCAACGGCTCCTTTCTGAGGAACTTCATATAAAGGAGGTAGCCGGCTACATAGGCGTTAATGAACAGGTAGCCGTTGAGGACTATGACGTCCCAGGAAAGCATGGAATCAGGCCAGTTGAACTTGCCCAGGGGCGGCGGCGCCATATGCCAGACCCTCTCCGGGCGGCCGAGGTCCACCGAAACGAACAGTATGCACATCACGATAGAGGCGATAGCCAGGAGCTCGCCGAAGATGACGACGTCGTGCAGCGGCTCGTCGTGGTAGACGTAAACCGGGATGACCATCATTACCGCGGCGGCGGCCATGCCCACCAGGAAGGTGAAATTGGCTATATAAAGGCCCCAGGAAACGTGGTCAGACATGCCCGTGGTGCCGAGGCCGTGCACGAGCTGCACGCTGTAGGCGTTCAGCCCCGCCAGCGAAAGCAGCGCGAGGCCGGACATCCAGGCGTAATAGCGCCAGTCGCCGTCGAGGACCTCGGCGGCGGAAAGGCGGAGGAATTTAAAAAGGTTAAACATCGGTGAAATAATAGAACCTGGGTATGGTTCCCCTTTCCTGTTTAAGTATGAAGACGCGCTTGTCGCGTATGATCGCGGCGATCTCGCTGTCAGGGTCAAGCAGGTTCCCGAACTTCCTTGAGCCGGTGGGGCAGACCTCGAGGCAGGCGGGATATTTCCCCGCGCGCGTCCGGTGCAGGCAGAAGGTGCATTTTTCCATCACGCCTACCTGCCTGGGCCTGTTCGAAAGGTAGCCCATCTCCGGGTTCAGATCTTCCTTGGGCAGGTAAGGCTCTTTAAAATTGAACCTGCGGGCATGGTAGGGGCAGGCGGCCGCGCAATAACGGCAGCCTATGCACCAATTATAGTCCACCACTACAATGCCGTCGGGCTCCCGCCAGGTGGCTTTAACGGGACAAACCTTTGTGCAAGGGGGTTTTTCGCAATGATGGCATTGCACCGGCATGTAATAATGCCCCTTCTTCGGCACCTGGCCCTCATAATCGGTGTTTGAAGTTTCCACGTTCACGGCGCCCTTTTCCATTTCCAGGACGCTAATGTAATGTATCTGCGGGTCCCGGGACTGGTTGTTTTCGTTCACGCAGGCGTAAACGCATTTCCTGCAGCCTATGCAGCGCCCCATGTTCAGGGCGTAGGCGAATTGCACGCCGTCCAGAGGCGGCTGGGCGGTAAGATGAGGAGTGACCCCGTACTTTTCCCGGACCTCGGCGGAGATCCGCCCGAGTATCTCCTTTTTTTCTTCGGGAGTAAGCTCGGTATAGTGCTTCTGCAGGAACTGCCGCAGGGTCGGGATCTGCGTAAGGTCTTTAAGCGGGGAAAGGGCCGCCGCCGCAGCAGCAGCAGCGCCAGCCGCGGCAACCGCCAGGAACTGGCGCCGGGTGACGCCGGAACCGTAGGGTTTCGGGTGGAAATAGGGGGAGTCGTGCTGATCTTTTTCGTCAGCCATCAGTGTTTAACCCCGGGAGCCGTATATTTCCGCGGAGCCGGCGCGGCGAGCATCGGCTTGAACGCGGGGGAGTGCGGATCGTGGCAGGCGATGCAGGGCAGCTGCTTCTGCTCACCCGCGGCCTTATTCCAATAGCCGTTGCGGCGGCCGTGCGTGCCGCTGGTCCAGTCCCTGTAAGTGGTGCCGTGACACTTCCGGCAAAGCGTTTCTACCTTTAAATAAGGGATCTGCCCCCCCCCGTCCTCCGCGAAAAAATCGCGCTTAGCGTTATTGTGGCAGTTGAAGCAGCGGTTATTGGGGCCGTGCTTTAAAACCACCTTGCTGTGAACTTCTGGCGCCACCCTGGGGTCGCTTGAAGACGGCCCGGCGGAGGGGTCGTGGCAATCGCCGCAGGCCATACCCTCGGTCTCCAGCCTTTTTTTAAGGGTCCGGGCCGGCGAAATATCGTAATACTGCGGCTTCACCACGAAGGCGGGCCCGCCGTGGCCGGCGGCATGCCGGTTAGAATAAAAGAACCAGGCCGCCGCTACGAAAGCCGCGCTGACCGCCAGTAGCAGCCAGTAAGGAATTTCCGTGTTGCGGAAAGCGTCGGTTTTTTCCCAATCGTGTTCGGCCATAAAAGAAGAAGAGGGCGGCGGCTGAATCTATTGCAGCTGTCCCGTCCCTGCCAGGTTAAGCGGCCGTGGTGGGCGACTTCGAATGGCTCTCTTTTTCCCAAGGGGGGAGCAGGTAAAGGAGTACTGCGAGGATAACCAGGGGGAGCAGCTCCACGATTATGGCGCTAAACAATCCCTCGCGGCCCACAAGATGCATTTTGTAGGTGGTGAAACCCCTCAGGCTCTTGGAGAAGAACTGCCCGCCTATCACGACATTCCACCTCATGGCAAAGATGCCTATCAGGGCAAGGGAGCCTGAGAGCATATAAAAAACCTTGCGCACTTTTTCGGGAAGCTCCACTACCTGCGTAAGGCCCAGCAGGAACATGGGGGTGAGAGAGCCCAGCATGATCTGGATCAGCATCATGCTGACGAGCAGCTTGCCCTCCACCAGCAGGGTGATGATGTCGAAATGCTCTTCGGCCTCGTACGCGGTCTGAAGGCTCTCCAGCATCTCCAGCGAAAAGGCCACGATAATAGCCGTCAGCAGGAATTTCCCTATGGTGTCCAGGCAGGGCATATCAATGACCACGTCGCGTGCCCAGCAAAGGAACATATAGATAAGCATAACGGCCGCAATGCCCGAAGCCATGGCAGAAAAAATAAAGATTATGGGCATCAGGGGGCTGGACCACCAGGGGTTGGCCTTGAGAGAACCGAAGATAAACCCCACATAGCCGTGCAGCAGGAGGGCAGAGGGCAGGCCAACGACCGTCAGTATCTTGCCCAATTTCTCATCTATCGCAAGGGAGCGCGGAGAAATATTGTCCACGCCTAAAGTGAGGACTTTATAAAAGATGCGCTTGGGCCAGAAAGTTTCGGAGCGGGACCACTCCACTATCTGCTTGCGATAGTCCAGCCACACCTCCATAAGGAGAACCACCATCAGGTACCACAGGTAGACGAAGCCGAACATAGCCATGGCCGAAGAGGTATGCGGAGTCATCAGTATCGATATACCCCGCTCCGGATGCCCGAGGTGCAGGTTGAGGGGAAGCGTAGCCACAAGCAGGAAAGCCAGGGCCACAAGCAGGGAAAGGCGGTAAATAGGTTTTATGGCCTTCACGTTAAATACCCGCTCCAGGGAGGCAAGCACGAAGGCGCCGGCCACTAGTCCCGTAATGTAAGGGTAAAGGACGATAAGAATGCTCCACTGCAGTTCCAGTTCGTTCGGGTAGATGAAACCGGAAACCAGGGGCAGGGCGTTGCGCAGTGACTCGATCAATGACATGTCCATTAGCGAACCTCCTTATCGAGCCCTTTGTAGAGCAGCTTGGGTTCGGTTCCCATGCTGGCCTTCAACACATTCGTTGTTTCCGTTTCATAGAACTTCGTAATTGCGCTTTTGGGGTCGCTAAGGTCCCCGAACATGCGCGCTCCAGTGGGACAGACCTCCACGCAGGCTGTATTGAGGCCTTTTTTTATGCGGTGGTAACAAAGCGTGCATTTGTCGGCCACATGGAGCACCGGGTGGAAATAGCGGCAGCCGTAAGGGCAGGCCTGGATGCAGTAGCGGCAGCCGATGCAGTATTTGCGGTCCACCAGCACCACGCCGTCCTCGGTCTTGAAGGTGGCGCCAACGGGGCAGACCTGTTCGCAGGGGGAATTCTCGCAGTGACCGCACAGCTTGGGCACAAAAAAGCTTTTCGTGACGGTTTCCGGGTCGTGCGGGGGCAGGAAGGGGTCCATCCCGCCGTTAGGGGAATCCACGTTGACCTCACCGTTGCGCCGTATTATGTAGCGCTCTACCCAGGTGCGGAAATAAAAAGCCTCGCGGGGAACCTCGTTCTCCGTCTTGCAGGCGTCAGCGCAGCGGCCGCAGCCGATGCACTTTGTTATGTCCACGGCGAAGCCCCAGTAGGGCTTCTTTCTTTTCCAGGGCGGCTCGCGGAAGAATTTATCGGCGGCGTGGAGCGGGGTGGAAAACACCCGCGTCGCCATAACCAGCGCGGCACCGGCGGCAGTTTTCAGGAATTGTTTGCGGCTGAAGTTTTTCATATTGGCTCGTGAAATAAGATCGTTAGGATTTAGCGCCTGTCACTTGGGCTGGTGCGGCTGATGGCACTGGTTGCAGGCCATTCCGCGGTTATGCTCCTCCAGGTCTACCTGGGGAAATTTGGCCGGCCGGGACAGGGACTTTCCGTGGCAATTCCCGCAGAAAGCCCGCATTTCGTTTTCCTTGGGCTTACTTGGCTTGACCGTCTTGGGGCTGTCGACGTGGGCCTGGAGCGCGCCGTGGCAGCTTTCGCAGCTCATATGCCGGTGGCTGGACTTGGCCTTGTCGGAGGCCTGCTGCGCGTGGCACTTCTTGCAGGCAGGTTCTCCCGCGTAGTGCCGCGGCAGCGCGAGAACGTCGTCCACGGCATTAGCGCGGTAATGGCCCAGCTTGCCGAAACTTTCTGGGACAAGGAAGCTCCGCACCAAAAGGAAGCCGACAAGCGCGGCAACAAAAATAATAATAACACGCAATAAGTGCTGGGCATCTTTCATGTTTATATTTTACCTTAAAGTGCAGGGTATTTAAAAATCCTGGCGGAGGTCCCGCTGCCTGGCGGCCAGTAAGAATGGACTTAAGCAGCAGGCGCTGCTGCCGGGATAGCCGTGGATGGATACGGGAGCAACACCCCGGCGGTACCGCGAGGAACAGATATGCTGTGTTATTGCCGGGATCAAGCCCCGAACGGCTCCCGCCGCCTTATCCCTCTTATACGCCCTGGTCCATCCGCGCCTTTTTTCCGACAAGATAGCTCAACTCCATAAGCGTTACCGGCCAAAGCCCTATAAAGATCCCCCACCGTTCCGCGTGCGCCGCCCGTAAAACCGCCTGCATCGCGGGGTCGGAGACAGCGCTGATGACCTGCCAGCCGATCTCCAATCTCGCGCCGAAATACCACATCACCCACGACAGCGGAATGGAAAGGATTCCCAGCCAAAAAAGCACTTGAGACATTTGTTTCATGTTACCTCCGTGAGTATTAGTTGACGTTCCGGATTGAGCAGCTATGGATGTAAAACCCGCCACCTAACCTGCTTTCATCATACAAAATCACTTAGGTCTTGCAACGAAATAAAAAAAGGTATCCTGTCACGTCCGCAAGACGCCGAAAATGACCTGGCGCCCGGCTCTGCATATTCAGGCGGCCGGCGCCGGTTTTTTCGTATCATTATTAAGACAGCGGGCCCTTCTTGATCGGCGGCGTTATGCGGCTGGTGATCTCAAAAAGGACGGAACGACCATGGACACTTTAAAATTCCTGAAGGAACAGCCTTTATTCGCGGATCTCGCCCCGGAGACGATCGCCGGCGTGCTCAAAGATTCGCACGTAGAAAGCTACAAGCGCGGCGACATGATAATAGCGCAGGGCGAGCCCGGCTGGTTCCTCGGCGTCATGCTGGAGGGCGGGGCCGAGGCGGCCATAACCGACCAGCTCGGCGAAAGAAGGCGGCTGGGCGCCGTCAGCCCCGGGGGCGTAATAGGCGAGATGTCGCTGATGACGGGTGAGCCCACCTCGGCGGACGTCATCGCGCTGACGGACTGCCGGATGCTGCTGGTGCCGCAGGACATCTTCACCCGCTGCCTGGTGGCCAATCCCCAGGCGATACGCTTTCTTTCCAGGATGATAGCTGAAAGGTTCGCCGAGCGGGAAAACGTGCGGGTGGAAGCCGCGCGCAAAGGCGCGGCGGCGGAGGACCCGTACGGCCTCTCCCTGCGCACGCGGGAGGCGATGAACCTGCTGGTAATAAACTGCGGGAGCTCATCCATAAAATATTCTTTTTATGACACGGCGGACGAGCGCGGCTACGCGGAGGGCCAGATAGAGCGCATAGGCCAGGAGAACGCCTCCCACGCCTACCGCGGCCCCAAGGGCGCCGTCCGCGCCGAGCTGGGGAAAACGGACCATACGGGCGCCATGAAGGCGCTGGTAGCGGCCATAACGCACCCCGGGCAGGGCGTTCTCCGCGACATAAAAGAGCTTTCGGCCATCGGGCACCGCGTGGTACACGGCGGGGACCGCTACAGCAGCGCGGTAGTCGTAGACGGCGAGGTGATCAGAGCGATAGAGGAGGCGGCCGCTTTCGCGCCGCTGCACAATCCCGTGAACCTGCTGGGCATCAAGGCCGCGCAGGAAGCCTTTCCCGGCGTTCCGAACGTGGCGGTGTTCGACACGGCGTTCCACGCGCGCATGCCGCCCTCCGCCTTCCTGTACGCCCTGCCCTACGAATACTATGAGCGCGACAGGATAAGGCGCTACGGCTTCCACGGCACCTCCCACAAATACGTCTCGCTGGCCGCCGCCACCTTCCTCGGCAAACGGGTCGGCGAGCTCAAGATAATCTCCTGCCACCTCGGCAACGGCGCTTCCATAGCCGCCATCGAGCACGGCCGGTCGGTGGATACCAGCATGGGGATGACGCCGGTGGAGGGCCTGATAATGGGCACGCGGTCGGGCGATGTGGACGCCGGCGTCCTTGTCCACCTGGCGCGCAAGGAAGCCCTGACCCCGGACAAGCTCGACGAGCTGGTGAACAAGCGCTCGGGGCTGCTGGGCCTCTCCGGGGTTTCCAGCGATATGCGGGAAGTGCAGAAAGCGGCCGGCGAGGGCAACCGGCGCGCCCTGCTGGCCCTGCGGGCTTTTTCTTTCCGCGTGCGGAAATACATCGGGGCCGGGCTGGCGGCCACCGGCGGGCTGGACGCGCTTATCTTTACGGGCGGGATAGGCGAGGGCAGCGCCGAGGTGCGGGCGCTGGCCACGCAGGGCTTGGCGGGACTGGGCATAGCCATAGATGAAGAGAAGAACCGCGGCGCCAGGCTGGACCGCGCCCGCGTGGCGGAGATAACCGGGCAGGGCTCGAAAGCGCGGGTCCTGGTAGTCCATACCGACGAATCGCGGATGATAGCCCGGGAAACTATCCGCGCCCTGGGCCGCGACCAGGTGGCTGACCTTATCCACAACAACGCTACACCCATACCCATCGAGGTCTCCGCCCGCCACGCGCACTTATGCCGGGAACATGTAGAGGCGCTTTTCGGCCCGGGCTACAGCCTGACGGCGCGCAACGAGCTTTCGCAGCCGGGCCAGTTCGCCTGCGAGGAGACCGTAACCCTGGTCGGCCCCAGGGACAGGGTAGAAAAAGTGCGGATACTGGGTCCGGAACGCAAAGAAAGCCAGGTAGAGATCTCGATGACGGAGGAGTACGCCCTTGGAATACACGCCCCCATAAGGATATCCGGCGACCTGGAGGGCACACCGGGGCTGACCCTGGAGGGGCCTAAGGGGACGCTGGCCCTGGAAAAGGGCGTTATCCTGGCCCAGAGGCACATTCATATGTCTCCCGGCGAAGCGCTCTCGTTCGGCCTGAGGGACAGGGACGTGGTCCAGGTTAAGGTGCAGGGCGGCAGGGAACTCGTTTTCGGAGACATAGCGGTACGCGTGCACCCCGACTTCAGACTTGCCCTGCATCTCGACACCGACGAGGCTAACGCCGCGGAAATACGGACCGGCCAGTCCGGCACCCTGGCCTCGCTGCAGCACCGCCGGCACTGACCGCGCTATACGGCCCCGCCGGACGAAGACGCCCGCTTTTTTGTATTATTAATAATGGCGGGAACGGGAGTTTTTTCCTGAATATCTTTAAGCGGCGGAATGAGCTAAGCGAAGGAAAAACGATAATATGACAAAAAAAGAAGATCCGATCCTTTACCGCCCCTGGGCCGAGCTGAAACAGCTGCAGAATAAAAAGCTGCACCAGTTCGTCACAAGGCACCTGTATCCCTTCAGCCCTTATTACCGCAAACTTTTCGACGACAATAAGATCGACCCCCGCGGCATAAGGACGGCGGAAGACCTCCGCCGCATACCCTTTACCTCCAAGCAGGACTTCCGGAACGCCATTGAAAAGGACCCGGCCAAAGGAACCCTCGCCTTCTGCCTCCAGCCCGACAAGGACACTATAAAAAAATATCTCCCCAAGCTGGAGCTCGCGAAGATCATGCTCCAGCGCGCGCTTAAAGGCGAGGCCGGCCTCAAAGCCATGCTGGAGAAAGAATATAAACCCATCTTCCTGACTTCCACCGCCGGGACTACCAGCACCCCGATGCCGTTCCTTTATTCGGATTACGATATACAGAACCTGAAAGTCTACGGCGGCAGAATGATAGCCACGATAGGCATACAGAACGAAAGACTGGTTAACATGTTCCCTTACGCCCCGCACCTGGCCTTCTGGCTGGCCGTCCTGGGCGGGCTCTCAGCCAATGTCTTCGTGCTCAGCACCGGCGGCGGGAAGACCATGGGTACGGAAGGCAATATCCGCACCATCCTTAAGATGAAACCGCAGTTCCTGCTCGGCGTGCCGAGCTACGTTTACCACGTGCTTAAAACCGCGCGCGCGGAAAACCTGGACATGAGTTTCCTGAACCGGATCATATTAGGCGCGAGCCCGGTCCCCAACGGCTTCAAAAATAAAATAGCGTCGCTGTTGAAAGAGATGGGGGCTTCTGACATAAGAGTGTTCGGCACCTACGGCTTCACCGAGGCGCGCGGCGCCTGGGCTGAATGCCCCACCGAGATAAGCGTCTCGAGCGGCTACCATACCTCGCCGGATAAAGAGATCTTTGAAGTAGTAGACCCGGTTACCGGGGAAGTGAAAGGCGAGGGCGAGGACGGGGAACTGGTATATACCGGCATAGACGCCCGCGGGACCTGCGTGCTGCGCTACCGCACGGGGGACCTGGTAAAAGGCGGGATCACCTACACCCCCTGCCCGCATTGCGGCAAGACCGTCCCCAGGATCTCCAGCCATCTGACGCGCGCCTCGAACATAAAGAACGTCCAGCTCTCCAAGATCAAAGGCTCCCTCGTGAACCTCAACGACCTGGAGCGCTTCCTGGACGACAGGCCTGAAATAAGCGAGTGGCAGATAGAAATACGCAAGAAGAACGACGACCCTTTCGAGGTGGACGAGCTGGTGCTGAATGTCTGTCTTCTGGGGAAAGTGGATAAGGATAGCTTCTCCCACCTCCTGAATGAAGAAGTGCTCAGCAACGCCGAAGTCTCTTTCAACGCTATCCACTATGTCACCCACCAGGAGATTTCAGATAAGATAGAGGTGGAATCGGCGGTAAAGGCGAAAAAGATAGTAGATAAGAGGCCAACATGAAACAGATAAGAAAAGTGGGTGTTTTGGGCGCGGGAACGATGGGCTCGCAGATAGCCGCCCACCTGGCGAACGCCGGCTTCAGCGTTCTGCTTCTGGACGTTGTTCCGGACTGGCTGTTCGACGCCGAACAGCTGAAGGACGTAAAAAACCGGAATCACTTCGCCTTAAAGGGCCTGGAAGCGGCAAAAAAGCTTAAGCCCGCCCCTTTCGCGCTGCCCGAATTCGCCGAGGCGATAGAGCTGGGGAATTTCACCGACGACCTGGGAAAGCTGAAGGACGCGGACTGGATCATAGAAGTAGTCAAAGAAGACCTGAAAATAAAAGCGGACCTGATGGAAAAGGTGGCCGCCGTCAGGCAGCCCGGTGCGATAGTCAGTTCCAACACCTCGGGGATCTCCCTGAATACGATGGTGAAAGGCCTGCCGGAAGAATTCAGACAGCATTTCCTTGGAACGCACTTTTTCAATCCCCCCCGCTACCTGCCGCTGCTGGAAATCACTCCTATCGCCGAAACCCTGCCCGAAGTAGCGGGCTATATGAAAGATTTCTGCGACAGGAAACTCGGGAAGACCGTCGTGCCCGCTAAAGACACGCCCGACTTCATCGCCAACCGCATCGCGGTTCCCGGCGTAATGAAAATTATCCACGTGATGCTGGCTGACGGCTACACTATCGAAGAAGTGGATAAAATTACCGGCAAAGCCATCGGCTGGCCGAAAAGCGCCACCTTCCGGACCCTGGATATAGTCGGGCTGGACGTTATCGGCAATGTGGTGAAATACCTTTACGAACATATCCCCGCCGACCCCCGCAGGGACGTCCTTAAAATGCCGCTCTTCGTCGAGAAAATGATAGAGAAAGGACTGCTGGGGCAGAAAGTTAAAAAAGGATTCTACCAGAACGTTAAAAAGCCGGACGGCGGCAGGGACATCCATGCTATTAACCCTGAAACCCTGGAGTACAGCCCCGGCAGGAAAGTAAGCTTCCCCAGCATCGACGCCGGCAAAGGCATGGAGAGCACAGGTGAAAGGATCAAGTTCCTGTTCAATGGAAAAGACAGGGTGGGAGAATTCCTGCGGAAGACCCTGCTCTCGACCTTGGTTTACGCCGCCGAGCGCCTGCCCGAGATCTCCG
This sequence comes from Elusimicrobiota bacterium, assembly GCA_030651035.1. Taxonomy (GTDB): domain Bacteria; phylum Elusimicrobiota; class Elusimicrobia; order Elusimicrobiales; family UBA9959; genus UBA9959. Next base: position 50,588 of record JAUSCK010000076.1, read on the forward strand.
ACGATATCATGGCCGTGGACGCCGCCCTTAAGAACGGGTTCATGTGGGAGCTCGGGCCCTTCGAGACCTGGGACGCCATCGGTGTTGAGAGCATAGTTGAAACATTAAAAGCCGCGAACGAGCCGGTCCCCCCCGTGGTCGAGGCCCTGCTTAAATCCGGGAACAGGTCTTTCTACCAGAGGAAGAGCGGGAAGACGCTCTTCTACGACTTCAAAGCCAACGCCTATAAAGAAGCCGTCACGCCCGAAGGCGTGATAGTTCTCAGGGTCCTGAAAGAGCAGGGCAACGTCATCGAGGAAAGCAAAGAAGCCTCCCTGATCGACCTCGGCGACGGAGTAGCCTGCCTTGAATTCCACACCAAGATGAACGCCATCGGGCCCGGTATGATCTCGATGATGAAGAAAGCGGCGAAGAAAGTGGCTGAAGACAGCAGCTTCAAAGGCCTGGTGATAGGCAACCAGGGGGATAATTTCTCGGCGGGGGCCAACCTGGACCTGGTGAAGGAATCCATCCTGAACGACGAGTTCGAAGACATCGAAGAGATGGCGAAGAACTTCCAGAATGCCCTGATGGGCTTCAAGTACCTCCCCAAGCCCGTCGTCGCCGCGCCTTTCGGCTACACTTTCGGCGGCGCCTGCGAGGTCTGCCTGCACACGGCCAGGATCTGCGCGGCTCACGAGACCTACATCGGCCTGATGGAATTCGCCGTCGGGGTCATCCCGGCCGGCGGAGGCACCAAAGAAGTTCTTTTAAGGAACCTGGACCTGATCCCGAAGGATCTGCCCCCGGGAACCGAAGTGGACCCGCTTCCTTACCTTGCCAGGGCTCTGATGACGATTCTCCGGCCTGACATTAAAGTGAGCGCTTCGGGCTTCGCCGCAAAACAGATAGGCCACCTGCGCGACGCCGACCTCATCGTAATGAACAAGAGCCGGCTTATAGCCGAGGCGAAGGCCCAGGTGCTGGCGCTGGCGCCGAACTACCAGCCTCCCCGCCCGAGGAAGATCACGCTTTACGGCGCGCGCGCTTACTCCGCGCTCAAAGCCCAGCTCTACCTGTTCCGGAAGGGCGGCTTTATGAGCGAATATGACACCCTTATCGCGACCAAGGTGGCGGAGATACTGACCGGCGGGAACCTTTCACAGCCCGTCGAAGTTTCCGAGCAGTACGTCCTGGACCAGGAGCGGAAGGTCTTCATGTTCCTCTGCCGCCAGAAAAAGACGCAGGAGCGGATAGCTCATATGCTTAAGACCGGCAAGGCCCTGAGGAACTAATGGCAAGGATTAGGAGGAGCGCAATGAATAACACCCAGAGAGAGCTGTTGAAGAATGTGGTTCTCGTCGACGCCGGCGGCAGCGCGGGCGTCCGCACCGCGGTCTCGAGAGCGAAAAAGGGCGGCTTCAAAGCCGTCAGGTCGGACGACCTTGCCGCGCACGTGATAAAAGGCATCCTGGAAAGGACCAAGCTGGATCCGCTCAAGCTGAGCGAAGTAAGGCTGGGCTGCGCCTTCCCCGAAGGCGAGCAGGGCATGCAGCCGGCCCGGATGTCGGTCTTCGCCGCCGGCCTGCCGGTGGACGTCACGGCGCTTACCATTAACCGCTACTGTTCCTCCGGGCTCCAGTCTATCGTCGACGAAATCGCTTATATCGCCTGCGGCATGAAAACAATTTCCATCGCCGGCGGCATGGAGAGCATGACTATGATCCCGATGGGCGGGGTCAAGTTCGCTCCTAACCCGCGCCTTGTGGAAGAATGGCCGGAAACCTACATGTCGATGGGGCTGACCGCGGAGCTGCTGGCCGCGCAGGACGGGAATACCAGGGAAGAGCAGGACGCCTTCGCCCTGGAATCCCACAAGAAAGCCGTGAAAGCTTTGGACGCGGGCAAATGGAAGAACGAGATCCTGCCCTATACCGTCAGGGAAATCGGCCTGGGCGGTAAAGTTAAAGAATTTATCGTGGACACAGACGAATGTCCGCGAAGGGAAACCACAATGGAGGACCTGGCCAAGTTAAAGCCCGTATTCCAGGAGAAGGGCACTGTGACAGCCGGCAATTCCTCGCAGATGAGCGACGGCGCGGCGGTGGTTATGATCACGACGCTGGAAGAGGCGGCCAGGAACGGCCTGAAGCCCGCCGCCAGGCTGGTCAGCTACGAAGTCGCCGGCGTCGCCCCTGAAATAATGGGCATCGGCCCTGTAGAAGCCATCCCCCGCGCGCTGGCTACCGCCGGCCTGAAGATAGAGGACATGGATATCATAGAGCTCAACGAGGCTTTCGCTTCGCAGTCTATCTCTGTCATCAAGAGGCTGAAGAAAGATAAAGGGATCAATATCCCCTTGGACAAGCTCAATGTGGACGGCGGCGCGCTCGCCCTGGGCCACCCGCTGGGCTGCACCGGCGCCTACCTCGCGATAAAAGGCATCAACGAATGCCGCCGCCGCAAGGGCAAATACGTAATGGTAACAATGTGCATCGGCGGAGGCATGGGCGCCGCCGGGATATTTGAAGTACTTTACTAGGACAACGAACCGCAGTTAGGCGCAAGTCCCGGCCGGCTTCATAAAGCTTTAACCCAATCATAATTGTAGGCCACATGTTTGGGTACCAGCTGGCTGTCCTTCTCGTAAACTTCGCATTCCTTTTTCGCGGCGGGCAGTACCTCTTTCAAATATTTCCTGACCAGGTCGGCTTTATTATCCTGGTCCCAGCCGCTGCCGCTGAACCAGAACGGCCTCTCGGGAACGGCGGCGAGCAGCGCCTTGGCCCCCGCGCTTAAGTCCCTGGAGCTCAGCTTTTCCAGGTAGGGCAGAATATTCTTATGGGTATTGACCGCGACTATGAACCGGGACAGGATATAAGCCGCGAAATCGGGGCCTTCGATCGGAAGCCCCAGGGTATTCATGGTCAAGAGCACCCCAAGCCCACTCCCGCCGTTCGGAACCACGCCTTTCACCGCTTCAGAAGAGATCCTCTTTATTTCCGCTGATAATTCTTTGACCAGGTCGTCTGTTAATTTATATTTATTCATTACCGATCTTTTCAGGCCAGGAACCTCATCGGCATCTCTCGTTAAATTCTCCTTGACGGCCGAGAGCAAGAACTTCCTTACCTTTACATCCTTCAGGTAAGCGGCGGAATTATCATCCAGATACTGCATGAATTTCCTGTCAATATCCTCATAGCCCGAATCAAGGACTAGACTATAGATAGAGGCGGGATCGATCTTGACCAGCACGGCTGCGATGTCTTCGATCTCGCTGCGGTCGTAAAAATCCCGTGCTTTTATGGCGGAGAGACCGGCCTTGATCATCACTTTCTTAAAATTTCCATTCTCTTCGAGGAAGGCAAAACCGGTGGCCAGGTTTTTTGACAAGTGGTAGGCGCTGCCGCCCCCCCGGGGCTTATCCAGCTCCTTCTCCACCAGCGCGGTCGCCGCCGTCAGCGCCATGTTCTTCCATTCTTCGGTCCGCTCGCTGGGAGCGATGTTTTTCATTTTCAGAATGGCTTCTGTATACTCTTTCTCCTCCATCAAAACCCTTAGATCTTTCATAGTATAGCTCCCTTGCGCCGATGCGGACTGTGAGAAAAATAGAATCAAAAGAGTGAGAAATTTCATATGGCCCTCCGGATAAAAATTATTTTAGGATAAAAAGCCCCATTCTTACCCCCGTTACTTCTGATAATTATTCCCGATATCCTGGGCGTCCTTAGCGTACCGGCGTAATTCCAATTGCCGGCATCAGGGCGTACCGCGTCGGGGCCGGGTCAGAATGGGGAATTTCCGCGGATGGCCAGCAGAGCCAGTCCGCCGGAAGCGCGCCGGCGGAAAATAAATTCGCAGCGGCCTTCCTCGAGCTTATGGTTTCCCTGCTCGTCGGTGAAACTGCGGTTCCAATGGGCGGAGACGGAAACCTCGCCGCCCTCGGCCAGGACGGTGTCCACGATGATGTCGACGGTCAGCTGGTGGTTGCGCAGAAGGAACTCGCGTGTGCGCTCACGGAAAGCCTCATAGCCGGAGAAGTCTTTGTGGTCGAACCGCCCAAAGAAGTCTTCGGCCTGCCCGCTTTGGAATTCAGCGGTCATCCCGGAGATAGCGCCGCGGGCTTCAGCTTCCAGGGGGTTGGCGCTGCGCGTGCCGGCGGTCCCGCAGGCGGCCAGGGCCAGTACGGATGCTGCGGCGGTGAACAAAAATAGATTTCGCATAGGTTTAAAAAGCATTGGACCCGCTCGGCTGATACTTGTAACTGAATTCCAGGGCGCACCCGCTTAGCGCCAGTTCAACAGAGTTGATCCGCAAAACCGCGTATTTGCCCGCACCAGTCTTGAACGCGTAGCACTCCCCTACATTAGGGGTGGCAGAGTTCCCTGAAACTATGCCGGGCGCAGAGGCGACAGAACCCAGACTACAATTTCCTATGGAAACTATTGCACCTCCAGAGAGAGGCCTAAGCGTTCCATCTCCAAACCTAAAGATGTCCGCTGACCTGTCCAAGCCGGTGCTATCGAAGGTCTTCCTGGATTGTGTTTCGAACTGGAAGGCGGCACCGGGTAGGCTGGAAATACACGGGAACGATGCTACGATGGCCGTGCCGAATAGAGTGCTCTGAAGCCCGGGGACCGAGCTGGCAGCCGCCGAAAGGGAATGCTGACCTGCGTCCATCGGATTCTCCGTGGAAGTCAGGGAATTGCCGAAGATGATAGGCTTTTCCATCTTATAAAGCCTTACTTTCCCGTCCTCATCGCGAAAGGTGTAGTTGGAACGTCCGCTGAATGTTTTATTAACGCCCTGCTCATTGACGACAGTGAGGTTATAATGGAACTCAACGGCGGCCATATCGCCCTGGGCCACGACACTATCGGGGGTTATGCTGAGGTTGACGGAGCTGTAGGTGCGAAAATCCTTAACCAGGGCGTCTTCGAAAGTGGAAACATCTCCGGAGAAGTTCTGGGAAACCAGCTTCATAAAAGCGGTCCGGCGCTTTGCACTGTAAGCTTCGGCGAGTTCCTGCAGCGTCTGCTTGGCCTGTATAAAAAGAATACCGAGTCCGAGCTGGAAAGCCGGGGCCGGGGCAATTTTTTCTCGGTCATTGGTAACCTTGCCGCCTGCCTTTTCACCAGTCAGAACATGAACTATATCGGCATCGTCCCACCTCCCCACCTTAGTGGCGCCGGTAATCGGAGCGCCAACTGGTACCGTAATAGAGTGAGCAGCTCCGGTTAAGTCCGCGTCATTTGCTTTCTTAATTGTCCCGGGGGTTCCCGCGCAGGGTCCGCAGAAAGGGCCCACCCAGGTAGCGCCCCTGTCATTGCTGACCAGGTGGCAGGTCTTGGTGCCGCCGCTGCAAGCCTTGGTGAAGTCGTCGCCGATCAACTGTTTAGCGTAGGCGCCTGAAGGGACACACAAACACAGGATAGTTACCAGTTTAAAAATTATGTTCATAAAGGTTATCTCCTAAAAGCGGTTCGTAAGCCCCGCTTCCCAAATCGTTTCCTTGAAATTCTGGCTGGTGGTGTCGAACCGGTTATCGTTCTGCCTGTAGCGCAGCGTAACGCGGTGGTCAGGCTTCTTGAGGATATTATACCCGATAGAAGCTGACGCCGACCTGCGGTCCGAGCCGGGGTTGATCCCGGTTAGAACCAGGTTGCGCGAGTAGCCGGCACCGGCGTCCAGCCCCCAGGGGGACTCGCAGGCGACGTTCGCCATTATAAGCCCGGCCTGGTCGGTACTGTTGAGCAGGGTGTCCCGGTCATGCTGCAGGTTGTAGCGCAGGCTTGGCATCAGCTTCCAGCCAGCGGCGAGCTGGTGCATGGAGCTGGCGCCTATGCCGAAGATATGGTGTTTGCCGTTCACCGTCTTGTCTGTGCGGTCTTCGTTCTGGAATTCATAGTCCAGGTTGAGATTCACCGGCCCTAAGCGGTCGGCGTAATTCGCAAGGATGCTGCGGGTGCGGGAGCGGATGCCGGTAAGGGAGGTCGTCACTTCGCGCTGGCGGGCTTTCAGCTCGGCTGAGAGATCGGGTCTCCAGTCGGGGGCTTCATAGCGCAGTCCGGTTTCAGGCATAGCGGTAGTATAAACAGAGACGCCTGTGGTACGGTCAAGATTGTTATGGAACCAGGTGTAATTGACCACCCAGCGCCATGCCCCGGCAAACGTCAGCTTATTCTGGGTACGGGCCCTGATAAGGTCGGGCGAAGCCGCGCCGCCATTCGTAGCGAACCCTGAGCCTACCCGCTCTAACTCGTTTTGGGTCTTGAAGCGCTTGTAGGCATAGTCGCCCTTGACCAGGTGCGCCCAGCCCTGCTGGCTGCTGTCGGCGGCGCCGGGGTTGTTATTATCCGTCTTGGCGAAAGAGGATTCGCCGTAGAAGTGCAGCTTGCGGAAAGCGGGCAGGCTCCAGTCTATCGCGGCGAGGCGCTGGTCCTGTTCTACGGCGGTGGTGTTAAGGCGGGCCCGGCTGTCTTTGGCCAGTACTAAACTCGCTCCTACAAAGGCTTCGTTTTCAAAGCTCTTTGCGGCGCGCAGGCCGTAGAACATGCGGTTCACGGTTTCCGACCGTTTGTGGGTCCAAAGGTCGTCCCAATTGGGGTTTGCTATCCCTGCCAGCGCCGTCAGGTCTAATTGGTCGCTGAGCCTGTGCGTGTAGCGGCTTCCTTTAAGAGCGGCGCCCAGGGAATACTGGCTGAAGGAGGCAAAATAATCTCCGGCTACCGCCGATTGGCGCGCGTTCTCTTCTTTTAAGTAGAAGCGTTTGAGATTAAAGTGACTGGCCTCTATGCGCTTGTCGTCAGAATACCTGCCGTCGAGAGCGCCCTCCCAGGCGGTATCGCCGGTAGTGGTGTTGTAGAGGATCCCGAGGTCGTCCGTGGCGCGGCTGCCGGGCGTAAGGAAGGAGCCGGCGGGGCTGGCGCCGGTGATCTTGTTATTAGTATGAAGGAACTGGTTCTGGATGGCCAGCGTGGCATTATCCAGTTCAAGCGCCTGGGCTGAAGGCGCTGTAAAAGCCAAAGAGACAGTGAGCGCGGACAACAGGGCGCGCGCGCGGCAGAAGGTTCTAGTTGTTTTCATAAAGTTGCAATCTCCGGTATCTTAACCGCTCAGCTCGGATTAGTGTGAGAACACCCGTAAGTATTATTGACCCTGACGGCATTGGCACCGGGAGCGATGATCACCGTCGCGCCGGGCGAATAAGATGCCGCGTTCCAGACTGCCGGAATAGCGGGGCCTGAAGTATCAACCTTTCGGCCCCCCATAGCTCCGGTAGCCCCGCCGGCGCCGCTCGCGGGGCAGGAGAGCGGAGCGCTGAACTGCGGATTTGACGGCAGGGCTTCGCTTACTGTACAGGAGGTGCCGATAGGCAGCCCTGATATTGTCTCTGAATCGTCCCGGCCAAGGCGCAGTAATTTGCTGAAGCCGTTATTGCAGGCCACTGTAACCTGGAAACCGCCGGCCGGGTCGGGGGCCTGCTCGGTGGGCAGCAGGTCTCTTACTTTTTTCGTCACAGTAAGGGTGCCGGTCTCGTCGCAGAGAAGCTCATTCTCGATCACGAATTTTGTGCCTATCCCCCCCTCCTGGTCGTTGGGATAGCTGGTCTCCCAATGGCAGGATTTAGGCGCGACCGGCGGGACCTCGGAAATAAAGCAGATGCTCTTGGATGGAATGGTAATGGTCTGCTGCAATTTATCAGGGCTGGTAAGCGGCACAAGCTGCTGAGGGCCGCCGGACTTACAGTTCAGCTTCACCTGGAACGGCGTGACCGGCGTGGGCGTATGAGTTCTGTTCCTGATCTTCTTGGTCACGGTGATGGTCCCGGTTTCGGGGCCCTCGTCACAGGTCCAGGTGTTGAGCACGGCGCGGGTGATGCTCGTGGCGGGACCGGGCGCGGCGTTTTTCTGGCCGCCGGGAGCGGACTTCAGCGAGTTGGCGGCTAAAGCCGGGAAAGCTGCTGTCTGGCCGCCAGGGTAGGAGGTCGCCCAGGAGCAGCCCTGCTTCTTCAGCGCCGCGGTAAGGGCCGGTGCCTGCTCGGTGATAGTACAGACCGAGTTAGCCGGGATATTGTTAACGGTCTGGGTGAAGCTGTTAGCGTTCGAGAGCGAGAGCTGCACGTTAGGCCCGCTGGTGGAGCAGTTGACCTGCACCAGGAAAGGATCCGCCGGCGGGGTTATAGCGGAGTGTGCGACTATGGTCTTTACTACGGTAAGGGAGCCTGTTCCCGTTACGGGGCCGGCGCCGCCGCCAGTGCCGGTGCCTGTGCTTTCATCGCAGGACCAGATATTGAGCACAGTGCGCGTTATGCCGGTAACGGGACTGGGCCCGGCGTTCTTCTGCCCGGCAGAAACCGGCAGCATCGAGTTAGCGGCTGAAGCGGGGATAGTTGCCGTCTGGCCTCCGGGGTAGGAGGTCGCCCAGGAGCAGCCCTGCCTCTTCTGTGCGGCTGTCACAAGCGGCGCCTGCTCGGTAATAGTACAAACCGAGTTCGCCGGGATATTATTAACCGTCTGTGTGAAGCTGTTGCTCCCGGAGAGAGAAAGCAGCAGGTTAGGCCCCGAGGTGAGGCAGTTGACCTGAACCTTAAATGGGGCTGTGGGCAGCGGGCCGGTTGTGTGGTTAACCACCGTCTTTATAACGGTTAGCGCGCCGGTGGGCGGAACGGGGGTGGTCCAACTGCAGCAGGCGGCGCCGGCGATGGCGGACGGGCAGGTGTGATTCCAGCCCAGGCCGTCGTTGTAGCTGGCGGGGGTTCGCCAGTTATAACGGCATTCGTTGGCGTTGTTTTTATAACACTGGTCGATGGGTACATTATTGGCGTAGGTGCTGCCGTTATTATAGGCCGGCACGTGAGCCGGGTCGGCGCAGGAAATGGTAGTGGTATTGGAACAGTTGGGATTCCACATGCACTTCAGGACCGCATTCACATTGCATTGTGCCTGGGGGGCGGCGGCACATGCGGAAATCAGCGCAGGGGCGTTGTATGATGAGGAAGGGATGGCGCTCCAGTCCGGCGTACAGCAAGGAGATGGGGCCTGAGCGCAGGCCCAGGTGTTGCGCACGGTGCGCGTTAACGCGGTTGCCGGATTCGACATGGTGGCAGTCTGACCAGTAGGATAGGCGGTGTTCCAGCTGCAACCCAGCGCTAACTGCGCTGGCGTTACCACGGGCGCAACCTCGCTGATCGTGCAGGCTGCATTAGCAGGCACCGAGGAAACAGTCTGCGTGAAGCTGTTGGCGTTAGACAGTGACAGCAGCGCGCTAGGGCCGGGGCTGGGGCAGGTCACCTGCACCAGGAA
>JAUSCK010000089.1 GCA_030651035.1 Elusimicrobiota bacterium
CTTGAGAAACATCAGGCCGCGGCCTGACCGGAGCATAGCAAGGTAGGCGAAGGTGTAGGCGGCTTCCTCGTCGATCTCCATATTGGCTTTAGCCGTTTTGAGATCACGGAAGGCGCGCATAAGAAGTTTCCTGGCCTGTGCAGCATCTTTAGTGTGTTCTTTGAGAAAGCCGCCTTCGATTAACTTGTGCCGCAGGTTATCTGATGGCATCGGGTTCTCCCAGGAGTGCGATTATAGGCTGTCTGAGAACTTCCATGGCGAAGGAGTCTTTGGCAGCCTTCCGCTTCTTCCAAACTGCCGGCTGATAGAGCGTGTAGTTGATTTCCCGTTGCAACTTGTCCTCAAGGCTCTTGATGGCGCGGATGAGCGGCTTCTCTTCCACATCACCCAGGATTAAAAGGTCTATGTCGCTTGCGGCTTTCTCCTCTCCGCGGGCAAAGGAGCCATAGATGCAGGCGATTTTGATGCCTTTAAGTTTAAGCAACTCCGCACGAATCATCCCTTCAATCCCAACGGTCTTGGCGACAACGCTTTTCAACTCCGGGTAGAGGGGGTGCTTGGTATTGAGTTTGTAGAGCTTGAGGTTGCCCAGCCGTCTTGACCCAAGCAGGCTGGCCGTCTCCATTTTAACAAGTTCCTTCTGAAGATTACCTACAGAGATCCCGGACAGTCTTTCGAGTTGGCGGGAGAAATATTCCTGATCGGGGTTTGTGAAGAAGAGGGCGACGAGCGCGCGGCGCGCCTTGGATTTGGAGAGGCCCAGAAAATCCGGCATAACGTAGCTCATTCCTACTACAATTGTAGTGTTATACTGCTACAATGTCAATGCCCACCTTTGTCACCCAGGGAGCCGGCGCCGCAGTTAACATGATGCGTTTTGAGGAGAGGGTCATTTTGATATCTAAATTACAGCAATTGGGGAGGAGAGTTCACCGCTGAGGCGCAGAGGTCGCGGAGCTCGGAGGGAGATAAATATTGGTTAGGGAGAAAGGGAAAAAGTTCACCACAAAGGCATGGGAAGTTTGTGGATTATTTTGATTCTAGGGAGGCGAGGCGGGTTTCGTGGTTCAGGAGTTTTTCTTCATGGCCCGATAAGATATCGCCGTGGGTGATCGCCTTTTGGGCATACATCTGCCCTTTCATAACCGACGCTTCAAAAGCGCTTAGAAGGTCGCTCTTAAAACTTCGGAGCGCCTCCAGCATATTGTGCTCAAGTGTGTTCATCTGCAAATTGTTTTTTGCTACGTCGAGACCGAGTGAATTAACGGTTGTGGTTAGATTTTTTATATCAGTTTTAAGTTCGGTTCGCAAATCGGTAATGTCCGTTTTAAGCGCGGTTCGTAAATCGGTAATGTCCGTTTTAAGTTCGGTTCGTAAATCGGCAAGGTCACCCTTGGTGGCGGGCTGGTTGTTATTTGTTTCGGTCATATATCAATTCTACAATATGGCGTCTTGAAGCAACAGGGTCTTAAGGGCAATACTGTGGGACAAATGGTCTACAGGTAAGGTTGCCTTTGAAGCCGGTGAGCCTGGCTATGAGCTCGACCAGGCCGTAGGGGGCGTTGGTTTCTTCGGGGTAGCCGTTCCGGAGGTCTTCTTCTTTGAACGGGATGGGGGCGAATTTGGGGTAGGCGGAGGCGGCCAGGTGGATGACCACATCGGGTTTTGAGGCTTTGAAGGCGGCTTCTATGGCGGCGGGTTTGGTGAGGTCGTAGTCCTGCTCTTTGGGGATGAAGATCTCTTTACAGCCGCGGGCTTTGAGCTTTGCGGTGACGAAGGAGCCCAGGAACCCGGCGCCGCCGGTCAGCATTATGCGTTTTTGAGATAGATCCATATTAAGAATCGAAAATCGAAGGTCGAAAATCGTGGATCGGGGATAGGGAATCAGAGGAAATTAACGGCTAGGCAACCCGAACCTTGATTTATATCTATTATAGCAATTGAGGGTTATAGGGCGAAAGATAAATAGGATACATTGGGGAGAATCGGGGGGCGGGGAGCGGGGCGGATTATTTCCAGGGACCGCAGGCTTTCCAGTTGGCGGGAAAAGGCTTACCTGCGTTTAGGGAAACTAAAAGAGGCTTTAGAAAAACAGCTATCGCGGTGAGAGTATCGGCTTCCGGCGCTAGAGTTTATGAAATTCTTCCCAGGGAATATTGATCTCTCTAAGGATGCTTCGGAGGAGCCCCCTCCCGATATCCTCTCCCTTGTGTACAGGGAGTACTGTGCAGCGACCGTCGGAATGCTGCCACATGGTGTGGCTGCCGCGCTTGCGCGCCAGAATAAAGCCAAGCTTCAATAAACGGCGTGAAATTTCCCTTGAGGATAAGGGAGACAGCCGCGTCATAAACTGATGTTAACCTGCTGTAAACCGACAAAAGTATCATGGCGGACAGCGTCTTTTTCTTCTTTATGGGCCTGCAGGTATAAACAGATAGCTTCTTCAGCTCGTTTAAGTAGTTGAGGTATTGTTTTGGCCTGGGTGTGGCAACCGGGCAGATCAGGCACACGAGCTACCAGCATCCCATCCTCGTCGCGTTCAATTAAGACCGAAAATTGATATTTTTTCATCAGAGTGTCCTCTTTCGGTTATTGTAGCAATTTACGATTGTGCATTTTGTGCTTTCTCACGGCTAATCTTGTCTTTTTTTACAGGAGGCAGGCCAGGTACGGGCGCATTACATTTTCAACGCGGCATATTTTGGCATACGCCATAAGTTTATTTATGTCTTTGTTTTTGCGTCTGAGATACATCTTAAGCGCCTCTATAGCGGTGTCCAGTCCGACCTTGGCGCGGAATTTAAAACAATCGGCCAGCGTCTTTTCCGGGCTGAAGATCTTTACGGGAACGCCTTCAATTATATGGATTTCGGTTCCGCTGGCTAGGGCTTCCTTTGAGAACCTGAATAGGCGTATGGGCGGATAGTCCAACCGGGGCATTTCTGTGCCCCGCGCGGCCGCAAGATATACTTCACGTGGAATCTGCGTGGTAATGCCGTGGTAGGCAAGCGCCGAGATAAGGCAGACTACGCCTTTGGGAACGCGGCTGGCCACATTTACCATATCGGGGTTTTCCTGCGGGCGACCGGGCAGCCGGTATGTTCCCCGGCTTATTTTTTCAAGAAGGCCCTGGTTAACCATGGCAGAAAGGTTCCTTGTATGTATTTTGAGCTTACGCACGTCCCGTGTTCTAAAAACTCCGGGCATTTTTCTAAGAGCGGCAAGTTCTTTGGCGTATTTTTGGCGCATGGATATATTTATCATCACTTATCAGTATCTGATAGTTATTTTATCCACTTTTAGATGGGAATGTCAAACTGTTTTAGTGGCAATGGGACTGCACCAGCAGCATCTTTTTGGCCAGGCCGTAGGGGGCGTTGGTTTCTTCGGGGTAGCCGTTCCAGAGGTCTTCTTCTTTGGCCGCTTGATGCGCATAGCGCTTGTGCGGCACTGGCATAGCCTTGAACGGGATGGGGGCGAATTTGGGGTAGGCGGCTAAATGGATGACGATATCTAGGGGAGGTCGAGAATCGAAAGTCGAAGGTCGAAAATCGGGGGAAG
>JAUSCK010000097.1 GCA_030651035.1 Elusimicrobiota bacterium
AGGTAGCCGTCGCCGTAGCCCGCCGGGAGGGTGGCTATCTTCATGGGCCGGTCGGCCCGGAAAGACTTGTTGTAGCTGATATAGGCGCCCTCACGCACGTTCTTTATGAAAACAATGCTGGTCTTCAGCGACAGGGCCGGCTCGAAACCCCCGGCCAGACCGTAGGCCGCTATGCCGCAGCGCACCATATCCATGCGGCTGACCGGGCAGGTCACTGTGGCGCAGGAATTCGCCGCGTGGAGGGTGAGCCCGCTCGCGCCCCGGTCCTCCAGCTCCGCCGCGGTCTCGCTGAAGATGGAAAGCTGCGCGCCGGTATAGTCCTGGTCCGTGTCGGCGCTGGAAAGATGCGTGTACATCCCGGACACAGAAACGGCGCCGGAAGAGGAAAGCTCGTCGTAGATCTTGAGCACGGACGGCTTGCGCGCGCCTATGCGGCCCATGCCGGTCTCGAGCTTTATGTGGCAGACCGCCTTTTTCCCCAGCTTCCCGGCCGCTTCAATAACCTGGCGCGCAGCGTCGAGGCTGGCTATGGTCACCATCAGGTCGGCGCTTATGGCCTCGACGAAGCTTTCAAAGGGATAAAGGCTGCCCAGCACCAGCACCGGGCTTGCTATGCCCCCGGCGCGCAGCGCCAGGCCCTCCTCCACGGAGGACACGCCGTAGCCCCAGGCCAGGTCTTCCCTCTCGGCCAGGCGCGCGAGCTCGAGGGCGCCGTGGCCGTAAGCGTTCGCCTTGACCACAAAAAGCAGCCGCGCGGGCGCGGCCGTCTCTTTGAGTTTCTGCAGGTTTTTCCTTACGGCTGAAAGCCGTATTTCGGCGCGGGTCGGGCGCAAAATGCGCGCGGCGGCTATTGGAGCGGCTGGCATGTCAGCCTAGAACACGGCCTCTTCGTGCACAGAATCCGTGACTCCGATGACCGGGTTCTCGAACTTGGTGTATTCGTGGAAGAAAGCCAGCTCAACGTCGCCTACCGGGCCGTTGCGCTGCTTGGCAATTATCAGCGTCGCCTGGTTTTTCAGTGTGGGGTCCGTGCGGTTGTAATATTCCTGGCGGTGTATCAAAGCCACCACGTCCGCGTCCTGCTCTATGGAGCCGGAATCGCGCAGGTCGGAAAGCTGGGGCCTGTTGTCGGTGCGGCCCTTGTCCTCGCTGCGGCGGTTAAGCTGGGAGAGCGCCACCACCGGAACCTCAAGGCTGCGGGCCAGGTCCTTGAGCAGGCGCGAAATCTCGGAAACTTCCTGCTGCCGGCTCTCGGTCTTGCCGGCGCCGCGTATGAGCTGCAGGTAGTCCACGATTATCAGGCCGAGCGTTTTGTTTTCGGCCTTCAGGTGGGACATAAGCTTGCGGGTGCGGTTGCGGATCTCGAGGATATTGAGGCCCGGGGAATCGTCGATGTAGAGCGGGGCGCGGGAAACCTCGCCGGTGAAGCGGGTGAGCTGCGGCCAGATCTCGCGCGCCAGGCGCCCGGTCCTCACCCCGCTCAGGTCGGCGCGGGCGGCGGAGCAGATCAAACGCTGCATGACGGAATATTTGTTCATTTCCAGCGAGAAGAAGGCCGTGGGGATGTTCTTCTCGACGCAGGCGTGGTAGGCCATGTTGAGGGCCATGGCGGTTTTGCCCTGGCTGGGGCGGGCCGCCAGTATTATCAGGTCCGACTTCTGCAGGCCGCCGGTCATGTAGTCCAGCTTGGTAAAGCCGGTCGGCACGCCGGTGATGGCGCTGTGGTTGGAATAGTTCTTCTCTATGCGGCTCAGCACTTCGGTAGCCAGCTCGGAGGCGGGGCTGAAGCCGAGGGAAGTGTTGCGCTGGGCCACGCCCAGCACCTGCTCCTCGGCGAAATCCATTATCTTGTTGACGTCTTCCGCGCCTTCGAAGGATTTTTCCACGATGTTCGTGGACACGCGGATGAGCTCGCGCAGCAGGGACTTCTCCTTCACTATCTGGGCGTAGGCCTGCGTGTGGGCCGAAGTGGAAACCTTCTCCATCAGGTCGGACAGGTACCGGTTGCCGCCCAGCTCGTCCAGGCGGCCGTTCTTCTTAAGCTCTTCGGAAAGGGTGACCACGTCCACGGGCAGGTTCCGCGCGCGCAGGTCGAGGATGGCCTCGTAGACCTTGCGGTGCCTGTCGTCGTAGAAATGCTTAGGCTGGAGAATTTCCGCGACGTTCTCTATGACTTCTTTCTCGATGAGCATGGCCCCGAGGACGGCCATTTCGGCCTCGGAAGAATGTGGAGGAACCTTGCTGTAGGTCATATGCGGCCCCCTGCGTTTTTTATAGATTTAAGCCCGGGCTTCGGCCGGAGGCCTGGGCGCCGGGCTTAAAGGAGTGTGTTTACTTGCTCTGCGCCGAAACCGCGACTTTAATCTTGGCCGTGATGTCAGCCTTCAGGGCGATCTCGACTTCGAAGGTGCCCACGGCCTTTATCGAGGCGGGCAGGCGTATCATGTCCTTATTAATCTCCATGTCGGCGGCGGCCAGGTTCTTTATGATGTCGCTCTTGGCGACCGAGCCGAACATGACGCCTTCCTCGGAGACCGGGCGGGAGAAGGAAAGGGTGATGGCGCCGAGGCGCTTGGCCAGGTCCTTGAGCCCGCCGTCTTCGACGGCCACGCGCTTGGCGCGCTTGTCGGCGCTGTTCTTCCAGGCCTTCAGCGCGCCCTCGGTGGCGGTTTCCACCAGCCCGCGGGGCATCAGGAAGTTGCGGGCGTAGCCGTCTTTCACGGTCTTTATTTCGCCGGAGCGGCCCAGGTTGTTAACGTCTTTTTTAAGTATGACTTTCATTTTTATAGCTCCGTTCTAGTTGTAAGACATGAGGGAGAGGTTGCGGTTGATCTTTACCGCCCTCGCGATCTGGCGCTGGTGCTTGGCGCAGGCGCCGGTGATGCGCCGGGAAAGCATTTTGCCGGTGTCGGTGCAGAAAGTTTTGACTATCTGCGCCTGCTTGTAGTCCACCAGGTCTATGTGCTCGGCGCACAGCCTGCACACCTTGCGGCGCGGGGCGAACCTGCCGCGTCCGGGACCGCCGGGGCGGCGGGGGCCGGCTGACGACTCGCGGTGCATGGGCGGCGCGCCCATAGGCCGGGGGGCCGCGGCGGGCTGTACGGGGGGGGTGGTTTCGTTGTTCTCCATATAATGTTTGCTCCTGCGCTGGTTTATACTGAAATTTAAAACGGTATTTCTTCTATGCCGGAAACGTCGCTTTTCGGCTCCGCTTCGGCGTGCATCACTTCCGCTTCGTGATGGACTTCTTCGCCGCCTTCGGCCGCGGCCGCGTCGCGGGTCAGCAGCTGCACCCTGCGGGCGGTAACTTTCATCTCTTTGCGCTTCTGGCCGGCCTTGTCGGTATACTCCGAAGCGGTCAGGCGCCCTTCTATGATGACCGGGCTGCCCTTCTTCATCTTTTCCTTGCAGCGCTCGGCTGCAGGGCCCCAAACTGTGACGGGGACAAAAGTAAGATCATCCTTCCATTCGCCGGTGGCTGCGTCCTTGGTGCGGCGGTTCACCGCCACCGCGAAGGAACTCATGCCCTGGCCTTTCTGGGTGAAGCGCAGGTCAGGGTCGCGCGTCAGCCGGCCGGCAATTAAAACCTGGTTCAATTCAGGAACCCGTATGTCCATATATAACCCGCAGGGGTTGTTTAGGCTTTCTTTACGGGTTCAGCGCTCGCCTTGATCATCATGGAGCGAAGCACGGTTTCCTGCAGCTTCAGGCTGTGGTTTATAGCCTTCACGCTTTCAGGAGCGGCTTTGACCTTCATATAGACGTAGAAGCCGTCGCGGTTCTTGCCTACGGGGTGGGAGAACTTCTTGCGGCCCAGCCTGTCTTCGGCAAGCACTTCGCCTTTCTCGTCGGTGAGGATCTTTTTGGCTTTTTCCACGGCTTCGCCGACTTCCGCGTCGGTAAGCTGGGGATTAATAATCAACATTAACTCATAGGTAGTCATAGGTTTAAGAATAGCAAATTAGGGGAGTCTGTTCAAGACTTGTGTCGGTACCGCAGCCATGAAGGGCGTGCGGCATACAATACTGGCCAGTCACGTCTTTTGTAAAATTACA
>JAUSCK010000098.1 GCA_030651035.1 Elusimicrobiota bacterium
AGGGTAGGGAATAAAGAGCGGCGTGGGGCGTAAGGTTAATTCCCCAACCTCATTTTTTCCCGTAAGGGAAAAAATGGGTTGGGGTGTCGTTGTAAGGAACCGGCCTGGCCTAAGCGAAGCCACGGCCGCTAGGCCGGGGCGAAGCGCAGGTCTGGCCGGCTTTCCTTTTTATGGGGAACTCCACTTTGTAAAGAGCGGCCCCGCGATCAGCTGCGCCGCCTTTACCGCGCAAGCGGGGAAGGCGGCGCAGCTGGCCGCGAAGGGCCGTTTCCTTAGACCATAGCGGCAAGGCGCTCGTCGTAAAACGTGGGGGGCAATGACACCGGCCCGTCGACAAAACGCTGTCCTGGCTCATTCTTGCGCGAATTTAAACGGCCATTTCGCCAGAAATGGCTATAAACGCGATTTAAGGGCGGTTAGGGGGAAAGGGTCGTTTAAGGCGGAAAAGCGCCTCCTGGAGCCGCTGGCGGCGGTTGTATGGGGGCGTAGAACTGGGGAGCTCAGCGGCGTTTAGCTTTCAGTTTGGTATACTCTGTTTGGTTGGGGGGCCAAACACCACTTGTTAGGCTGAAGTCTCAAAAGGCGAAAGCTACGTTGACGGAATTAAGAGCAAATTCGGAATGGAGAAGAAGATTATGATTCAATGGCAACTAATTGTGCGACATAGGAGCCTGGCAATGCTGGCAATTCTCGCATTGCCAATCATACTGTGCTCGGGTTGTAGCTCTCGGACTCCTTCATGCACTAGCGAAGATGTAAAAGGGCTGGTTTTAGATATTTCAAAAGGGGAACTTCGAAATCAACTTACGGGCCGGCATTTTTCGAGATTTATATCAAAGATGGCATCAAAGATGGCATCAGAACCCATGGTAACAGATGAAAAGAAAATTGCCATGATGGGCATAATGATGCGCCCGGATCTGGGTAAATTTAAGTATGATGATGTTGTTGAATTCAAGGGCATAATTCCAGGGATAGATGATATGCTATCCACTGTTGACAAAGAGGTAGCCGCTCTCAAAATCAACCTAATAGATATCACGCTCGGAGAGAAACATCCCGATATTAAAAAATGTGAGTGTGGCGGTGTTTTATCTTTCGCAAATGGTAAGACACTCAACATCAACTATTCCGCACAATTTACTGAGGACGGCAAGATACAAGTTGCTGTGGGCGGCCTAAAAGGTCTATAGGCGCACTTTTGTATTATTATTAGAACCTAACCTATACAACCACGATATACCACCTATCGCCTCACCGTAATAGTTCCTAAGGTAGGACTTCTTTTTCTTCCGTTGTCTCAACAGCCTGGGGTGCTACAGTGTCTTCTTTTGCCAATGACATATCTTCCGACTTCTGTGTTTCTGATTTCATGGGTTCTGCGACAACAGTGGCGCGAACGCAACGAACAGAGAAGCTGTAGTTTTTAGGTCTTTTAGACATACCATGGCGACCCCTGTACCACGCGAAATTCCTCTCTTCCGTAGTGGCCGTCCAATATGGTCCAAACAAGCTAAGGTTGTTCGGAATGTCTGTAAAATCCTCTTTACTAGGAAGCCGCCAGTCAGAATAACCGGCATAAGTTAACCCCGCACAAAATGCCATCGCCTCCTCCCACTCTAACGTCTCACCATTGTTACAACCAGCAGAATTCCAGACTTTTACCCACATAAGTCCGGTCTTATTGTCAATTGTTACAGAAGAGATTTCCTTTGCAAACTCTTTAAGTGCTGATGTCAGAACGGCCTCATCAGCGCCCATGTTAATGCCTTTGCCTGTAACACCTGTTTTGATATTAATGTTTTTAGCGTCTTTAAGCCCAGATAATTGTTTCCCTTTTTCAATACATGGGGAGTCAGAGTTGAGATGCATGTCGCCATTATCGGGGTCTATAAATTTCGGGTTCCCCATAACAATGTCCGCCCCAACATCTGCCCCTCCGCTCAAATAGTTGAAAAGGGAGAAATCTATCTTGAGATTGCCTTTAACCATTATGTCATTATCATGGTTATCTGCTGTGTTTTTATAAAAGATAGAATTGAATATTCTCCCTTCTCCCTGAAACGCACCACCTGTTCCGATTTTGGCTATATTTCCATAGAATGTGCAGTTGATAAAAGTGGCGGAGC
>JAUSCK010000151.1 GCA_030651035.1 Elusimicrobiota bacterium
CCCCCCCCCCCCCCACGGTCCGAAAAGCGGCTGAAGCGCACGTAAGGGGCCGCCACGGCCGCATTACGCGCCACGCTTAGCAACCCGCGCGCAAGCTTCTGCGCGCGGGTCATATGCCGCTATCAGGCTTGTTTATCAAGAAGCTTCTTGGCAAGAACCGTTACGGTGGCCAGGATCGTTTCCATGTTTCCCGGGCTTTGGTTTTTCAGAAGTTTTAAAATTCTATTCAGCGTTCTTTGTTTCTCCCCCGTGATATTAGGGACGGATTTCTTATCAAATAATTCCGCTACGGAAACATTTAACGCCGCGGCTATCTTTGCGAGGGTGGCCAAGCTGGGCTTTTTCTTGTTTGTTTCCAGATAGGCAAGGAAGCTTACGCTTATTCCCGCGGCATCCGCCAGGTCCTCTATCGTAAGTCCCGCCTGCAATCGCATGAGGCGCAATTGTCTGGCGGTTATGGCATAAATATTCATACCCATAAAAAATCCCCACTACCCCTCGCCTTCATATATAACATAGCTGACAGACCTTCGGAGAAGTTCCGGTGCGGCTCAAAATAAGTTCAATTAAACTTACACGAAATGAGCAGAATATGGGCTAAAGATGTAGGCCGAAAGAAGTAGAATCCCTTTACTGACTTTATGATATATTCCGGATTTTCCCCATCATCTATGGGAATAATTCCTATGTATCTTGCGACTTATAGACTATGTCGGGGTTGTGTGACTAATGATACACTCATAACGCAGCCGGGGGGCTATGCAGCGGGTGGGGGCATCTGGCGGGGTTAGGGGAAGAAGATGCCTAAAAGTATCCTTGTGGCCGACGATGATGCGGCTATGCTTGATGTTTACGCGCGCCTGTTTGCCGGCACGGATTATTTAATCTCAAAGACTTCTAGCTTCGCCGAGGCTGCCCGGCTGATAAATTCCCACAACTACGATTTATTAATAACGGACCTTATGCTTGGTGACGGCCTGGGCACGGACCTGATAAAGCTCTTCGAGGCAAAACAAGCCGGCGCCTGCCTGCTTGTGTCGGGCTCGCTTGGGATACTTTCCCCGGAACAGATCCCTGCCGTCTATTTCGAAAAACCTTTTAAGGCGGAAGTTTTTATGGCGGAGGTGAATAAGGCTTTATCGTCGGCTCGGGGAGATTAGACTTTATAAAGCACGGGGGCATTATAAAAATATTGTTGGTTGAAGATAACGCGCTTACGCGGGGCATGATAAAAACGATGCTGGTAAAGCTCGGGCATGAAGATATCGCCGAAGCAGAGAACGGGAGCGAGGCGATAAAACATTTCACAGAATTTAAACCCGATGTGGTTTTTCTGGACCTTATCCTGCCGGGGAAATCCGGTATGGGGGTGTTGGAGGATCTCCGGAACGTGGCCCCGAAGACGCGGGTTGTGGTTATAACGGCCGTTGACCAGCAAGAGATCGACCGCCAGCTTTCGGACAAGGGTATTCACACCATACTGCGCAAACCATTTTCTTTCGGGGATTTTAAGGCATTGATAGCAAGTTTGACCTGACGCACTAGTCGGCGCTGATTTCCTAAAGTCTACGCCACTGGCAACCGAACCGGGCAAAGTGCGCGGATTAGACAGCAGCTCCGACGTGGGACATAAAAATGCCCTCGACGATTTTTAAGTTATATCTTATACTATAACTAATCCGAGCATTCGGAGGTGGATGGCCCGTATGGACCAGCGTGAAAAACCCGCGAAAGCGGGTTTTTCATTTCTGGTAAAGATATCCTATTTAAAGCTCCGCTGAAAGCAAGCAAACTTGCTCTCTTAAATCTTCGTCGCTTTCCCATTCCACCAGGTAGACTCCCTGTCTGGCCGCACACTGCGGATAAAACCCTATTCTTTTCACGACGTTCAAAACCATGCGTGAATATTGACTGCCTGGTATGGAATAAAGATTCTCTGTGATAAAGATTTTTTAACCGTCTTTGTCACGTTTATTTCAACAAGCCCGTAACCTTGAAGGATTTTTAAGTCTGTATGAACATTTTTAAAATTCCTGCCGGAGATCTTCGCGATCTCAGATATTGATTTCGGGCTGTGTTGTCGGATCAGATGGAGAAGCTCCAACCTTTTCTCTGTAAGCAAATTCCTCACTGCCTCAAGGCTGGTGAAGTAAACACCTTTTTGCAAAGGGACCTTTTTCCCGGACCGGGCTTTATTAAATACGCTGGCAAATTCTTTGTCTGCCTGCTCACGACTTTTTATTTGGATTTCCAAGGTCTTCATAAATAGCCACCTCCTTAACCGCGCGATAAAAATCTTCTAACAATTTTTCCGGACTCACAAAACTATAAGGCATTTCATGATTCCCAATGTGCTTGTGATGGCCCTTGGGGTAATGATTATCAAAGAGAACTGAAGGTTTTTTGCTTCCCTTGGGAATATACGCGAGGTGATACCGAATACCTTCAGGATGCTTTTTAGCTTTTGGAACAAGCCATATAACTCTCTCTTCTATACCTCCATGCTTATCAATAAGTTTTTGGTGCAATACTAATGTTGCCATAATGCTTATGGTATAGCATACCATAGGGTATGCTTATTGTCAAGGGGCCGCAAAATAAAGCAACCTGTCCCCTTTACGCCGCTTCCTCAGAACTCTTCTCTCCTCCCCCCTCCTCCCTCTCCGCGTCTCTGTGGTGAACTTCCCCTTCCCCTTAATTCCCGATTCCCGACTCCCGATTCCCGATTCTCGATTGTTTCTATCCCCCAACCCCCTCCCCCGCAGTCTCCATCGCCGGCTCCCTTGAGACAAACTCGGATTTATTTCTCTTTCGCAAGTATCTCCGGCAGATTCCAGAGCAGATAAACCGGGACACTTATAAGACGGTAACTTACGGCATTTCCCTGCGTTGTCTTCACAGACACATTCATTACTGAGGGCGGATTTGTATCCGCGCGCACCGCAAGCGGCAGCTGGCGCTCGAACATAAACTGATGCAGGCTCTTCATGGCGCCGGACGCGCCGGACTTAAGCTCTATCGGAACAATGCTGCCCAGCATTTGAACCAGGTAATCGATCTCCCCCGGACGCCCGCCTTCGCGCTGCCAGTAGTAAAGTTCCGGACCAGTGCCAGACCCCGGATCGGTCAGTCGCAGTTGAGCCGCCGCCAATTGGTCTGTTAACTGGCCCCGCAGGGCCGGCGCCAAAGCATCCCATGCCGGAAAGGACTGAGCGGCAGGAGTACTCAACAGCGCGTGAACAACCGCCACATCAGCAGCAACTACCTTGCGGAAAGAACTTTTAACCTCTGCGCCCAATGGTAAGCCGTTAGCCGCGGTGTGATGAACCTGGTGCACAAGCTGCGCCATGCTCAGCAGCTCCAGAGCGCGTTTTGCCTGATGCTGTTTTACGCCCTCGCGCACATGAGCATGTACGAACTTCCGCCCAAGCGAGGCGACCACAGCTTGCAGCACGGCGTCAAGAATATCCCTGTCCATCCGGCCCGAATACTTGGCAAAGTCCGCGCGATAAGCGGCCACCAGGTCTTTTTGTAATTCCCGCACCTGGCGCGGCTCACGGCCCGCCACATCCGCCGCAACCACCGCCGGCATGCCGCCGACCATTGCAAAACGATAAAACCAGCGCAGGGCCTGCTGGTGCGCTGCCGCTGAAAGTTCACTGCCGGGACGCCAGGCTGAAATCGGGGCCAGCAGGCGCTCCTGCCCATGGGCCAACAGATACTCCGGGAAACCCATCGGCTCAATATGCTGAAAAGCTATACGTCCGACCGGCATGCTGAAGGTATGGTCGGCAAGCGCAAAATCAAGCAGTGACCCAGCCGCCACTACCGGCAACTGCGGCAGTTCTTCGTAGAACCAGCGTAGGCCGGCCAACACCTCTCCCGCTCCTTGGATCTCGTCTAAAAAAAGCAGGCTGGTCTCCGGGCTTATATCGACAGATAGCGTAAGGGAAAGCTCCTCTAAAATCTTGCGGGGATCGTTGGCGGAGAAAATCCGCTTAAGCGAAGGATCCCGCTCGAAATTTATCTCAACCAAGCGGCGGCCCGAACGTGCTGCAAGCTCACGCACCAACCAGGTCTTTCCAACCTGTCGTGGACCGCGCAGCACAAGCGGCCGCCGGTCTGAGCTTACCAGCCATGCATCAAGTCGTGATTCCACAGTACGTTTCATATAGTTCATTATACAAACAACACGTTGTTTTTACAATATGATATAAATATTATCGCTATCTGTGATTACGACAATAGTCGTTACGATATATGTCGTAAACAAAACTTAAAGTTCCCAACAATAGTATAGCAGACCAACCCGTCAAGGGCATGTCGGGTTGGTAAACAACAAAAAAGGCTCCGCAAGGAGCCTTTTTTGTTAAAGCAGCCTGTCCCCTTTACGCGGCCTCTTCCCCCTCCAACTCCCCCTTCGTCTTCCGAGGCTCAGCCTCCCCCTCCCCGACTCCCGACTCCCGACTCCCGACTCCCGACTTCTTCTTCCTGGGCCACCCCGTATAAGTCGGAATCAACTCTTTAATCTTCCCAAGCATCGCCGCCATATCGGCCTCCGTAGAAAGATGCTTCAGCCCCTGCAGCTGCTCCTCGCTCCTCCATAAGCGCCACGTGCTTATGCACGGCCGCGTGCAGCACCCAGGCCGGCTTATGCGTTTCAAAAAGATTCTTCAGCAGGCTTTCGTCCCGCACATCCCCGGGCACGGAAACTATCTGCCTGGCAAAGCCC
Source organism: Elusimicrobiota bacterium (assembly GCA_030651035.1). Lineage (GTDB taxonomy): Bacteria > Elusimicrobiota > Elusimicrobia > Elusimicrobiales > UBA9959 > UBA9959. The sequence goes on from JAUSCK010000151.1 coordinate 4,733, forward strand.
TTCTCACGCAGTTCCTTGTCTATATAGAACAGCGCGGTATTGTGGTTTTCAAGCAGCACCACTTTCTTAGGCCCAAGCGCCAGCACCTGCCGGGCTAGCTCGCCGCCAATAGTGCCGCCGGCCCCGGTAACCAGCAGGGTCTTGAACTCCTCCTTGCGAGAGCTGCCCGACTCCGCGTAACAACCGGAATGTTCAAAGTATCTAACTTCGCGCATTATGAGGCGAATTAAACTCTAACGATTTAATATAGGGCACAAACATTTTAACTTTGTTATTATCTTCGCCATTGATAAGGAAAGGAGCAATGTCTTCGGCCAATTCCTTGAAATTTAAATCAGAGGTTTTAGCCACAAGCCGTTCTTTTAGTTCACTCCCATTATTAATGCCCACTTTATCGCGGAGGTAGCTGTAATTCGGCTTAGTTTGCGGCAGGAGGAAAACGATATCATAAAAATCCCTCCCTTTAGCCCGGGGGCGGTTTAAAGCGGCGTAAATCTTTTGTGACAGGAGGATATCAAGCGGGGTGGCGTAAACCTGCGTGAACACATCGAATTTATTAATAATTTTCAAATCTTTGGCATAATCAAACGCATGCGGAACGGTATCTATCTGTATTAATATTTTTTCATCCCGGAGGGCGGAGATATCGTTTTCGAACAATACGCCGGGAAACCTGATATAGGAGCGATAGGCGCCCTTAAAAACATTCTTTATTTCCACCTCATAACCCTGCAGCTCCAGCCCCCGCCTTACTTCCTCCGCAAGAGCGGCGAAATCCCGTTCTGTAATGCCAAAATTATCAAAATCCAGATCTTCAGAAAACCGGCCGTTATTATAGAGAATCCGCAAAGCCGTGCCGCCGAGAAAAGCCAGGCTGCGGCCGGTCTCAGAATTAAAGATTATCTCAAGAATTTTATACTGCAGGTACTCCCGCAGGATGTTCCGCTTAAAAGGCCGCTCAAGAGGCGGATAATATTTTTCTATATTAACAAGGCTAAGCATGATTTACATAATCCAAAAAGCTGTTGACCCTGGCAGCCAAAGCCCGCACCCCAAAAACATCAAGGTATTTCTTAAGCCTGCCCATATCGGCTTTAGCCTTAAATTCTCCGGAGTTGAACCTTAAGCCCTCAAAATCTTTAACGTCCTTAATATGCGGATTAAGATACAGAAAATCCAGCAGGGCTTTTTCAATTTCCGCCACCAGGAGCCGGCGCTTATTGTGCTCACGAAATTCATACCCGAACATAAGAGCGGGCTTAAGATGTTTATAGGAAAAAACGCCTAGATCTGTTTTAAACTTATTTGTTTTTTGGGAGGTAACAGAAGTAATTCCATAAACAGCCTCGGGAATAAGGCCATAAAGAGAAAGCGCCATCTCAAGCGAGATGTATGACGGGCGATAGATGGTATTGGCGACCAGAAACAATTCGCGCTCGTTTAAACTGCAATCGGAGAATATGTAATAACCTCTCCTGATTTTCCTAATATAGCCTTTTGCCATCCATTCGTTTATCCGCCGAAAATCAAATTCAGCCTCGATTTTTCTTACATCGGCCAGACCGAATAAGTCAAAACCTTTTAATTTTTCTTTAAAATCTATAAATTTCATATTGCGTTTCTATAGCATGTTATTTTTAACATGTTATAGGATTATAGTACAAAAAATCAAGAGATAGGATTCTCATTAGCCTTGAGGTGCGTTTTTCGGACTAAACCGAGGGGCCCTTCGGAGCATGGCATGGCGAGGGTATCTCGGGCCAATTAGAGGGCCGTCTCGGGGCATGCCGAGGGGGTCACAACCGACCCCATCATAGAAGGGACTTGTAATCCGCCGCCGGGGACAATTAAAGCAGCCTGTCCCCTTTACGCCGCTTCCCCGGAACTCTTCTCTCCTCCCCCCTCCTCCCTCTCTGCGTCCTGTTAGATACAGTTGAATTGTGTCGCTTCGCTCCACCCTGTGGTGAACTCCCTTCTCCCCGATATTCGATTTTCGATCTTCGACTTTCGATTTTCTGGGCCACCCCGTATAAGCCGGTATCAGCTCTTTGATTCTGGCAAGCATCGTCGCCACATCCGCTTCGTTAGCCAGATGCTTCAGCTCCTGCAGCTGCGCCTCGCTGAGGGCGCTCTCGGCCTCTTCCGACACAGCCGCGAAAATATCGCTATGCTGGTGGGCCGCACGGCCTTGTCCGTAGAGATGAACAGGAAGCGCTCCACATTGTAGGCCGCGGCGGTCTTCGCCAGGATATAGGTGCCGTCCTCCATAAGCGCCACGTGCTTATGCGCGGCCGCGTGCAGCACCCAG
>JAUSCK010000105.1 GCA_030651035.1 Elusimicrobiota bacterium
TTTGACAATTTAACCACGCGTATTACACCTGGGTTGGAAGCATGAAGCTCTAGAAGCAATTCATAGGAGCCGTCGGTAGATCCGTCATCCACAAAAACAAGATCCAGCCTGAATCCCGGCAACTGTGGGCCAAGGGCAAGAAGACGCGATGACATCTCCCGAAGGCTTCCCGCGTTTTGATAAACCGGAACAAGTATAGACAGGGTTTTAGGCGTCATTTTACGCCACCTTTCTTAAAATCCTTCATCATATCGGCATAGGCCCGCCCCTCGCCCGGCCAGCGGGTAGCCGCCCAGTCGGGGCATTGTCCGCAGAGTTTAAAACCGGAAAAGTCGCTTTTAAGATGCGCGCAGCGGAGCCGGGTCATGAATTCCCCACGCCAAACTTCCCTTAAGGATGCCTTGCTAAAATGAGCGATCATCTCTTCGTGCTTCCAATCTGCGGGGCAAAAGCAGATATGCCCCGAAGGTTTCAGGACTAACCGCTCCCAGGGGTACGGGCACGGTCGTCTGGGCGGGGCTTTTGACGCCATAGCCAGGGCGATATTCTTTTTGGCACCGGCGCAAGAATGCATCCGGCGGACAACAACATAATCCGCTCCCGCCTCTTCCCAGAAATCCTTAAATTTCCCGCTCTCGTCCGTATTCAAAGGCTGCTCCACAAAACTCACTGTAACCTTGGATTTATATCCTCCTTTATTTTTCACACCGATAAGGCTAAGTATATTCGCCCGGGTAACCGCCAGATCTCCTTTCCTCCGAATGCGGGCATAAGTTTTCGGATAAAAAGCGTCAACGCTGACATCAAAAACGTCAACGCCGGCTTCAAGCAGTTTTTTCCCTGTCGAGGCGGTCAGAAGCGACCCATTGGTGGTCAGATTAACCTGTGCGCCGGAATATTTACAGGCGTATTTGAGCATGGGCACGATATCAGGATGCAGCAGGGGTTCACCTTGGGCGGTATACCGGAGATATTGGCAAAGACCTTTCCCATCCGAAGCTGTTTCATCTACAAGCTTCTTATTGAGCTTAGGGTCGAGAAAATAGCCTTTGTAGGCGGACGATTTGGAAAATTCGGCCTGCGGGCAATGTATGCAGGCGTAGTTGCACGACTCGCAGACATCAACAACTATCTGAGAAGGGAACTCCGGACTGAGACAACCCTGGAAGCCGTATATAACCTTTTTTTTCATAATCCTTTACAGAACTCCGTTATCAACCCACAGACTCGGGCAGCATCCGTCTTTGCCATGCCGTAATACAGTGGCAAGCGGAATAGGCGCTCGCTATCGGAGGTGGTATACCTATCTTTCCCGACAAAGCGGCCGTACTTCCGCCCGGCCTTGCTGCTGTGTAAAGGGACATAGTGGAACAGCGCGAGCACGCCGCGGGATTTCAGGAATTCGAGAATCCGGGTTCTTACCGAGAGGTCTTTGACTTTGAGGAAAAACAAGTGGCCGTTATGGGAGCACCCCTTTGTAACACACGGGAGTTCTATCTTGCCCTCATCGGCAAGCGGCTTCAGTTTCCGGTAGTAATAATCCCAGGTCCGGAGCCTGTCGTTAAGGATCTTGTCTGCAATTTCCAACTGGGAGAAAAGAAAAGCGGCGCTGATCTCGCTTGGCAGGTACGATGATCCGATGTCTTCCCATGAATACTTGTCAATTTCACCGCGGAAGTACCGCGAGCGGTTCGTGCCCTTTTCGCGGACAATCTCAGCGCGCAGAATATTTGACGGGTCCTTAATAAGAATGGCCCCGCCTTCCCCTGAGGTGTAATTCTTAGTTTCATGAAAACTATAAGCTCCAAAATCACCGATGCCGCCCAGCGGACGGCCATGATAGGATGACTTGACCGCCTGCGCCGCATCCTCTATTACGCATAAACCTTTGGCCTTGGCTAGTTCCAATATAGCATCCATCTCGCATGAGACGCCGGCGTAGTGGACGGGGACTATCACTTTGGTTTTGCGAGTTATAGCAGCCGGGATAAGCCGTTCATCGATATTCATGGTATCCGGCCTGACATCCACGAACACGATCCTGGCTCCGCGAAGTATAAAAGCGTTGGCGGTAGAAGAAAAAGTGAATGAGGGCATTATTACTTCATCCCCCTCCTTTATGCCGGCAAGTAAAGCCGCCATTTCAAGGGCATGGGTACCGGAGGGAGTTAAAAAAGCGGCACTGGCCCCGGATTCCTTGCGCAGCCAGCTATGACATTTTCTTGTGAATTCATGGTCGCCGGACAGTTTACGGCTCTTGACGACCTGTTTAAGATACCTGAAGGAGGCAGCCGGAACCGGCGGCTTATTAAACGGAATTATGATTGGTTGAAAAATATTTTTCTGTAACATGTCTCTCCATTGTTTCTGTTTTAAGAGATATCCCATCCGTGTTACCTAGTATATATTACAATATGCGGCATAATTCTCCGATACTGAGAAATCCAGAAAGAAGCGCTAAGGCAAAGTAGCCATGATTTTAAGGTCCTTTTTAGAAATACAACAAAAATCTCCCGGCACCTTAACAAATTGTGTGTATGGAAGCATCCCCGAGTTGCAGAGTGCTACCAAGCCGTCCGAGTTAACCTTTGAAATGAATTTCCGCATTTCCATAACATCCCAACCTAAGCCGACCCCGATATAACTAATAGGCATAGGGTATCTGGTTTTGCGAAGGTATAAATAGGTATAATCGTCAACCACCAATCTCTGGCTGTTAACAGGGTCAATACCGCAGGCGGCGCAGGCAGCGGCGAGGTTGTCGCTGGTTTTTCGGGAATCATATTTTGCGATTGAAACCCCTGGGCCACTGAAACCATCCAAAAACTCCGGCAGATACCTGTGAATAAACACCCCCTGCGACATCAGCGCCGCCACCCCCAGGTAACACAAAAGCCTGCGCGCTGGAGCCGCATGCAATATTCCGGCGAAATTTTCACCGATAAAGAAAACCAGCATTATCAGCAGCAGGGCGTACATATACCCGGCGTCGTACCAGTTCTTGGGAAGATTAAATACCGCGCTGAAAAACGCGCAGGCAAACAAAACCAGCAAAGCCAGATTAACAGTGACAAACCTGCGCTCGGCGATATCCCTGCGGCAGTACTGGAAAGGCAGGAAGAAAAGCAGCGAAAAAAACACAGCCGCAGCATTCAGTTTAATCAATATATTCGCAAATTTCTCCGCCCGGCCGAGAGGCAAGTCGGGCAGGTAGGAAATATCTGTGAGGGTCTGAAAACTGAGTTGGTCCAAATATTTGCCTGCCTGCGCCAGGCTGTGATAAGCCTGATTAAAAAAACTACCGGGAGCGCTGAATAGAGATAATGGGTCAAATGTGAAACTTTTCATCAACGCATCCATTACGGGTGCGTCGCCGCATTGAAAATCGGCTTTCCAGGCGAGGTAAGCCTGCGCTAAATGCAGGCCTAGCAGCAGTGCGGCGAATAGAAGCGCCAGCTTGCCGAATTTGCGAAACAACTGCCAGCCCACCACCGCGAAAAAGGGCGTTAATAAAAGCCCTTTGGCGTGTCCGTAAACGATCAGGGAAACTGCAGTAAAATACAATCCGGCTAAGCCCGCTTTGTACCACAAGCCTTTAGAGTCCGCCTGCCCGCTGAGAATAGAAACGGCCAGCAGCAGAACCACAAACGGCAGCATAAGCTGCTCATTGCGGTTTGAAATCAAAAAAAAAGGGAAGACCCCGATTGAGAAGACCGATAGAACAAAACCGGCAGTATTAAGACGCCGACGTACAGGACTTAGGCTAACAGCTTCTTGTCCAAGGCTGTCCGCAGACTTGGCATCAAGGTACACAGCCAAGCCGGCCACCCATAAAAACCCTAGGAAGAGTCCGACTACCCTTAGCGCGATAATATTTACCAGCCAGCCATGCGTCAGCCAGTTTAGCAGACCGGGAAAATAAAAAGTAACGGGAATCGGCTGAAGAAAACTGGAAAGGCACGTTGGGTTACCACTGATTGTTATAGGGAAATCAACAAGGAGCCGCGAAAGCATGAGGCGCACCTGGATTTCATCCGGGTATATTGGAAAGAAATATAAAGTAACAGCGGTTGCGCAAAAAATACCGATTAGCGCAATAGATATACCTCCCGCCAAACCAACGCCCTTAGGCTGCGTTAACAGAACCGTCTTGCCCTGGCTACCAGGTCGTTTTTTTAATTTATTTCTCTTGCTCATGGCGATGGATGCATTTCCGAGTAAAAGGTAAACGAAAATAGCGTTCTATACGCCAATTTTCAACTAGTCTTGTTTACTGAGGGAAGGTCCAGCCCATGCAGTTCCTTTACTATGAAGTTGGGCCGGCCTTTGACTTCTTCGTAGATCTGGGCTATGTACTGCCCGAGGATGCCCAGGATCAGGAACACGAAGCCGAATAAAAGCAGGATAAGCGACACTATAGTGCCGTACCCGGCGAAAGGAACTCCGTAGACCAGCACTTTAACTACGGTAAAGATGAAATAGAGCAGCGAAATAAAAGACAGCGCCAGGCCGAAAACGGAAATGGCCTGGATGGGAACATAGGAGAAGGCAAGAATGCCCTTTATCGCCAGCTCCACGACCTTCCAAAAGGGCGCGTGGGACTCGCCGGCAAAGCGCTTGGCGCGCTCGAATTCCACGCCGGCGGACTTGAACCCCACCCAGGCGAAAAGGCCGCGCATGAACCGGTTGCGCTCCTCCATCCGGTTGATGGTCGCGTACATCCTGCGGTCCATAAGCCGGAAGTCGCTTACGTTCTTGGGGATCATGTTATCGGTGAGGTAATTGATAACCAGGTAGAACAGCTGGGAATTAAGCCTCCTGAAAAACCTCTTTCCCGGGCGGGCTTTAACTATGCCGTAAACGTGCTCGTAGCCCTGCTCCCATTTCTCTATGAACTTGTTTATGATCTCCGGGGAATCCTGCAGGTTCGAGGTCATCAGGACCGCGGCGTCGCCGCGCGCGTAATTCAAGCCGGCGGTTATGCCGCCGTCCATGCGGAAATTCCGAGACAGCCGCACGATCTTGAAGCGGCTGTCCTTGCTGCGGATCTCCAGCAGCTTCTCGAAAGTCCCGTCGGTGGAGCCGTTCTCTACGATGATAGCCTCGAACTCGTATTTGGGATTATTTTCAAAGACCTTCACCAGCTGCCTGGCTAATTCCTCGACGCAGCCCTGTTCGTTGTAAGCGGAAGTGATTATGGATATTATTTTTTTCATAAACTTAAGGCCCGGCCCTCCGCAACGCTCCAAAAACTAGACTGACCGGTTGAATTCCCCGATGGCGGCGGCCGCCTCTGTTTCCTCCAAGTCGTCAACCCTGGCCATTTTAAACCCGTCTAGCGCCATTACGAGCGCGAGCTTTGCGCCGGTGCGCTTTTTGTCTTTCTTCATGCCCTGGATTATCAGGTTGCCATCAAAAGGTGCTGCTGCGGCGGCGCTGCTTATCAGCGGCATGAGTATCCGGTCTCTCATCGATCTTTCCGCATCCTCGGACAGGAGACCCCGCCGGCGGGCCGCGATATTCGCCAGTAAGATGCCGTAAACGACCGCTATCCCATGGGAAACGGCGAACCCCGTGGCGGACTCGATAGCGTGGCCGAAGCAATGGCCGAAATTAAGGATATTCCTGCGCCCGGCGTCGAATTCATCTTCCTCGATGTAGCCCTTCTTTATCTCAAGCGCCAGCCTGAGGAAGCGCGTCAGCGCGGCGGGCTCCCTCCCGAGCAGTCCGGCCAAGGCGTCGGCGAAAGCTCCGGCGGACTCAGCACCACCGATGATGCACAGCTTGGCTATCTCGCCCAGCCCGCTCAGATAATCGCCGTCCACAAGCGTTGAGAGAAAACCGGCGGAGATATAGACTTCGGTGGGAGGATAGAAAGTGCCCACCAGGTTCTTATAGCTTTTGAAGTTAAGGGATGTTTTGCCGCCTATACAGCTGTCAGCCTGGGCCAGGAGGGTGGTAGGGATGAAAGTCCATTTAACGCCGCGGTATAAAGTAGAAGCGGCGAAACCCGTGATATCCTGCGTTATCCCCCCGCCTATGGAAACAAGGCGCATGTTTTTCTTCGGGGAGAATCCCACTATCCGGTCATAAAGCAGCTGCACGGATTCCAGCGTCTTAACTGCTTCGCCGATGGGGAGTATCACTTTCGGCGCGGACTCAAGAGATTTAAGTGCGGAGTCCTTGTGCAGGCGCCAGACGTTCTCGTCGATAGCGAATACGCAGTCAGGCCCGGCGGCAAGGCGGGGCAGATACTCCGCGGCTTCACCGAAAAAAACTTCGTAATCCTTAAGTTTGGATTTAACGGTGAAGTTCTCTAGAGGCAAGTGTATCCCCCGTCCGCAAAAATCGTCTGCCCCGTGATATAAGTGTTCTGCCCTGAAGCCAGGAAAGCCACCACAGCCGCAATTTCCGAGGGCTCGGCAAGGCGCTGCATGGGGATGGCCCGCGAAATGGCGAGAATATCGCTTTCTGAGTTGTTTTTCCTGGTAAGTTCGGTATTTACATAGCCGGGCGCTACGGCGTTAACCAGGATCCCGTCCTTGGCGCATTCTACGGCGGCTGCCCTGGTCATACCGTTTATCGCCGCTTTAACGGTAGAATAGGCGAACCGGCGCGGCTTAGCGACAAGGCTCCAGACCGAACTGATATTTACTATCCTGCCGTATTTTTTTGCGCACATTAGAGGGAGGACGCCGCGGAGAAGCCGCATAGGCGCGGCAAGGTTTACCTGCATAAGCGCCTTCAGATCGTCATCAGAGTAATCCGCAGCTGACCCCAGGGGATTTATTCCGGCGTTGTTTATCAGAATATCCACCCCGCCGGCAAGGCCGGAGAGATAGCTGTCTATGGATGTATTTGAAGCCAGGTCAAGCTCGGAATGCGCGGGGGTAAGCAAAACCGCACCTCGCTCCCTAAAGGCGGCCGCAATAGCCCTGCCCAGGCCTTTTGAAGCTCCGGTAATAAGCGCGACCCGGCCTTTCATTCTGTTTTTACCATGGTTTTATTCATAAATTGCGCAGCTTTTGAGAACACTTATATAATACAAAACCAGCCGCCCCGCCCAATAGCGCTGAACTGGCTCGCTGGAGCGGCGTCCGTAAAGCCGCCTCCTGTCATTTCTTATCCTTATTGTTTTCAGCGGGGTCAAGGCCTCTCTCATACACGGTTTTTTTTAAAGCCTCATTATTGGCATAGGGCGTATCAAGATAATCTATCAGTACCGGCTGGGACGTTTTAATACTCTTAATCACTTTGTGTCCCCAGCTCCCAAGCATCAATTCTTTGCATGAAATCTGCCCTTTAAGCAGCGGCACGGCCAGGTAGACGTCTTTTTCTGTTAACATCTCGCCCGGTTCAAGATCTCTTTTTGCATATACGCCGCGTATATAGGAATTTAAATAAGTTGTTTCCCTTTCTATCGGCAGCAGCCTGGTTTGCGACGAACTGCCGCAGATAACTCTCGCATGATGCCAGGCCTTGAACCACTCATCTATCTGATCCGGCAGAGACGAATAGGGCGCAACCTTGAAACCATCGGTATTTATGTCTATATGCCTTTCGAACAACCTTGCCCCTTTTGCGTAGCCGGCGATGATCGAGGAGCTCCAATCCTGATGTTCATGTGACGACAGGCCGATTATATGCGCCGGATATCTTTTCCGCAAAAAATCTATCTGGTTCAATTGCAGCTCGCTGTCCTCGGTAGGATATGCGGCGATACAGTGGCAGATCGAGATAGGGATGCTTCTATTCTCGAAGAAAAGGACCAGGTCGTCCATATCCTTTATCGACATCCCGCCGACGGAGATGATCACAGGTTTTCTTGCCTTCGCAATTCTTTCTATCAGCATCCAGTCGTTGCAGCCCGAACTCGCGACCTTGATCATCGGGAGATTTAAATCTTCAATCAGGCCCACGGAACTCTCGTCAAACGGCGTAGCCAGGGGGATGCAGCCGGATTTCCGTATTGCTTCTACGAGCATGATATAATCTTCAGCGGTCAACGCGGTATTATTCAATCTTTTTACGTAATAGATATCTTCCCGGTTCCTGAAATCCTTATGGATAAAAGAAGCAAGCTCCCGAAACTGCAATTTAATCGCGGCCCTGACATTATTAAACCTGGCGATCCTGGAAAACTGCCTTATGATCTCCAGGCCGCGCTCCACGCTGCCCTGGTGGTTATTTGTCATTTCAAGCACAAAAAGGTCTTCTAAGATATCATGATTCATGTACTTGCCTCCGGTTGAATACCATCTGCTACTCTACGATATTACCCCGAAACTCCTCCCTGTCTAGGAAGGGCCACATATCTTCCAGCGGCTTGGAGACCATGCTGCCGTCCGGCTTCTTTTCGGAGGACAGTTTAGGCATGAACTTGTGGTCGGCCGGGAGTTTCACGTCGCAAAGCGCCGGGCCTTTCACAGCCAGGACCCTGGCTATTTTTTCTTTCAGATCGGCAACACTGTCTATAACCTCGGTATGCAGGCCGAAAGCCGCTGCGACTTTGACAAAATCGGGGAAGCCCACGCCCGACCTGGCGTCGCAGGCGACATAGCGGCTTTCGAAAAAATTCTCCTGCGTCTGTTTTATCGAGATATACCCGCCGTTGTTAAGCACGAATATTTTCAGCGGCAGCTTGTGGTGCGCGGCGGTGGCAAGCTCCTGCAGGTTCATCATGAGGCTGCCGTCGCCCGCCAGGCAGACCACTTCTTTTTTTCCGCCGCCGAAACAGGCCCCTATTGCCGCGGGCAGGTCGTAGCCCATCGAGGCGCAGCCGGAATTCCAGAATATCCGCTGCCCCTTTTTAACTATCCCGGCCTGGAAGAGGCAGACGCAGGCGGAGCCGTTCCCGGCCACCACCGAGGTCTCCGGAGAAAGCATGCCGGTAAGGGTTTCCACGAAGTGGTACGGGCTGACCTTTGCTTTAAGTTCTTTATACTCCGCAAGGACGACCGGATATTTTTCGGAGCACCCGCGGCACCACTTGAGCCAGCCTGAGGGATCGGCGATGCCCTCCCGCGAAACCTCCGCCAGGAGGCCGGCCATGAAATCCTTCACGTCGGCCCGGACAGCCAAGTCCGGTTTCAGCGTAGGTTTAATGAGTTCGGCCGGGTCGATATCCACCACGATCTTTTTTGCTTTGCGCGCGTAATTGGCCCAGTCGTAGCTTACCTGGCGTATATTGTTACGGGACCCGAGCGAGAGCACCAGGTCCGCGTTCTGCAGCGAGAAGTTCCCCCCGCGGGTGCCCACTGTGCCTATGCGCCCGGAGAAGAAGGGGCTGTCGTTCGGCACAAGGTCAAAACCGCCAAAGGTAGCCAGCACGGGTATCTTTAAAGTATCAGCCAGCTTTTCGAATAATTCTTCGGCCCCGGAGATCCTTATGCCGTGGCCGGCGACGATGACAGGCCTTTTAGCCGCCCGCAGCAGCTCAGCCGTTTTGGCGATCTGCGCTTGAATTCCGCTGTCGGACGGAAGCTGTTCAGGCTCGTAAGAAACAAGTTTAGTTTCATCTATGAGCGCCGCCTGCACGTCCAGCGGGATATCTATCCACACCGGCCCCGGGCGGCCGGTAGTCGCCGTATGGACAGCCTTGTCGAGCACATACTTCACCTGGCTGGGGTCGGTCAGCAGCTGGGCGAATTTAGTGACAGGCTTCACTATATCCACGATATTGATTTCCTGGTCGCCCAGTTGCCTGAGCCCGGCCCCCGGGCAGGACGCTGTTGTGGTCCTGAATTTCACCTGGCCGGAGAGGTACAGCGCCGGTATCGAATCCAGCCACTGGCCTATCACGCCTGTCAAAGTGTTCGTGCTGCCGGGCCCCGTAGTAACTACCGCCACGCCCAGCCTGCCGGAGATCCGGGAATAGCCCTCGGCGCCCATCGCGGAAGCCTGCTCGTGGTGGCTGCAGATATATTCGAGCCCTTTACATTTCCCCACGGCGTCGTTAAGGTGCATGGCGCCGCCGCCGGAGATCATGAACACGTGCTTTACGCCGTGCTCGACAAGCCGCTTAGCCACATAGTCCGCCAGTTTTATCATATATCAGCCGCGCGGCCGCCGGAGGTTTTGCACAGCTTTATAAAAGGGTCTTTCCTGACGGTTTCCAGGTCAAGCTCGCCGAGCCGCGCGGCGTAATAAGCGTAAAGCTGCTTAACGCCGCTTTCATAGGAAGTGAAGTTAAAGCCGCCCAGTTCGCCGAGCAGGCGCAGGTTGCTGCCGGTATATTCAGCGTTCAGCCCCGGGCTGAGCACTTTTACCTCGCTTTTCGACTTTGCGGCGGAATTTACCGCGTCCGCGAGCGAGAGCAGGTCGGCGGATTCGCTCGGGGTGACATTATAATGCCGCGACGCCGGCTCTTTTTCAAGGAACCGCCCGACCAGCGCGCAGAAGTCGTCTATCCACAGGTAGTCGAATTTAACGTTCTGGTTTATGACTATGGGAAGGCCCAGCAGGTTCTTTACTATCGCGTTCGAAATGAATTTATAGGAGTAATCCTCGTATTTGCCGTAAAGCCCGAAGATGCGCAGGCAGGTGATATTGTCCGTTTTTTCTATGTACTTCGAGATCACGTACTTGGCGTAGCCGTAATCGTCCGCCGGGACATGGCTGTCGAAGCGGTCCTCCGGTATTTTGGGGAGGCTGTGCCGCTTGTCATACTCCGCCCCGCTGCCCATGGTCAGCATGCGCATCCCCGGCTTAAGGGAGCGCGCCAGGTTGAAGAACATGCGCAGGTTCTTTGAAACCACGTCGGTGCTGCCGGCGTCGTAGCCGGTCTTGCGGCTCCCTCCCGCCGCCGCGCAATGGAGCACGACATCCGGATTTAAAGAACCCAGCTTCTCCGCCACGGCGGCCTCGTCCAGCAGGTCCAGGGTGCGGTGCGTAAAGGAGTGCACCTCGTATCCCCTGCCCGGCAGGTACTCGGCAAGGCTGCGCCCCACGAAGCCGGACGCGCCCGACACCAGGACCTTAAAACTTTTCATTTGTCTCCGGCAGCGGCTTTATTATCATGGCTTCGCGCAGCCGCCTGCGCGGCATATGGGGCGACATGTCCTCTATGGGCCGGTTGACCACCAGCTTCGGCTCCACCGCCGTCTCGGGGGTCAGCTTAACCTCCACCAGCGCCGGGCCCTGCGCCGCCAGCGCCCCGCGCAGCGCGGCCTCGGCCTGCGCCATTGTGCGCGCAACGCGCACAGGCACCCCGTAGGCCTCCACTATCCTCTTCAGGTCCGGGCAGTGGTAGCCCTCCAGCGTGGACTGCCTGCGCCCGCCGAAATAAATATCCTGGAACTGCCTCACCATGCCCAGGCAGCCGTTGTTCATCAGTATCACTTTCACCGGCAGGTTGCGCACCGGCAGGGAGTCCAGGTCCTGGATGTTCACCTGCAGGCCGCCGTCGCCGCAGATCGCCAGCACGCGCCTGCCCGGGCAGGCCAGGGACGCGCCGATAGCCGCGGGGAGGGCGAAGCCCATCGAGCCCATGCCGCCGGAGAGGAGCAGCCGCTGGCCTTTCTTCAGGCGGAAGGACTGGCCTGTCCACATCTGGTGCTGTCCCACGTCCACGCAGATGATGTCCCCCTCCTGTGAATGTTCCGCCAGCAGCCCGATGAACCGGTTGGGGTTTATCGCCCGGCCGCTCTCGGCCGTTTCCACCTCGGGGAATTTTTTCCGGAAGACCTCAATGGAACGGTACCAGGCGGTCAGGTCGTTCTTCTTGAACGCCTGCAGGCCGGAGTTGAGTTGCTTTAAAAAGACTTTCAGGTCGGCTCGCACAGGCAGGTCGGTCTTTAGCTTGCCGCCCAGCTCGTTCGGGTCTATATCCACATGAACTTTTTTTGCGCCGCGGGCGAAGGTCTCCGGGCGGGTGCCGGTCTGCCGGGTATCCAGCCGCGAGCCGAGTATCAGGAGCAGGTCGCAGTTCGCCACCGCCATATTGCTGTAGCGGTTGCCGTAAGCGCCTATCATGCCTGAAAAAGCCGGGTTATCGTGCGGGATGGCGTCCAGCCCCAGAAGCGAGCAGGCCACAGGAATACCGGTTTTCTTAACCAGCGCTTCAAGTTCCCCCGTAGCGCCGGCCGTGCGCAAACCGCCGCCGGCAAGTATCATCGGGCGCCTTGCGGCCTTTATCAGCGCGGCTATTTTTGAAACTGCCGCGGCGGACACAGGCCTGGGCGCGCTAAGGCGCTTATGCTCGGCGCTGCCGTAGAAAGACCTGAGTTTTTTGGGGTCGATCTTCGCCCGCTGCACGTTCATCGGGAGGTCCAGCAGCACAGGGCCCGGCCTGCCCGACTGCGCCAGAAACACGGCCTTCTCGAGGCAGTAGCGTATATCTTCAGGGTCGCGCACCAGCTCGGCGTATTTCACTATGGGCCTTACCACGCTCACTATGTCCGTTTCCTGGAAGCCTATCTGGCGCACGGGGTTGTCGAACTTATATTCGTAAGTGTTCACCTGGCCGGTTATAAAAAGACAGGGCACGGAGTCAAAATAGCAGCTGCCTATGGGCGTGAGCATGTTCAGCGCGCCGGGGCCGCTGGTGGCCATCGCCACGCCCAGCCGCCCGTTCATGCGGGCGTAGCCCTCGGCCGCGAAAGCAGCCGCCTGCTCGTGGTGCATCGAGACGCAGCGGATATCCTTGCGCCCGTGGGCCGAATCCAGCAGGTGCGTGATCATCCCGCCTATCATCTCGAAGATGTGGCGGACCTTCTCCCGCACTATAAAGTCTATTATATAATCCGATAGTTTGATCATAAGCCCCGGAAACCGCGGTTTGTGGCTACTCCCAGTCGTCAGTCCTGATATTCCCGGCGGGGACGCCCTTCTCCGCCAGGCCGGCCTTGAAACTTTTTATCATGGCCGGCGGCCCCGAGATGAAATATACTGCGGAGGGCCCGTTTTCCTTCAGGATCTTCTGGATATCCAGCCGGCCGTCCTTTTCCTCGTTAAGGATCCTGATGAAAAAAGTGGAATTGACCACCTTGGCTCTTTCAAGGTCGGCGGCGTATATGTGATGGGAGGGATT
The DNA here is from genome assembly GCA_030651035.1 of Elusimicrobiota bacterium. Lineage (GTDB taxonomy): Bacteria > Elusimicrobiota > Elusimicrobia > Elusimicrobiales > UBA9959 > UBA9959. The sequence continues at coordinate 13,031 of JAUSCK010000105.1, forward strand.
CCGCACGCCGAAATAAAGCCTGGGCTGCTGGTAAGCGGCGAACGCCTTGGACATGAACAGCGAAAGAAAGGGCGTAATCCCGGTCCCCCCGGCGATAAAGACAGCCCTCCACATCTCCTGCTCCGCCGGGAAGAGATCCCCATAGGGAAGTTTTACGCAGACGATCTTTCCGGGGACCAGTTCGCGCGCCATGCGCGCGGTGAATTTCCCCTTCGCGGCGAAAGTGATCTTGATCGTTTCCTGGTCAGGGGAGCTCTGCATGGAAAAGCAGCGCGATTCAGGCCAGGGCCGGGAGGGATCGTAGTCTTCCAGCGCCAGGTGGAGGAACTGGCCGGGGTTGTACTTGTAAGCCTTCTCAAGCGGCCGCAGGGTGACGGTCCGGATGTCGGCGATATGATTCTCGACGGAGACCACTTCGGATCTGTATTTTTTTACGATCATTTTGAATACCAGCCCATGAACTCGGCGACACAGTCCTCGACGTATGAGAACATCTCTTCCGTCATGCCGGGATAGGTCCCGAGGAAGAAAGTATTGTTCATAACGAAGTCCGTGGCCGACAGTTTTCCCTCTACCCGGCAGGGCTTGTCGATAAAAGCCGGCTGACGGAGAATATTGCCGGCGAAGATATTCCTGGTCTCTATGCGGCGCTCGTTCAGGAACGTCACCAGGTCGTTGCGCTTGAAAGGGGCGTTTTCCTTTACGGAGAGGATATAGGTGAACCAGGAGGGGTCCGCGCCCGGGGTCGCCTCCGGGAGCAGGAGGAATTTCTCATAGGCCGAGAACAGCTTCTGGTAGCGCTTGAAATTCGCGCGCCTTTTTTCGCCGAACATTTCCAGCTTGTCCATCTGGGCGGAGCCTATCGCCGCCTGCATGTCGGTCATCTTCAGGTTGTAGCCTATCTCGGAGTAGACGTATTTATGGTCGTAGCCGGCGGGCAGCGTCCCGAACTGCTGGGAGAAGCGCTTGCCGCAGGTGTTGTTCTCGCCGCCGGCGCAGTAACAGTCGCGCCCCCAGTCCCGGAACGAGCGTATGATCTGGGCCAGCTGCTCGTTGTTGGTCACCACCGCGCCGCCTTCGCCGGTGGTTATGTGGTGGGCCGGGTAGAAAGAAAGAGTGGCGATATGCCCGAAGGTCCCGGTATATTTCCCCTTGTAGCGGCTTCCCAGGGCGTCGCAGTTGTCCTCTATCAGCCAGAGGTCGTGCTCTTTGACGACCTTCATGACCGCGCCCAGGTTGAACGGGTTGCCCAGCGTATGGGCGAGGAAGACCGCGCGGGTCCTGGGCGAAACGGCCTTTTTAAGAGCTTCAATATCGATGTTGTAAGTGGGAAGCTCCACGTCGACGAAAACCGGGACCAGCCCGTTCTGCAGGATAGGGGTGACGGTGGCCGGGAACCCCGCCGCGACGGTAATGACCTCGTCGCCCGGGACGAGCCTTTTCTTGCCCAGTTTCACGGAGGTCAGGGCGGAAAGAGCCAGCAGGTTGGCGGACGAGCCGGAATTCGCCAGGATGACGTTTTCCACGCCGAGGAAATCGGAGATCTTCTCGGCGAAACTCTCGGCGTAGCGCCCTTCCGTCAGCCAGAAGTCCAGCGACGAATCCACCAGGGCGACCAGCTCTTTTTCGTCGAACACCCTGCCGGCGTAGCGGACGGTGTCCTTTTCCCTGTTGAAGGGCCTGGCCGGGAAAGCGGCCGCGTGATAGGCCTTCACGGCGTTCAGAATTTCGTCTCGCTTCATTATATCCCCTTAGTATTTTCCGCGTACTCCCGTATCTGTTCCAGGCAGACCTTCAGCATATCCTCTCTGGCGGCGCAGGCGCGGGTCCAGGTTACGATCCTGTCTATGGCCGTCCCTATGTTCCAGCGCGGTTCCCAGCCCAGCCTGCGGCGGGCTTTGGAGGAATCCAGCTTCAGGAAATGCGCCTCGTGCGGGTGGCGGCCTTTGTCTATGACATAGCCCGGCGCTTCCGGCCAGGCCGCGAACAGCCGCTTCACTATCCACTCCACGTCCCTGGCGCCGCCGGACCCGGGCCCGAAATTCCAGGCCCCGCCGTAGCCGGGGCCGCGGGTATAAAGCATCTCGGCCAGCCGCAGGTAGCCGCACAGCGGCTCAAGCACGTGCTGCCAGGGGCGTATGGCGCGCGGGCTGCGTATGCGCACCTTTTCGCCCTTCAGGGCGGCCCGTATCATGTCGGGGATAAGCCGGTCGGCCGCCCAGTCGCCGCCGCCGACCACATTACCCGCTCTGGCTGACGCCAGCGACACGCCGTGTTTCTTGTAGTCGGCCGGGTTAAAAAAAGAATTGCGGTAGGCCGAGGTCACCAGCTCCGAGCAGGCCTTGCTGCTGGAGTAGGGGTCGTACCCGCCCAGCGGCTCCCCCTCTTTGTAGCCGCGCAGGTGTTCCCTGTTCTCGTAGCATTTGTCGGTGGTAACGTTCACCACGGCCTTCACCGAGCCGCAAGCCCGCACGGCCTCGAGCAGGTTCACCGTCCCCATCACGTTGGTCTCGTAAGTTTCGGCGGGCGCCCGGTAGGATTCGCGCACCAGCGGCTGGGCGGCCATGTGTATCACTATCTCCGGCCTGGCGGCCAGCAGGGCCCGCCTGACCCTGGCAGCGTCGCGTATGTCGGCGATGGTCGTTTTTGTGATCTTATCCAGCCGGCACAGTTCGTAAAGGCTGGGCCTGGTGTTGGGCTTCAAAGCGTAGCCGTAGACCTTCGCGCCGAGCGCGTTCAGCCAGATGGACAGCCACGCGCCCTTGAACCCGGTGTTGCCCGTCAGGAATACTTTTTTACCCCGCCAGGAGTTCATTTCCACACCTTCCACGGGGCGCTGCCGGACTGCCAGAGCTTTTCCAGCTCCGTCTTGTCGCGCAGGGTATCCATGCACTTCCAAAAGCCGGTGTGCTTGTAGGCGGTAAGCTGGCCCTGTGCAGCAAGCGTCTCCATGGGCTGGCGCTCCCAGATCGCGGAGTCGTCGTCTTTAATATAGTCGAAGGCCTCGGGCTCAAGCACGAAGAAGCCGCCGTTTATCCAGGCCCCGTCGCCCTGCGGCTTCTCCTGGAAAGCGCGCACCGCGCCGTCCGCCTTCATATCTATGGCGCCGAAGCGCCCGAGGTTCTGTATGGCCGTGATGGTGGCGTAGCCGCCGTGCTTTTTATGGAAGGCCGCCAGCTTCTTCAGGTCCACGTCGGCCAGCCCGTCGCCATAAGTGAGCATGAAGGGATTCTTGCCGATATATTCCTGTACCCGCTTGAGGCGCCCGCCTGTCATGGTGTTAAGCCCGGTGTCGACCAGCGTCACCTTCCAGGGCTCCGCCTTCTGGTGATGCACCACCATCTTGTTGCTCTTCATATCTATGGTCACGTCGGCCTGGTGCAGGAAGTAGTTGGCGAAGTACTCCTTTATCATGTAGCCCTTGTAGCCCAGGCACAGCACGAAATCGTTGAAGCCGTAATGCGAATAGATCTTCATGATGTGCCAGAGCATGGGCTTCTCGCCTATCTCGGCCATCGGCTTCGGCTTCAGGTCGGTCTCCTCGCTGAGCCGCGTTCCCATGCCTCCGGCCAGAATGACAACTTTCATAGGTTTCTCCTTAAATTTTGTCGACCTGCACGTTCACCGCTTTGCCGTCCTTCCAGATCGCCAGCGGGCGGCCGTTCTTTTTGTGTTCCGCTACCACCTTCCGCGCGGCCGCCTTCATAGCCAGCTCGGCTTTATCCTGCATCGATAGTCTTTTTTTCATATTAAATTTTCCCTGTGATCCTGGCGTAAACGTCGGCGTTCTCTATTATGAGCGCGCCGTTCTTTCCTTTAGCCGCCAGAACCGGCGAAGTCCCGGAGGTATCGAACAGCATCCAGGTGGTGGACGAATGCATGTAAACCTCGAAAAAATTGGTGATAGAACGCTTGAACCGCCGGCAGACGTCGACCGCCGGGACATTATGCCCGCCGTCGGCTGCGCGGTTCTTCACGCGCAACAGCGACAGGTCGGAGCTGGGGACCCACAGGAAAAAGATGTGCACATGGTAGCCCCTCTCCTCCAGCCTGTGCAGCAGCCTCAGGTGCGTCCTCCCCGACAAGGTGGTTTCGAACCCGAAATCCGCCCCGCTTTTGGAGAAATCGTTTATGCGGCTCAGGACGAGCTTCCCGGCCTTTATCGAGGCCTCGCGCGGGTTAAAGGGCGACAGCCCCTGCGCTATCAGGTCCGCGTTCACGAAATTAGAGCACATGGCGTAATTAGGCAGGAATTCCCTGGCGAACGTGGTCTTGCCCGACCCGTTAGGCCCGGCGACCACATAGACATTGTTCTTAGTATCCATTGTTGAAAAGGAACGGCTGCTTTATTTTTTAGTACCGCGCCCGTAAATATCGTTAAGCCGCACTATATCGTCTTCCCCGACGTATTCCCCGTTCTGCACCTCTATCATCTCCAGCGGCACCTTGCCCGGGTTCTCCAGGCGGTGCGCCGTGGACTTGGGCACGTAAGTGCTTTCGTTCTCGTGCACCATCGTGGTCTTCCTGCCCAGGGTCACCTTGGCCGTGCCTTTGACTATTATCCAGTGCTCGCTGCGGTGGTAATGCAGCTGGTGGCTGACTTTCTGGCCCGGTTTTAAAACTATGCGTTTTATCTTGTAGCGGGGGCCTTCCTCCAGCACTACGAAGTAGCCCCACGGGCGGTAGGTGGTAAGATGCTCCACCACCTCTTTGCGCTTGCGCTCCTTTAGCTGGTCCACCACTTCTTTAACGCGCTGGGCCTGGCCGCGCTTTGCGATAAGCAGCGCGTCCACGGTGTCGATAATTATCAGGTCCTCAAGGCCTATGGTGGAGATCAGCCGGTTCTCGCCCATCACAATGGTGCGCTTCGTGTCCAGGGCCAGCACGTCGCCCACCTTCACGTTGCCGTCGGAGTCGGGCTTGATGACCTCGGGCAGCGAATCCCAGGAGCCCACGTCGGACCACAGGATGTCTATCGGCAGCACCGCGGTTTTCTTTGATTTCTCCATCACCGCGTAGTCTATGGAAATGGACGGCATGTTCTTGAAATCGGCGGTCATCTCCGCCAGCGGGGCGTCCAGCCTGCGGCTTATCTCCGGGGCGAAAGCCTTGAATTCAGCCAGCATCGCGGCTATGGTGAACGAGAACATCCCGGAGTTCCAGTAATAGTTCCCGTCCTTTAAATACTTCTCCGCCGTCTTCAGGTCCGGCTTCTCGGCGAACTTCTCCACCTTGCAGACGCCGCCGTTCCCCGCGGCCCCGCCCTTTTTAATATACCCGTACCCGGTTTCCGGGCGGCCGGGCTTTATGCCGAAGGTCACGATGCGCCCGGCCTTGGCCGCCGCCTCCGCCTGGTGGGCGTATTTGGCGAATTTCTCCACCGGCTCTATGATATGGTCGGAGGGGCAGATAAAAATGACCTCGTCCTTCGCGCACTTGAGCTTTTCAAGGCAGTATTTCATCACCAGCGCTATGGCCGGGGCGGTGTTGCGCCCGACGGGCTCCAGTATCACGTTGTTCTCTATCGCCGGCGAGACGGACCGGAGGTCCGACTGCACGTGGAACCGGTAATCCTCGTTGGTTATCACGAAGATGTCGCGCAGCGGCACCACCGCGGCCAGCCTCTCCACGGTCTGGCACAGCAGCGACTTGCCGCCGTTGAGTTTTATGAACTGCTTGGGCAGGCCGTAGCGCGAGACCGGCCACAGCCGCGTGCCCGACCCGCCGGCGAGGATTATTGCTTTCATAAATTCACCTTCTTTTTGTCCAAACGGCTGAGTTCGGCGTTAACCATGAGCGTTACCAGTTCCCGGAATTTGGTTTTCGGCTTCCAGCCCAATTTAGTCCTGGCCTTCGAAGAATTTCCCATCAGCCGATCCACCTCGGCGGGGCGGTAGAATTCTTTAGAAACCTCCACTACTGTCTTGCCTGTGGCAACGTTAAGGCCTCTTTCACCCAAACCCTTGCCTTTCCAGACCAACCTGATGCCGGTGGCGGCAAAGGCGGCCTCTATGAACTCACGCACGGTATGGGTTTTACCTGTAGCCAGTATATAATCGTCGGCTTTGGGCTGCTGCAGCATGCGCCACATCCCCTCCACATATTCACCGGCGTAGCCCCAGTCCCGGCTCGCGTCCAGGTTCCCAACAGTAGCCTTCTGCTGCAGTCCGCGGCTTATGCGGGCCGCTGCGGCCGCTATCTTGCGGGTAACAAATTCCTCGCCCCGCAGCGGGCTCTCGTGGTTGAACAGGATAGCGCACACGGCATAAAGACCGTAAGCCTGGCGGTAGTTCACCGTTATCCAGTGGGCGTAAAGCTTGGCAACAGCGTAAGGGCTTCTGGGGTGGAAAGAGGTAGTTTCGTTCCTCTGGGCACTGCCTGTGCTGCCGAAGAGCTCCGCGGTGGAGGCCTGGAAGAAGCGTGCGCCGGGACACACCTTGCGCATTGCCTCCAGCAGCCGGGTTACGCCCAAGGCGTTTATTTCGGCCGTAAGTACCGGCTGGTCGAAGGAAACCCTTACAATGCTCTGCGCGGCGAAGTTATAGATCTCGTCGGGCATGACCTTCTCCAGCGCGTCCATGATATTGGTGGGCTCAAGCAGGTCCAGCGCTATTTCTTTAACTTTTCCCTCGATGCCCAGCTCGCGCAGGCGCCACAGGCCGGAATCGCCGCTGCGGTCGGCGCCGTAAACCTTGTAGCCCTTTTCCAGCAGGAACCTGCTGAGATAAGCCCCGTCCTGCCCGCGGTTCCCTGTAATTAAAACTTTTTTCATGTTCTTCTTTGCGCCTCTTGCGCTTCTTTGCGGCTGTTCTCTCTTCAGCAGTTCTTAACCGCGCCGTAGCCGGCCTTCCTGAGGCAATGCTCGCTCTGCGCCAGCTTCAGGTCGCTGGCGGCCATTTCAGCCACAAGCTGGGCGAAGGAGATCTCCGTATTCCAGCCCAGCACCCTGCGGGCCTTGGCCGGGTTGCCCAGCAGCGTTTCCACCTCCGCCGGGCGGTAGAACTTCGGGTCCACGCGCACTATCACGTCGCCTTTCCTGACCTTGATCTCCGCGAGCCCGGGCAGCGGCTCAACGGCCTTGACAAAGCCGGCTTCATCCACGCCCTTGCCCTCCCAGGCCAGCGTTATCCCCAGTTCTTTGGCGGCCAGCTCTATGAACTCGCGCACGGAGTACTGCCTGCCCGTGGCTATCACGAAATCCTCGGCTTTTTTCTGCTGCAGCATAAGCCACATCCCGCGCACATAATCTTTGGCGTGGCCCCAGTCGCGCAGGGAGTTCATGTTGCCCATGTAAAGGCACTTCTGTTCACCCAGCAGGATGCGGGCCATGGCGCGGGTTATCTTGCGGGTCACGAATTCCTCGCCCCGCAGCGGGCTCTCGTGGTTGAAGAGTATGCCGTTGCAGGCGAACATGCCGTAGGATTCCCGGTAATTCACGGTTATCCAGTAGGCGTACATCTTGGCCGCGCCGTAGGGGCTGCGCGGGTAGAAAGGGGTGGTTTCGCTCTGCGGTATCTCCTGCACCTTGCCGAACAGCTCCGAGGTGGAGGCCTGGTAGATACGGGTTTTCTTCACAAGGCCGAGCAGGCGCACGGCCTCGAGCAGGCGCATGGTGCCCAGCCCGTCGCAGTCGGCGGTATACTCGGGCTCCTCGAAGCTCACGGCCACGTGGCTCTGCGCGCCCAAATTATAGATCTCGTCCGGCTTGATCCCCGCGATAAGCCGGGTAAGGTTGGTGGAATCGGTCAGATCGCCGTAATGCAGATTAAGGCGCGGGTGGGCGCTGAGGTGGCTTATGCGGGCCGTATTAAAGGAGGCCGAGCGCCGGCGTATGCCGTGCACCTCGTAGCCCTTGTTCAGAAGAAGTTCCGCCAGGTAAGCCCCGTCCTGACCCGTAACCCCGGTTATCAAAGCTTTTTTCATGGTACCGCCTTGTCACTGTTCAATGTGGCCGAAACAAGCCCTTATAATATAGTTATTATAGCAAAAGACAGAAAAGAGCCATAGGCCTTATGATACAGGCCACAGGCGGAGAGAGGTATACAATGATCTCTACAGCGTAAGACTCAGTTCGTCGCGGGCGGCGGTCGTCAGCGGGAAAACCTTCCGGGCGAGGCGCAGGCCGGCCGCGCGCGCCGCGGCCGTGCGGTAGCGGTCGGCAGAAAAATGAGTCAGGGCCAGGCGCTTCGCCCCTGCCGCGGCCGCCAGCCCGGCGGCGGTCTCGGGGTTCAGGTGCGGCCAGGCCGGGTTGGACTCCCCCGGGGCGTGCGCGCACTCGGTAATAAGCAGGTCCGCGCCTTTTGCCAGTGTCAACGCGTTGGGGCAGCTGCCGGTGTCGGTGCAGTAGGTCACGGTTTTCCCCTCCAGCTCCAGGCGCATTCCCAGCACCGGGTCGGCGTGCACCAGCGGCAGGGTGGTTATCTTAAAAGGCAGCTCGCCGGCCTGCGCAGGCAGTTCCAGCACCTTGACGGCATAGGGCAGCTTCTTGAACGGCACGGTGAACGGGCGGGCAGCAAAGGTGTTAAGGAGGCGGCGCGCGCCTTTATGGCCGCAGATAGTGAGGCCTTTTTTAAACCGGAACTTCAGCAGCATGTGCAGCCCGGCTATGTGGTCTATATGGAAGTGGCTGAGCAGTATAAAAACGGGCTTTGTGCCGTCGCAGTAGCTGTCCAGCTTGTAAATGCCGTTCCCGGCGTCCAGCACAATATCCCAGCGCTTCGTCCTGATAAGCGAGCAAACAGTACTCCCCGTCCCGGTGTCATACCACCCGTTAGTCCCCAAAAAAATAATCTTCATATTTAAGCTTTCACCGCAGAGGCGCAGAGGTCGCGGAGTTCGGAAGAAGAAATATTAATTCGTATTTCTACGCCCCGCTCATTCTGTTCTCTGCGACCTCTGCGCCTCAGCGGTGAACTCTTTTCCCCTATCTTATTTACCGTAATTCCTACTGATCCACTTCCGGTACGCCCCCGTCTTAACATTCTTCACCCAGCCGGGATTGGCCAGGTACCAATCCACTGTTTTCGCGAGCCCTCCCGCGAAACGCACCGCCGGCTGCCAGCCCAGCTCTTTTTTTATCTTGCTGAAATCTATGGCGTAGCGGCGGTCGTGCCCGGCGCGGTCTTTGACATAGGTGATAAGGTCCGCGTAGTTTTTCCCGTTAAGCGCCTTGTTATGGCGGGCCGGCACGGCGCGCTCCAGCGCGCTGCAGATGCCCTTCACTACGTCGATGTTCTTCATCTCGCAATTGCCGCCCACGTTGTAGGTTTCCCCCGCGCGGCCCTTGTTGATTATTTCCCAGATAGCCGCGCAGTGGTCCTCCACGTACAGCCAGTCGCGCACCTGCAGCCCGTCGCCGTAAACCGGCAGCGGCTTGCCCTCCAGCGCGTTCAGGATGGCCAGCGGCACCAGCTTCTCGGGGAAATGGTACGGCCCGTAATTATTTGAGCAGTTGGAGATGGTAACCGGCAGGCCGTAGGTATGGTGGTAAGCCCGCACCAGGTGGTCCGAAGAAGCTTTCGACGCCGAGTAAGGGCTGCGCGGGTCGTAGGGTGTGGTCTCCTTGAACTTGCCCGTCTTCCCCAGCGACCCGTAAACCTCGTCGGTACTCACATGATGGAACCGGAAAGAAGTCGGGAATCGGGAATCGGGAATCGAAGAATTCTGCCAGAAATTACGCGCGGTCTCCAGCAGGGCGAAGGTCCCTTGGATATTGGTCTCGACGAAATCCTTAGGCCCGAAGATGGAGCGGTCAACGTGGCTCTCGGCGGCGAAATGCGCCACGGCTTCCGGCTTATATTTCTTAAAAATACCGTTCAAAAGCTTAAAGTCGCAGATGTCGCCTTTTACAAAGGTGTAGCGGCCCTTATATTTGCGCTCGATATCCGCCAGGTTCTCAAGGTTCCCGGCGTAAGTCAGCTTATCCAGGTTCACCACCCGCCCCCTGAAACCGCCCTTCCCGAAAACATACCGAATAAAATTGCTCCCGATAAACCCCGCCCCGCCCGTCACAAGTATGGTTTTCATCTCGTTTCCTTTATAAATTTGATCACAGCCTCTTCCCAGTGCGGGATGGTTATCCCCAGCTCCCTGGTCAATGCCTCGTTCGACATCGCCGAATACCCCGGCCTCCGCGCCGCCAGGTTGAAGTCAGCCATGCGCGCGGGCAGTATTTCCTTTTCAATGCCGCATTCCTTCAGCGCCAGCCTCGCCCAGTCATAGCGCGAGCAGCACCCGGTATTGGGCAGGTGCCAGGTGCCTTTAAGGCCGGCCTTCAGCGCCTCCAGCGTCGCGGTCACTACGTCCCCGGCATAGGTGGGGACAGAAACCTCGTCGGAGGAGATCTTCAGCGGGCCCGGTTTTTTCGCCCACTCCAGCAGCTTGTGCATGAAATTCTGGTTCCCCCGCCCGAAAACCCAGCTCAGCCTGAAGATCAGGCTGCCGTCGGCCTGCCGCGCGTACTCCTCGCCTTTAAGTTTCGAAAGGCCGTAAATGTTGAGCGGGTTGGTCTTATCGCCCTCCGTGTAGGGCGCGGCCTTGGCGCCGTCGAAGACGTAATCCGTGCTGTAATGCACCAGAACAGCCTCAAGCTTGCGGGCGGCCAGCGCCAGGGTGCGCGGCGCCTCGGCGTTCACGGCAAAAGCTTTTTCCTTTTCGGTTTCCGCCTTGTCCACAAGGTTGTAGGCGGCGCAGTTTATTATAAGCCCCGGCCGGTAGGCCATCGCGGCGTCCATCACGGCGTCGGCGTCGGTAAGATCCAGCGTGTCTATATCGAAGGCGGCGTAGTCCCAGCCGTTCCCGGCGAACCGGTTTACGAAAGCCCCGCCCAGCTGGCCTTTTGAACCCGTAATAAATACGCGCATCAAAGTATCGCGTCCTTCAGGCTCGGCAGCGCGCAGTCCCTGGAGGAAAGCAGCGGGTCCTTAAGGGTCCAATCCACGCCTATCCCGGGGTCGTTCCAGGCGATGCCGCCCTCGTCTTTGGGGGAATATTCCGTCGTGCATTTGTAAATGATCTCGGCGGCTTCGCTCAGCACCAGGAAGCCGTGCGCGAAGCCCGGAGGCAGGTAAAGCATATGGGCGTTCACGGCCGAAAGCTCGGCCGCTTCCCACCTGCCGAAAGTCGGCGAGCCGCGCCGTATGTCCACCCCCACGTCCAGGATGGCCCCGGAAATACAGCGCAGCAGCTTGCCCTGCGCCGCCGCGCCCCGCTGGTAGTGGAGCCCCCGCAGCACTCCCTTCGTTGACCTGGAGTGGTTGTCCTGCACGAACTCCTCCGGTATCCCGGCCAGGGCGAAATCCTTTCTTTTATAGGACTCTATAAAAAACCCCCGCTCGTCGGTGAAAACGCGCGGCTTAACCAGCACCAGCCCGTCCAGCCCCAGCTTCTCAAATTCAAAAGGCATAAATCCCTCTTTATCCCCGATTCCCGATCCCCGATTCTCGATTTTCGACTTTCGACTTTCGATTTCTTATTCCCCCGCCGCCACTTTTCTCAAGTATTCCCCATAGCTATTCTTGCTCAGCCCGTCGGCGAACCGCAGCAGCTGCTTTTTATTAATATACCCCATGCTGTAAGCTATCTCTTCAATACAGGCTATCTTCAGCCCCTGGCGGCGCTCCACCGTGGCTATGAATTCCCCGGCCTCCAGCAGGCTTTCAAAAGTTCCGGTATCCAGCCAGGCATAGCCCCGCCCCAGCAGTTCCACCTTAAGCGCCCCTCGCTTTAAATAGGCCCTGTTCACGTCGGTGATCTCAAGCTCGCCGCGCGCGCTGGGCTTCACGGCCTTTGCGACTTTCACCACATCGTTGGGGTAGAAATAAAGCCCGGTAACCGCGTATTTCGATTTCGGCTTCGCCGGCTTCTCTTCTATCGAAAGAGCCTTCCCGGCTTTGCTGAACTCCACCACGCCGTAGCGCTCCGGGTCGTTCACATAATAGCCGAACACCGTGGCTTGCTTCTTTTTAGCGGCGGCTACGGCCTTGCAGAAAGCCTCGGGCAGACCGTGGCCGTAAAAAATATTATCGCCCAGCACCAGGCAGGCGTCGTCCTTCCCTATAAATTCCTCGCCCAGCAAAAACGCCTGGGCCAGCCCCTCGGGGCGGGGCTGCTCTTTATAGCTCAGCTTAAGCCCCCACGCCGAACCGTCGCCGAAGATCTCTTTGAACCGCGGCAGGTCTACAGGCGTGGAAATTATCAATATCTCCCGTATGCCGGCCAGCATCAGCGCCGACAGCGGGTAATAGATCATCGGCTTGTCATAAACCGGCAGCAGCTGCTTGCACACCACGCTGGTAACCGGATAAAGCCGGGTCCCCGACCCCCCCGCCAAAATAATCCCTTTCATATTCTTCTCCCTTCCCGGCCCCCGATTTTCGATTTTCGATTTTC
>JAUSCK010000107.1 GCA_030651035.1 Elusimicrobiota bacterium
TCTCCCTTGACGCAGCGCGGGCACTGGAACCCGACGACGCCGGCGTCCGCGGTGGCGAAGCCGGCCGACCTGACCACCACGCCCGGGAAGACCCGCTGGAAGAACTTCACCATCTCCGCGCCGACGTATTCCCCGCCGTAAAATATCTTCTTCACGCAAAGCTTGTGCCTGCCGGGGTTGGCCCTCACATATTCCGCTACCTTTGCCAGGAACGACGGCAGGCCTATGATCGCCGTAACCCTGAAATCCTCAAGATAGCCGGCGATGTTTTCCAGCGGAAGGTTGCTGCCCACCGGCACGGAGATGGCTTTGGTGTAGGAGATCGCCTTTTCCACCGAAAGCCAGCTTGACCATAGGTTGCCGGCTATGAAAAGGTTGGCTATAACGTCAGTTTCATCCAGCCCGGCAGCTTCAAGCGTCTGGGCCAGCATGCGGCAAGTGTTGTCATATTCGTGCTGATCGTAAAAAACATACTTCGGCTGGCCGGTGGAGCCGCCGCTGGCGAAATAGATCCCGTGCTGCACCCGGGAGGTAAGAAGGTCGGCGCTATCCGGCGGAGTGTTCTCCAGCACATGATGCTTTTCAAGAAAGGGCACGCTGCGGAAGTCCTCAAGCGTAACTATCTTCTGCACCTCTTTAAAATGCCTGCCGTAGAAAGGGCTCAGGGTCCGCGCGTGCTCCACAAGTTCGCTCAGGCGGTCAAGCTGTGAAGGTTTCTCCTCTATGGGCAGCCAGTTCACAAGGGACATCATGGGGAAAACCCCGTCGTGCGGTGAGCCGGTGGCACCCGTGAGCATTTTTCCAAGCTTTACCACGCGGGCTATGCCGGCTGGACCGAGCGTCTCCATCACTTTTTTGCGCTCTATTGAGCCGCCCACACCCACGGTCTGGATGTAGCCACGCAGCGGCAGCAGTCTGTCCCTCACCTCTTCAAGGCTATTAACCGTCTTGACGTAGAGCACGCGGTTAAGCGGGGAGACGCGGTAAACCGGGTCGGTCTCGTAAATTACGGTCCAGTCAAGGCGCGGCGCGGAGCTTTCGAAAGCGCCGGCGCCGAGGGCGGCGTCCACCCGGGCCAGTTCCCTGGCCCTTGTCGTTTCCACCAACTCGTCCGGAGACATTCTCCCCAGGGGGAGTTCCACGGCCAGCTTTGAGAACTGCTCGCTGGCCTCTTTAAGAAAAGAGGCGGCCAGCGCTTTATGCCTTGCTGCTGGCGCTATAAAATACAGCGTATGCAGCGAAGAGCAGGCGGCCTGATCCCAGAGCGAGGCGTCAAGCGCCGCGCGGCGGGCCACCTCCTTCATGCCCTCGTTGTCCACGCAGCTCTCAAATACCACTCCCACGCTGGTCTTCGGGCCGAAGCCCTCAACGCGCACGTCTATGGGCGCTATTTTCCGGTATGACTGCACGGCATCGTAGCCGCCCCAGACGAAGACCGCGTTCACGTTCCTGAGCGCCGCCTCCTCCAGCTCCCGGCTGCCGCCTTTCCATCTAAGCACGGCGGCTGAGCGGGAAAGCAGACCCTTGCCGTCGGCCTCGCGGAGCGCCTCCATGAAAAGATTTATGAAGTTGGAGCCGGAGGATGAAAGTTTGACGATGTTTACGTTCTTGGTAAGAAAACCCATCACCATCGAGTCGAGTATGCCGAGAAACACATTTCCCGCGCCCACATGAAGCACCACGCCCTTGGGCATGGCGCGGATCAGCCCCTCGTAGCCGCGGCGCTCCACCGGCGCCTCCAGGGCGTACGGGATGAATAGTTCCATCTGCAGGCGCCTGTTAAGCTCCTGCCGGTCAAGGATCTCAGGTATGACATCAAGGCTCTTTTCTATCACCGGGCCTGAGAAGGTTATGTGTTCCTTAAGGTGAGCGAGCGCCGCCTTGCGGTATTTTCCGCCCCTGCCGAAAAACCTGCCGCTTTTGGCGAGCGTTTCCACGATATACTCGCGCGACGCGCCGCGCATAAGGGCGCGGGCGGCCTGGGCTTTGCGTCCCATCGCGTCCAGCGCCGCCGGAGTCCACGCGGTTTTATCCGAGGCGTGACCGAATAGATAAGTGTTGTGTATCTTCACAACATTGTCGCCGCGCTTATCGCGCAGCCCTTAAGTTTTTTCACTCCCGCGCGGCCATGTATTTCCAGCACCGGCCCCGGCAGGCCGCAGACGCAGCCGCGGCGCAGCAGGCCGAAATCCGACGAGAGCACCGAAAGTGACGGGTAGCTTGTAAGGTACGGGGTAAGGAACTGCAGAAGCCCCTTTTTGTTGAAGCCCAGCGGCTCAAGCGTGCCCGGATGGCGAACTATTATGCGGCCGTAGTTGGGCGCATGAAAATGGCCAAGCCGGCAGTCCATGTAGGGCACTCCATGCTCGACCATGCCGAACATGTCGCGCACGTTCTCAGCCGGGATGCCGAGGTTGTCGGCAAGTATTCTGCGGTAAACCTTTTTATCCACCGCTTCGTCCGCAAGAGTTTTCCAGCCCCCTCCGGTGGCCACGCTTGATCCGGGGTTCAGCCGCGGGTAGCGCCCGTAGCGGACCTTGAATTCTTCAGTCAGCTTCAGCGCAAACGCCGGAAAGCCTGTAAGGCGCACGAGCGAGCCGGAGTCCTCGAATCTTTTTAGAGCGGCAACAGTCCCGTCAAGATCGAAGAAAAAATCGTTCTTGGCTTTGCTCCAGCGGAATGTGTAGAAGATCTCCCCTTTTTTTGTAAAACCGGTGAGCAGTTTGTCGGTCCAGGCGGTGCCAAGGTCCCGGGCCACGGCCGGGTCGTAGGTGAAGCAGATATAATCGTGCGCGCGCTCTAGGTCGGTCAGCCCAAGCCCGTAGAATACCTGCCAGGCCATGCGGCGCACGCGCATGAGTGAGCCCCTGTCGAGCTGCATGCGGCTGCGCTGGCCGGAGGTGCCGCTTGATTTTAATTCCAGGACTATCCTGGAGGGAGCCAGCGTGGTCAGATCCCGCTCCTTCAGCGCCGCTACAAACAGAAAGGGGATCTTTTCAATATCGCGCTCTGTCTTCACGCTGGCTGGTGAAAACCCCCCGGACCTGTAGAGAGCCTTCAGTACCGGTGAGCGCGCCCCCTGGAATGCAAGCGCGGCGCGCATGGCCGACAGAAAAGCTCTTGATGTTTTGGGGCTGTACTCAAAAGCGGGTGTCTCAAAGAGCTCGTCTATCTCGGAACGCGCCTTAAGCGGTTTATAAAAAGGCGGTAGTTTGTCTTCTATGGTAAGGTCTGCCACTGCGCCTCCTGCTTCTGCCCCGTTTTGAAACCCGGCAGCTATCGAAAGTGCGGGGAAAGTCTATTCTATCATCTCTTGCTTCCGATAAATACAATCAGCGCCCCGGCTAAACCAGACCCTGTAAGGCCTCACGCAACCTGATATCCAAGGAAATACGCGCTTGCGAATCCGGACCTACGCCCTGCATTATTATCGCAGTTGGCGCAGGGCCGGGCCTGGGGCCTTCGGTTAGAATGTTTCAGGCTTTGGACCTTGTTTTTTTTAGGCCCTTGGGTCCACGGAAAGGGAAAATACGGCCGAATATAACGAAAAACCATCTTAACTCACCTGGGCCTGGCTGCTGAATACCCGAAGTTTAGACCAGCTCCGCAAGCGTCCCTATATGAACACGCCTGCGGCCCGCCGGACGAAGACTGCCAGCCGGACCCGAAAGGGGATTTATATGAAGTAATAGACCCCGCCCCGGCTGACGACTGAAAAAACCACTCCCGAAATTTCGTGACGCCCGCCAACAGCCGGGCGCGGCGGAGCTTTCCAAAATTTCAGGAAAATGCGCCGATCTTTTGTATCATAGAAAAATAGACGGAAGGGAAGCGCCTTCCGAAAAATTTTCAGGCAGCGGAAAGAGAGAATTAAGGAAAAGGCTTACGATAACCAGCCTTATCTTTCCTGCAGATTACCGGAGATAATTTGATATCATATCGAATTGCCAGGCGGCCTAGCCGTCCAGCGGCCCAGGTTAAGGTTTTGGAGGTCTCCATGGTGAGCGTTATCGTTAAATGTCCCCACTGCTGCAAATCCCTTATGAATTCCGATAAAAAGCTGGATAAGGTCTCCTCCATCGAGGTCAACCTCACCTATGCGGGCAAACACGCCCCGCTTTATCTCAGCTCCCTCTATGGCAGCTACCTGGCCGAGACCGGGCTCCCCGTGCCCGTCGGTAAAGTGGCTGGCTTCCGCTGCCCCCATTGCAAGGCCGACCTGAAGAGCACCCGCAAGTGCGACGCCTGCGGCTCCCAGATGATAGCTTTCGAACTTAAGGCCGGCGGCCAGGTGCAGATCTGCTCGCGCCGCGGCTGTAAAAAGCATGTCCTTGAATTCCAGGACGCCGACAGCGAACTGCAGGCTTTCTACAACTCCTATCTGAAAGCGCTCAAGTAAAACAGCTGTCCGGCAGTAAGAAAACCACGGAGGCACAGAGAACACAGAGAAACACAGAGAAAAAAACTCCGTGAAACTCCGTGTTCTCTGTGTCTCCGTGGTTGGTATTTACGTTCTATGGCTGATATCGAACATAAAAGCTTATTCCGCACCCGCAAGGTGCTGGCCCTCCTCCCCCTGCTGCTGATGGGCGCCGGGGTCTGGTATTTTATCCACAGCCGTACGCTTCGCCACGGGCAGGAAACAGCCTCCGTGCCGGCAGGTAAAATATTCGGCGCCGCGCGTCCGCAGGCGGCGGCCCCCGCCGCAGCCCCCGCCGCGGCCCCCGCGCCCAAGATCCCCGTACCCGGGAGTGGCGCGGCAGCTGCGCGCCTGCAGGAGGCCTACGACCCCAAGGCCGGCATTGATATACAGGGCTCCCCCGAGTTCAAGAGCCAGGTGACGCACGCCCTCAAGCTGATCTGGATGGCCGACCGCGATACTTTCCTTTTCCTGAAGAAGAACCTTTACGTGATACGCAACGAGGACAAGACCGGCTTTTACATGGACGGCGGGCGCCCGGTCGCGGCCCTCTCGAAATCCCACGCTTTCCGCTCGCTCACCTGGTGCGCCGGGATTATGGCCCACCAGGGCTGGCACGCCTGGTACACGCTGACCAAGAATAAAAAAAGCCGCCCCGCCCCGCCGCTCCCCGGAGAGAAAGACGGGCGCGAGTATGATATCAACCCCGCCCGCTTCGACTACAAGGGGCTGGACGCCATCCTTTACATTGAGAACAGGGCCTCCGCTTTCCAGCTTGACGTTCTTAAAAAAATAGGCGCGCCTGCGGGTGAAACGGGCCCGGTCTCCCGCCGCGCCCCGCGCGAATTCCGGTACGCCCACGACGGCAACTACGCCTTAAATCCGTGACCCAAAAAAACGGTTTAAATGAATCGCGCTTCGCGTCCCTGCGCCCGCTTTCGATAGGCGGCGTGCGCCTTAAGAACAACCTGGCGCTGGCCCCCATGGCCGGCATCACCAACGCCGCCTTCAGGATACTCGCCGTCGAGGGCGGGGCGGGGCTGGTCGTCACCGAGATGGTTTCCGCCGAGAGCCTGAAATACGGCAATAAGAAATCCTTCAAAATGCTGGAGCTGCTGCCTGGGGAGCACCCGGCCGCGATACAGGTGTTCGGCGCGGACCCCTCCTCCATGGCGCTGGCCGCACAGGCCGCCGAGCGCGCGGGGGCCGACCTGGTGGATATAAACGCGGGCTGCCCGGTGAAAAAGGTCCTGCGCTCCGGGGCCGGGGCAGCGCTGATGAAGACGCCGCTGCTGCTGGGCGACATAATTTCGCGCATGGTAAAAAGCGTGAAGATACCCGTCACGGTCAAGTTCCGCGTCGGCCTTACCATAGGTGAGAACCTCGGTCCGCTGCTGGCGCGGGTCTGCGAGGAGGCCGGCGCCGCGGCCATAACGCTGCACGGCAGGCCCGCGTCGCAGTTCCACACCGGGCCGGTAAACCTGGCTTACATGGCTGAAACCGCCGCCGCGGTGAAGATCCCTGTTTTCGGCAACGGCGGTGTCGAAGACGCCGCGGGAGCCCGCGCCATGCTTGAGGCCGGCTGCGCCGGGGCGGCGGTGGGCCGCGCCGCCGTGTTCAACCCCGCTGTTTTCTCCGAGATAGCCGCCGGGCTTTCCGGCGGCCTGTCCGCGCCTCTTTCCACGGCCGCCCGCATGAAGCTCTTTCTGCGCTTCCTTGAGCTGAACGCCGGCATTTACGGCGAGGAGCACGGCCTGGCGCGCGCGCGCAAGCTGGTGGGCTACTGGCTGAAAGGGCTGCCCGGCGCCGCGGGGGCGCGGGGCGCCTTCATGCGGCTGAAAACCCTTAAAGAGGCCGAGGCCCTTTTGATACAATATACGAAGGGATAGTCGAAAATCAAGAATCGAAAATCGGCTATCATTTTTAAATACAGATCGTATCTCAGATGTTCCAGTCGCTATTTCTGATTTTCGATCTTCGATTTTCTATTTTTTTATTATGACACAGGTTGAAACACCCGAAACACCTTTAATGCAGCAGTACCAGGCGCTGAAGAAGGACTATCCCCACGCCCTGCTTTTCTTCCGCCTGGGCGACTTCTACGAGATGTTCTACGACGACGCTAAGACCGCCAGCTCCGAGCTGGGCCTTACGCTTACCGCCAGGCAGGGCGTGCCTATGTGCGGCGTGCCGCACCATGCCGCTTCCAATTATATCTGCCGGCTCCTGGCCGCCGGCCACAAGGTGGCCATCTGCGAGCAGGTGGCCCCCGGCGGGGACGCGAAGAAGGCCAAGCTGTTCAGGCGCGAAGTTGTGCGGCTTATCACGCCGGGCACCGTGGTGGAGGACGAACTGCTTACGCCGCGGTCCTCCCGGTACCTGGTGGCCCTGGACCTGGATATCGTAGGCTGGGGCCTGGCCTCTTTCGACGCCTCCACCGGGGATTTCCTGGCCACGCAGAACCTCAACGACCCTGACCTGTACCAGCTTCTCTCTTTTATCTCGAAGACCGGCCCCGCCGAGATCCTGGTCAACGCCAGGACCATGAAGGAAATAAAAAAGCGCGGCCTGGACTTCTGCCCCGTGCCGATAACCGAATACCGCATGGCCGAGGGGGCCCTGCCGGCCTGGGCTTTGCAGCCCGTGTGGCAGAACCACAAGCTGGCCATGAAGACCGCCCTGGAGGTTACGGCCTATGTGCGGCAGACCCAGCCCGGCCTCAGGGAAGTTTTTTCACCCTCTTATTACGAGCCCTCCAACCGCCTGCAGCTCGACGAGTCCGCGATAAAGACGCTGGAGCTGGTCTCCTCCCCCGACGGCGACGATTCCAAGACCCTCTGGGGCGTGCTGGACCTGTCCAGGACCTCCATGGGCTCGCGGCTGCTGCGCCGCTGGATACTAGAGCCGCTGACCGATATGCGCGAGATACTTTCCCGCCAGGCCTTCACCGCCTTCCTGGCCGAAAGCCGCGAGGCGCGCGAGCAGCTCGGCGACATACTGGCCCAGGTGCCGGACATAGAGCGCCTGCTCGGCCGCGTGATGAACCTGAGCGCCTCCCCGCGCGACCTCGCCGCCGTGCGCAAAGCGCTGGGCCAGCTGCCCAGGCTTAAGCTGCTTTTGAGCACCGCCGGCTTCTTCGAGTGCGCCCCCGAGCTGGCCTCCCGCCTGGACGGGGTTTCTCACGCGCTCACCGGCCTGCGCGCCGGGCTGGAAAAAGATCTGGCGGAAGTCCCCCCCGCGCGGCTTTCCGACGGCGGCGTGATGCGCGAGGGCTCGAGCGCGGAGCTGGACGAGCTGCGCTCCGTCCGGCGCGACAGCCAGAAGCTGCTGGCGGACATAGAGCTGCGCGAGAAGGAAAAGACCGGGATCTCCACGCTTAAGGTCGGCTACAACGGCATTTTCGGCTATTACATAGAGGTTTCCAAGTCGCAGACCCCCAAGGTGCCGCATTATTTCGTGCGCAAGCAGACGCTGGTCAACGCCGAGCGCTATATCACCGAGGAGCTGAAGGTCCTGGAGAACAAGATACTGGGCGCCGAGGAAAAGATGGCGAAGCTGGAGGCGCATCTTTTCGGCGAGCTGCGGGTGACGGTGCGCGCCTCGCTGGGCGAGATAAAGACCTTTGCCTCCGGCGCGGCCGAGCTGGACGTGTTCTACGCCCTGGCCGAAAGCGCCGTGCGCTATGAATTTACCAGGCCGCGCGTGAACTCCGGCGACCTCCTTAAGGTCGAGGAGGGCCGCCACCCCGCCGTGGAGCGGTTCCTGCCCGCCGGCGCCTTCGTGCCGAACGACCTGGAGATAGGGAGTTCCGGGGCGCGCGTGATAATACTCACCGGCCCGAACATGAGCGGCAAGAGCGTCTACCTGCGCCAGGCGGCGGTGGCCGTGATAATGGCGCAGATGGGCTCCTTCGTGCCGGCGCGGGCGGCCGAGATCGGCATAACGGACCGCATAATGACGCGCATCGGCGCGCAGGACCGCATGGCCCGCGGCGAGTCCACCTTCATGGTGGAGATGCGGGAGACCTCGGCCATCCTGCGGCTGGCCACCCCGAAGAGCCTGATACTCCTCGACGAGGTCGGGCGCGGCACTTCCACCTTCGACGGCATCTCCATAGCCTGGGCCGTGGTGGAGCACCTCTACAAGCCCGGCGGCGGGCCCAGGGTGCTGTTCGCCACGCATTATTTCGAGCTGACGGAGCTGGCCGAGAAATTCGAGGGGATAAAGAACTGCAACATAGCCGTGAAGGAATGGACCAACGCCCTCGGCAAGACCGAGGTGGTGTTCCTGCACAAGATCGGCTCCGGCCCCGCCGACAAATCCTACGGCATCCACGTGGCGCAGCTGGCCGGCCTGCCCGAGTCGGCCATAGCGCGCGCGCGGGAGATCCTGCATGTCCTGGAGACCAAGGGCAATATACAGGTAGACTCCGGCTACGAGGACCAGACCCCCCTGCTGCCTATCTTCTCCAGCCACCCCGTGCTGGACGAAGTGAAGGCGTGCGATACCGACAATATGACCCCGCTGCAGGCCCTGGCCGCGCTAAACGACTGGAAGAAGAGGCTGAGGTAGGCTTATGTTCAAAAGAAACGGCATATTAAGAAAAGCCCTCGCGAAGCTCACGCTGATGCAGCAGGAGCTGGCGGAGGAATCACAGGTCCTGGGCGAGCTGAAAGAGAACGAAGAGGCCGACGAGTGCGAATTTAAAACTTTGCAGTCGGAGCTGGGCGCGAAAACCGACGCTCTTGCGTCTTTGACGGAAGCTCTGAAGGAACGGGATTCGGAAGTGGGAAAACTGACGGCCGAACTGAAGAAAGGCCCGGAAAATTTAAAAGCTCTCCACGACAAGAACGCGGCACAGCTGCTGAAGCTGGAAGAGCTGAACGCCGCCAACCAGCGCCTGCTCCGCACTCTCTGGGAGAAGGAGGAGAGTTGCCGCAGGGAAGTCGAGGCCGCCAAAGCCGAAGCGGCGGCTAAAGACGCCCTGGCCGCCTCGCTCAAAGAAGAACTGGATAAGCATGAAAAGGAGAGCAAGGCCCTTTCGCGGGAGTACATCGGCAAGGTCGCGGAATACAAGGCCGCGCTGGACAGGGAGCGCGCGGATTTCAGGCTTGATTACGAAAAGCAGGTAAGCGGAGCGGCCCTGGCCGAAAAGGGTTTTTTGAACGAGGTCGAGGCGCTGAAAAACACTCTCAGGCAGAAAGGCACCGAAGCGGTCCGCGCGGACGCCGTGATCAAATCTTTCACGGAAAAGCAGGTAGCTCTCACGGAGGACTATGAAAGGCGCCTCCGGAGTTTAGACCTGCTGAACGCCTCCCTGAGGGAGGAGGTTAAGAAAAGAATGGCGGAAACCGAAGCCCTTTCACGCGAGGTCCGGGTCCAGGCCGCGGAATTCAAGCTCCTGCTTGAGCGCGAACAGGCGGAAGCCAAAACCTCCCAGACGAAGGACCAGATAGAGATCCGGAAATTAACCGAAGACTTTAAGCGCATTCCCCGCGAGATGGACAAATTGAGCATTGAACTGAAAGCGGCAAGGGGCGAGAGCGCCGCTCTCGAGGCTCAGCGGGATGCCGGCCTGATAAAAATAGCTGAACAGGAAGTCTTCTCCAAATCCGCGCTCTCCGCCTTGAAGGAAAAAGAGCGGGATATTAAACTCCTGCGGGACAGGCTTGAGGATATCTCGAACGACCTGTCGAAAAAAAGAATTCCTTTTTAACTTTGCGGCCGGGGGTAGATAAGCGCCGGATGCGGACCGCGTCGAAAAACCATGAGAAAAACCGGCGGCGTAATATCGATCCTTGCGGCGTACGGGATCCTGGCTTTATCCGGAGTTTTCGCCGGCCCGAGCGCGGCGATGTTGTTCAATCCCGCAAGGAGCACGAAGATCTCCTTCGGCCTGCTTTTCCTTGGCCTGCTGGGCGGGGCGGCCGGGGCGGCTCTTATAGCGTTGGGCGTCAAACTGTGCCGCCGGGAAGACGAGGCCGCGCTCCCGGTTTCTCCGTGGTCGGTAATAGGCTTCGGCTTATTTTACCCGGGAGCGGCCCAGGCCTATGCCGGGCGCTGGCTGTGGGCGGCGTTCTTTCTCCTCCTGCCCTGGGCGATCATCAATGTCTGTTTGGTCGCTGCGGTCGCAGTGGGCGTCATCGCCCGCTTCCTGCCGTTCTTCTCGTCCGTTACTCCCCTCCTCACTGGCATTATGGGCATCTGCATGCCAAGCAAGCTGTTTTATTTCATATTATGGGCTGCGTCGCTGGCCGAGGGCTACCGCTGGGCGATCCAAATAGAGCCCAACCCCCCTCCCGCGCCCATGCCCCGCTGGAGGGCGCCTGTCATCGGGCTGGGCGCCGTGATCTACAGTTTTATTTTCCTCCTGCTGATGCAGGCCGTGTTCGTCGGCTACACGCTCAGGGTGGGAGTATTCCTGAAGGGCGGTAAATTAGAGTCTGCCAAGGCGTCCGGCAAACCCGCGGAACAGGCGGATTCCTCCTCCCGGGACGATAAACCGCGCACTACCGAAGAGTACCGTAAAGCCGCCGAACAGGGCGATGCGGCGGCGCAGTTCAAAATGGGCCAGATCTATCTGCGGGGCGAGGGCGTGCTTCAGGATATGTCGCTGGCGGCGGGCTGGTATCTCAAGGCGGCGCAGCAGGGCCACCCCGAGGCCCAGTTCAACGCCGGCCTGCTCTGCGCCAAGGGACAAGGCGGGATACCTAAGGATGACGCCAAGGCGGCCGAATGGTACCTTAAGTCGGCAACACAGGGCCTTGCCGTCGCTCAATATGAGCTGGGGCGGGCGCTTCTCAGGGGCGCCGGCGTTCCGCCGGACAAGAGCGCGGCCGCCGGCTGGATAAGAAAAGCCGCCGAGCAGGGGAATGCCCGGGCCGAATTCGACCTGGGGCAGATGTATTCCCGGGGCGACGGCGTCCCCGGTGACCTGGGGCAGGCCGGGAGCTGGTGGCTTAAGGCGGCGGAGCAGGGCCACTCCGGCGCGCAGTTCAACATCGGTCTGCTCTACGCCAAGGGACAGGGGGGCATGCCTAAGGACGATGCCCGGGCCGTGGCGTTCTACCGGAAAGCGGCGGAGCAGGGCTTCGCTAACGCCGAATACAGTCTCGGCATCATGTACGACAAGGGGCGGGGCGTCGCGCAGGACTACGCCGAGGCGTTTAAATGGTACGCGAAGGCGGCCGGGAAGGGCGATTCGGACGCCCAGACCAGCCTGGGGATAATGTATCAGAAGGGTCTCGGCGTTCAGAAGAACGACGCGCAGGCCGTGGAATTTTTCCGGAAGGCAGCGGAGCAGGAAGACGCCGGGGGCCAGGTCAACCTGGGGCTGTGCTATGCCGACGGGCGCGGAGTCAGGAAGAGCTTGGTAACGGCGGCGAAGTTTTACCGGGAGGCGGCGGAGCAGGGCGACATGGCGGGCATGCACAACCTGGGTGCCGCGTATATATATGGCCGCGGGGTGAAAAAAGACGTCGTTGAGGGTTACAAGTGGATCTACCTTGCCGCCCAGAAAGGCGAGCCCAATTCCAGGCAGGCCCTTATCGACCTGGCGCCGTATATCCAGCCCCGCCAGGTAAGCGAAGCCAAGAGGCGGGCCGCCGCTTTCCAGAAAGAAGCGCCCTGAGCGCCCGCGGCGCGGTCTGGAACCGCGCCCATAATACCCATAAAATACATGGCCTTAAGGCCCATCCATAATAGTTGCATTGTTATTATAATCTAAGTGTACAGGACGACCCTATGTTTATAAATATAATAACCGTTATTTTTTCCGTACTGTCTTTCGCCTTCCCTGCCTGCTCCCAATCCTTTGATCTTGATTCCATCCGCGCCGACAGCCTGCCCGCAGCGGAGGTTCCCGCCGTAAACGGAGGGGCCGCTGTTATCGCCCCGGCTGAACCTAAAGAGTGGACCATAATGGTTTACGCCAGCGTAAAGGACAGTCTAGGCGGCGACCAGATACAGAACCTGATGGCCCTCAAGCGCACCGGCACCACTGACCGGGTAAATATCGTGGCGGAAAGCGGGTTCACTTTTGCCGTTCCCGGCGAGGAAATTTCCACGCCTACCCTCAGGATGCTGCTGACAAAAAGCACTTCTTACTCTTCGCTGGACTCCGATACCCTTTCCATCGAGCAGAGCGTGGATATGGGCGACTGGCGCCGCGTCGCGGCTTTTATCGCCTGGGCAAAAACCAGCTACCCGGCCAAAAGATATGTTTTTGTGCCTTTCGGCCACGGCAACGGTTTTTTCGACTACAAGAAAAACCCGAAGGCGGAGAAAAGTACTCTTTCGGACAAGCAGACCCATAATTACGTCACCGTCCCGGAATTCGGCAGGGTATTGAAGGAGACCGGCAGGGTGGATGTTCTACTCTACCTCTCCTGCCTCATGCAGACCGCCGAGGCCGCCTACGAGGTAAAGGATTACGTCGACGTTATCGTCGGGTCGGAAGAGCTGATGTCCTCCATCGGTTACGATATGGGGCTCCTCGCGGAGACGCTAGACTCGAGGCCGGGCGTGAGCAGCGCCGAGCTGGGCTCAATAATGGCTAAAAGTTATGTGGACAGGGTCAGGGCGCATCCCGATAAAATTTCAGGCGGCCAGGCTTCGGTGATATTCGCCCCTAAGCTCGGTGAGTTTTCCACCCGCCTCGACGGCTGGGTAAAGGCCGCCCTGGAGCTGAAGGACG
Source organism: Elusimicrobiota bacterium (assembly GCA_030651035.1). Classification (GTDB taxonomy): domain Bacteria; phylum Elusimicrobiota; class Elusimicrobia; order Elusimicrobiales; family UBA9959; genus UBA9959. The sequence continues at coordinate 13,116 of JAUSCK010000107.1, forward strand.
AGGCCGCGGCAGTGAAGGCCAGGAAGGAGGCGGCGCGTTTCGACATTTTCGGCATAACCACCGTCAGCACCAACACCGCGCAGATCTCCCTCGGCTCCATTTCAGGCGACCTGTACGACTTTGTCGGGATCTACACCCGGAACCTGCCCCAGGACACCCCGGCGCAGCTGCTCGCCAGGCGGAAGGGGCTGGAACTGATGGAGTTCATTTCAAATGAAATGCTCGCCGGCTTTTATTACACCGGGACTACCAGGCTGGGCCTGGATTTCGCCCGCACCCACGGGATATCCATACACCTGCCCCCGGCGCGGCCGCTGTTCGCGTCATACCAGGAGCTTGAGGCGAACACCGAAAACAGCTACTCCGATTTTGCTTTCGCCAAAGACGGGAGCTGGAAACAGTTCATGGACTGGCTCTATTCGATAAAATAAGTTCAGGAGACTTGTTAATGAGAATAATACTTTCCCTCGCTGTTGTTCTGATCGGCGCCGGTTCAGCCGTTTCGGCGGCCGAGCTCGCGGATATCAGCCCTGCGGCAATAAAGCGTGTAGAGGTGGCCGAGCCGTCCAGGCCAGTGCCGGTCACCCCCCCGGGCGTCACGATAGCCAGCTACACCACCGACGAGGAATTCACTTTCGAGAGCCAGGTGAAGCCGGCCATGGACGCGCGCATAAACGCGCTCAAAGCCGCCGGCATAACCACGCTGGGCGGACGCGCGGTGCCGCTGGGCAGCGACTACTCCTTCGTCATCGATTATATTCCCACCGTAAAGAACGGCGCGGCCCTGCCGCCCGCGGTAATAGTGGAAACCTATAAGAACGGCGCCGCCTATTGGCTTGAGCGCGAGGCTGCCGAAGCCATGAGCGCCTGCGCGGCCAACTTCCGCGCGGCCAGGCTGCCCGTGGTGGGCTCCTCTCTTTACAAGGCCGGCAATGACAACGCCTTCGCCGTGGATTACCTGGTGAAGAACGTCCTGCGCCCCACCCAGGAATACGACGTTAAATTCGAGAACTACACCGGCGGGAAATTCACCTTCGAGAGCGACGCCGTGAAGAATATCCCCGCTTACCTGGCCATGTTCAAGCAGGCCGGCGTGCCTGCTCTGCGCGGCAAGGCTGTGCCCAGCGACAGGGACTACGCGATAATGGTCGAGTATGTCGTTAAGACCAATAAATACGGCGCCCGCCCCCAATATTCGGTGGCCCGCTACGATTCCCGCGCGGTCTTCACTTTCGACAAAGAGGCGCTGAAAGCTTCGAAGGAAGCCCTGCCGGCCTTCGCGAACGCCGGCGTGCCGCCGCTCTCCGCCGTGGTCAGGCCGGAAGGCCGCGACTATTCCTACAGCGTGGATTTCCTGGTCGGCAATATTTACCAGCAGGGCGGGGTAATTCCCTCCGCCGCCGTGGAAACCTACCAGGCCACCGAAACCTTCACCTTCGACACCGAGGCCAAGAAGGCTATGGCCGAGAAGGCCGCGGCCTTCAACGCCGCCGGCCTGCCCGTGATAGGCTCCGCCGTCACCGGCGAGTTCACCCGCTTTAGTTACGCCATAGACTATATAACCAAAGCCGGCCAGCCCGGCCCGAGATAAGGGAAAAGGTACCAGGAGAGTTTTTAAGACTACACATCTGCTGGAGGCCGGGGTTGACGCGCGTACCATCCGGATTCTTCCGCCGGCCTCCAGGCTCCGGCCATTTTACAATCCCCATAACGGGCCGACGCTTTGCGTCGCGGCCCCCTGGATTCTGATATAATTCCCCTACGCAGCCGAGCGGCTTCGCTCAACCTGGTCTATCCGTAATGCTGCAAACGGCCGCAGCACTACAGATAGACCTTTATACCTTATGTTACCTACTCGACCAGATCCGTTCGGGGTGGATCCCGCAGTTCCTGGCGTCAACCCAATGTTAAAACTTAAAGAGCTGGCTCGCCGCGTCTACGGAGGCGAAGACAAGGCGCTAAAACTTCTGATTACGGCCGCCGTGCTCTGCTGGCTGCCACGCGTTTTCACTCCGCTGTGGCGCGACGAAGGTATAACCTGGTGGATTATAAAGGACGGCTGGGGTGATGCGCTTGCCAGGGCGCTGGCTTTCCAGGAATGGTCCACGCTTTATTTCCTGCTTATCAAGGCCGTCACGTTCACCGTAAAAAGCGAGACGCTGCTGCGCCTTCCCTCCCTGGCGGCTTGCGCCGTATGCGCCCGCGCCGTCTACCTGATAAGCCTCCGGCTCAAGGACGCCCGGGCCGGCCTGATCTCCGCGCTGGTTTTCTGCGCCTCCGGCGCCGCGCTGATGTACTCTAACGAGGCGCGGCCTTACGGGCTGGCGCTGGCCCTGAACGCGCTTGGGGTACTCTACCTGATAAAGACGGTCGACAGGGGCCGCCCGGCCGACGCCGTTCTTTACGCCCTGTTCACGGCGGCCGGGGCCTATATGCACCTGACTACGGTGCTCATGCTGCCCGCGCACGCGCTTTACTGGGCCTGGCGCCGCTTTATAGAGCGCGACGCGGCCCCGCTGTCGGGCGCGGCACTTGCCGGCGCGGCGGCGCTGATGCTGCCTTTGGCCGTGCCGGCTTTGTCGGCTTTCTCCAGGCGGGACGCGTTAATGTTCGTAGGGCAGCCGCCCCTATGGAAACTGCTGGCCTACGCTTTGCCGCCGGACCTTATTGCCGGGGCGGCGGGCGGCCTGGCCTTCTTCCGTCCCGTGCTTCTCGATAAAGAGGGCCTCGCGCGCGTACCGCGGTCTTCGTTCGCGCTGGCGCTGGGGCTGGCCCTGCTGCCGCTGCTTTTCATCTTCACGGTCTCGCACCTGTTCGGAGTAAAGATCTGGGTGCCGCGTTATTTCGTCTGTTATGAACTCGGAGTAGCGCTGGCCGCCGGTCTGCTGTTGTCCCATGTAAGGAGCGCGGCGGCGCTGAAAGCCGCCGCGATCGCGCTCACTTTTGTTTCGCTGGCCGTACGCGGCAGGGTTTATCATATAAACGAAGACTGGGCCGGCGCGGTCGCCTACGCCGCGGCGGAGCCCGCCGCCCGCGGCGCCACGGTGCTGCTGACCAGTCCTTACGTGGAGTCGCTTCACAAGGGTTGGCTCGGGGACGCTTCCAAGACCGGCTATCTCTCGGCGCCGCTGTCTTTTTATCCGTACGGCGCGCGAACGGTGCTGCTGCCGCTCCCGCACGGTGCGTACGGCGAAGCGGGCATGGCTGACGCCCTGGCCGGGTTATCAGGCGCTCAAGCGGTAGTCCTGTTCAGCTTCGGCGATGACAATTATAACGAATGCCTGGCCCGGAGCCTGCTGCTTCTGGGGCTCAAGCCGCTGTCCCGGCATGACGGCCGCCGTTTCCCGCGCGCGGCCATCTACGTACGCGCCGTAGTTAGACGCGACTATAAAGATAAAGCGTCAGGTATCTTTTATCAGAAACCGCATTCGGTCAAATAGCGCTTTTCGGTATCCAGAAGGGCCGTTACTCCCCCAAGTTCACCGTGCTCGAGGCCGGCGCAGTTCGCGGTGTTATAGTATGCGGCCAGTAATTAGTAGAATTTCTCCTGAGTCGCCTGCTCGGGTATTGTTCGCGGTCCGCCCTTTCGCAGAAGCGGCTGGTTTATTTGGAGCAGGCGAACACGGTGCTTTACCGCACCGAGCCGAAAGCGGGGAAGTCGGAAATGCTGGTAATGACGCCCGTCGAGTTCCTGTGCCCGGGATAAGGGACGCTGATGACCACATGACTAATTATTAACAATTACATCGAGTTGCGGATGAATGGGCATGTAGTCATCAGCATCCCCAATGCCACAAGCGGTGGAAAGAGCGAAATTAAGGAAAAAGCTTACGGAAACAGGCCTTATACGGACTACAAGCAAAAGGAAATAGGAGAGAAACTCCGCGTCGGTCCGGCAGCCGTCCTCCAGATCTCGAAAATAGGCAAAGAGTGCCATAAACATTGCGCCATCTACCACCAGGTAGGCGACTGCATAATGCCCAGGCAAGGTGTTTTTTTCGAAATGCTCGGCGGCGGCAAGCATTAAAGCCTGCGCATTACTGCTGCCAGTAAGCGCCATTTCTGCGACACCCTTGGCCGTCTGACGCGCATCGCGCCTGTTACGGCAGGGCCATAGGCCACACGGGTTCGGCTGTTATGTTATTCTCGCGGCCTGATGTTTCTTAAGGGGGGCCGGAGTATGTGCGCTGTGGATGGAGCCGTTGTCGTTGCGGGCGGGCGTGAGTAAAAAGGCAGCAGCCATTTCCCTGTTTCCTTTCACCCTGCGGGACGGTGATCTGCAACCCTTCCTACCCTTCGCGTAAAAAAGTTTCTTGGGACAGCCCTGGGCCGAAAGGCCTAATTGCTGATGGGCCAAAGACCCATACGTTCACAAACCTTCGGCCCATATCACTCTGTTTAAGTTTTGATACACTTGTAATTGTGTGAATGTGGTGTTTAAATACGGAGATAATTCATGAGGACAATATTGTTAACAGTCGTGTTCGCGGCTGCCGTTTCCGGCGCGGCATATGCAGATGGAAGCGCGCTTACCGAACTCAAATCAAACATGTCTATTTCACTATCTGACAGTAATTCGCTCAAAACACTTAAAGCGGAAAACATACAGCCCCAAGCCGGTTTAAACAGCGAGTCCAAATCTTATAAACCCGAGAAATCCGCGAGTTCCATTGGAGTAAGAAAAAATAGTCCCGGCGCCACTGTAAAACAACCCACAACAAAAAAATCGGAAGCCTATTGCAACCAGAACCCCTATGCGTCGGGCTGCGAATCCAGCGAAGCGTACTGCAAACTGAATCCCTATGCCTCCACCTGCGGAGGAAGCGAGGCGTACTGCAATCAGAATCCCTATGCGCCGGGCTGCGAATCCAGCGAAGCGTACTGCAAACTGAATCCCTATGCGTCAAGTTGTGCATCTAGTGAGGCGTACTGTAGCCTGCACCCCGATGCTTCCACTTGTTCAAAACGGGCGTCTTTGCTTTTTCCTAATAAAAAGGCAGCAGGAGCCTTTTCCCCACTTGGGCCCCATGGCTGACAGGACCCCGAACCGGCAGCCCGCCGCCTCACCAAAAGTTTCCTGGGACAGCCGTGACCCGGAAGGCCTAATTGGATATAGGCCAAAATACAAAGGATTTGTAGGCCTTAGGCCTTTAAGAATATAACGGCAAGACTGTATACTAGTTGTGACGGGATCCAGTAAGGAATTACCACAATTGAAAATGTTCCCGGGTATTTCCAAAAAAGGAGTCAACAATGACAAGATTGATACTTGCAGTAGCGGCCATGGTGGCGTTCGCGGGCAACGCATTCGCTTCGGACAAGGCGCTCAGTTCCCTTGAAACCGCTTCGTCTTCCCTTATCGGGGACATCGTAGTTGCGGTACCCGCCGGCGCAGAAGTTCCCGCTGCGGTGGCGCAACCCGCAAAGGCCCGCCAGCCTCATCCGGTGGAAATGACCTGGCCCAATTGCAACAAGGCGTCCGTCAGTATAGACTCGTGGGGCACCATCTACAGCAATGGCAAGTCCATTGGGCGGAGCGCCGCTGACTTCAGAACCAACTGCTCCGGGGACGTCGCGTGGGTGGCTACCGACGGCGACATGTACCTGAACGAGACCCGGCTTGGCCGCAACGCTTCCCGCTCATACAAAATAAGCGTGTTCTCCCCTATTGTGGCCTGGAGCGAATCCGGCGGCGACATGTACAATAACGAAAAGAGACTGGGCCGCAACGCCTCGTCCTTTGAGATCGCGCCCTACAACGGCATCATAGTCTGGAAGGACACCAGCGGAGATCTCTACAAGGAAAGCAGCCGCCTGGGCCGCGACGCCAACTCCTTCAAGCTGTCGTTTGAGGGGACGGTCGCCTGGTCGGACACCGACGACGACATGTATAAAGACGACCAGCGGCTGGGCAGTGACGCGCGGTCCTTTTTAATAAGCGCGGACACCGGCGACGTGGCATGGCTAGACACAGACGACAAACTCTACAAAAACTCCAACTCCCTGGCGCGGGATGTCTCCACTTTCAGCATAAATCCCAACGGACAGGTGCTTTGGACGGATAAAAACGACGTATCGCACGCGTCAGAATAACGGCGCTGCGCCATAAAAACGCCCTCCGGTTTTTGTCGGAGGGCGTTTTTTAATTCCCGGGCGGGCTGGCTCAGTGGTTCGGCGCCCAGCCAGGCGCGTCCGCAGGGCCTGCGGCCTAAGTCAGGAAGCCGCCGGGAATTTGCTTTCCTGGAAGAACTCGCCCGCTACATCAGCGGGCGCTCGCCGAACTGGCGAGCGGGTTTTCCGGACCTGGTCTCGGGTATTGTTCGCGGCCCGCGCTTTCGCAGAAGCGGCTGGCTTACTCGGAGCAGGCCAACACGGTGCTCTACCGCACCGAGCCGAAAGCGGGCAAAGGCTATGCCAGTGCCGTATCAAGGGCTATGCCCATCAGACGGCCAAATCGGAAATGCTGGTAATGACGCCCGTCGAATTCCTGCGGCGCTGGACGCTGCTGATGCCGCCGCCCAAAAAGCTGGCACATTAATTCCGGCCGGCTGCGCAGGCGTCGCTGTATGAACACGCCTGCGGCCCGCCGGACGAACAATGCCAGTTGGACCGCGGGTTGATTACGAAACCATAGAACCCGCACCGGCCGACGATTGAGCCAAACTCTCCTCCCCTCTCCTACGCGCCCGGCGACAACCGGGCACAGAGGTTTTTTTAAAATTTAAGGAGATACGCCGATTTTTTGTATTATTATGAAATAAAGGGAAGGGGAACTTTTTCCAAAAAATTTTTAATCAGCGGAAAGAGCGAAATTAAGGAAAAAGCTTACGGAAACAGGCCTTATACGGACTACAAGTATGAGCGGCACACACGAAAAACTAAAGATCCTGCTCGAGAATATTCAAAAGGTGTTCGTCGGGAAGCCCGAGGCCGTGCTCTGGTCCATGGTTTCGCTGCTCGCGCGGGGCCACCTGCTGATAGAGGACGTGCCGGGCAT
>JAUSCK010000110.1 GCA_030651035.1 Elusimicrobiota bacterium
TGGGTCGAGACATACAGCCCGCCGTAGTTAGCCGCCGTGGCCGAAGTAAGGTAAACATTGCTCAGGAAATTCACGGACGACACATTCACCAGGTTGAACGTGTTCATGGTCAGCGTCATCGTGGCGATATGCGAACCCAGGCTGTCGGCGCCGCCGGTCAGGTTGGTTATGCCGGAACCGTCGCCGTAATATTTAGTGCCAGCGGGCAGGTAGATATGGGTGGATACAAATACGCCGCCGTATTGCGCGGTGGAGCCCGAGGAGACGATTATGTTGTCATTGGTAAACCTTATCTTGGCCGTGTCGACACCAAGCGCGGGGGCGGTGGCGGTGAACGAGGAGGCGGTTACGCCCATCTCAAAGGTGTTACCACCGGTGAAGGTCTGCGTGCTGCTGCGGTAAGCGCCGTCGCGCACTGTCTCGGCGTCCCGCAAATAATCGAATGCCGAAACCGGGCCGGCGCGGACGCAACGGACGTAGGTGCTGTTAGTCTTGGTGCCGGCGGCCACGTTGCCGTTATTGAAGCTCACGAGCCACGCGTCGATCGGCACATATTCGGTAGAAGACCAATAGTAATCGGAAACGAACCCTCCCACCACAGTCTTCTGCCCGTAGAGCAGCGTCAATTCGTCCCTGGATGGCAGGTACCAGTCGTCATAATACACGCCGTTCACCGTTGTGGAGTAATCCGCGCACAGCCGCGCCGCATAGCTGCCCGGGCCTGTGGTGGTGGTTATCATAACCGTATTGGACTTGCCCCCGCCTATACCATCCACACCGGCGCCGATAAACCCGATAGTGGGCGCCCATTGGATAGAACTGCTCTGGTTGGCAGTGGCGGAGATAAGCGCTTGCCTGCCTTTGGCGTCCACCCAGAACACTTTGCCGCCGCCGTAGGCGTCGCCTATCTTAAGCGTGCCCGTGGACACGCCGGTCAGATAGGAACCGTCGCCGTAGTATTTGTTGGCGGAGGAGAAGCCCACTATGTAGACATTGCCGGCGAAGGTTGATTTTCCCACAACGTAGACGTCGCTGGAAACCTCCAGTGCGCCGTTTATGACGACGTTGCCGGTGGCAGTGGAGATGTGCGTCAGGACATTGGTGGAGCCGAAGATCGTGAAGCCTTTTATTTCGGTATCGGGGTCCTCAACGGTGCCGTTCGTCCCCAGGACGGTCAGGTCGTCCTCGGAGCCCAATTCAGTCTCAGAGAAGCAGGTGGAGGTAAAGGTGAAGGTAAAGAGGAAAGACAGCAAAAAAGCGAAAAATGGAAAGCGGGAAGAGGCGCGGGGTGCCGCGCCTTTTTTGCCTGAGCTGATATTTTTTACGCCTGAAGCCATACTTTTACCGGTCGTTAACTCATAATTATATATAAATATGTATATCAGCCTGATTAGAAACCCTATTTATTCCTTAACCATGCGGCTACTTTAGAGCCGGAATTGAAAACCGCGATATATTGCCCGGAGCTTTCCGAGCCGGTAACGGCCAGTTTAGCAGCCGGATTTTCCGTCCCGATGCCTACGTTGCCGTTGGCTAATACCGTCAGGGTTCCGCCCTCCACCTGAAAAACGGGCGTGGTTCCGCTCAGGTTGGCGCCGGAAATTGACATACTGGAGGTCACTATAGCGTTGCCGGACACGTGCAGGCTATGCGTCGGACTCACTGTCCCGATACCGACATTGCCGGTGGCCGCTACCGCAAGTCCGGCCTGGCCGGGCGCGCCTTTGAGCTGGGCCGTGCCCGTTACTTTAAGTGAGTTGCTGATATTAAAATCGTTGACCGTGCCGGAGGAGACATAGAAGGTGGTTCCGGCCTGCAGGGTTCCCTGGTTGTGTATGGAAAGGGGGTCAGTCTCAAGACCGTTGAGGCCTCCAAAGCAAACCCAGCTCGCCCCGCTTAGCCGCAGGAACTCCCCGTCGGCGCAGCCGGACTGGTTGATCTTTTCCCGGGTAACCGAGCCGTCGGCCAGGTCCTGGTTCAGTATGGAGCCGTCCATTATATGCGTGGAAACTATAACGTTGCCTAACCTGTCGCCATTAAGATAACCAAAGCTTATTTTTGAGGCGTCCAGGTTGTAAACACCGGCGCCGTCGCCGGCCAGCCAGCCCGCGCTGACGGAGGAAGAAACCGTTATGTAGCCTGTTACGCCGTGAGCGCCCAGAGAGACTATCGGGTCGATACCGGAACCGCTGTGCGTGGCCGCGTGCGCTCCCGGCAGACCGGCCCCAGAGGTGGTCATCCAGGCTGTACCGTTCCAAAAGTTGACCGCTTTCAGCGAGGAGTCGTACCAAAGGTCGCCTACTGCGGAAGTGGAGGGCGCCACAACTGCGGTAGTATAACGCTTGCCGGAGAACATAAGGCTGTTTATGGAGTAAGGAGAGGAAGTCAGCTCTTCCCTGGGGGATAGGCGGTTGCCCGCGATCTCAATTTCCAGCCACAGGCTGCCGGTCTGCCAGTCCGCTATTGCAGGCTCAAGCACAACCCGGAAAACGCCGGTGGAGATACTCACATTATTATGCACAAGGCCGGGACAAAGTTCCGTGCCGCTGGTGGAGGAATCGTAGATGCGGAAAACCATATTCCGGTTTCCGTTGACAAGGAAACCCGCCTGGCGCAAATTGCCCTGGTAGGTGAATCTTACGGGGACTTCGGAATGGAGTGCCATAGGCAGGAAGCCATAGGCCAGAAACAAAATCGCGGAGAAAGACAAAGCGCGGCCAAGCCCGGTTAAGAGCTTGTTCACTATTATTTTGCCTGTCTCGACCTTTTTCATATGCTGCCTGGTTTTACTGTCTCTTCTCAGCCTTCCGCCGGGCCTATTCCCGGCGGGCTTTCAAGAAGGAAGTGCCAACGCCGCTTATTTCTTCTTTATCCAGGCTGCCAGCGAGTTATTGGAATAGAACTTGGCCACATAATCGCCGCCGGTACCGGTGCCGTCCACTGAAAGCGCTACGCCGGCCTCCGCAACCTTGTTTATGCCGTGAGCGTCGGTTATGTTGTCTCCGAGCTGGGTGTCGCCCTGGGCCGTCATGCTGGCGACAAAGGTGGAGAAGCTGTCCACGTTCAGCCTGGCGTTCAGGTCCGCGTCGCCGGTGACATTAAGTGCGCCGCCTATGCCGGCAACCCCGGCTATTGTGACATCACCTAAACCCGCTGTGGCGTTACCGAGTTTAACCGGGCCGGTCGATTCGAACGGTCCGTTTATTGTCAGCGAAGAACCGCTCAGCATGGTGATGTTCGTCGGAGTGTTGCTGTTTCCAAGGAACGGAGAGCTCACAAAGGCGTTGCCCGTGTTATCCCAGATAGGCATACGGTAAGCACCGCCGCCGACAGAGCCGCTGTTGTCCGTGCCCCAGAAGACGAAGCCGTCACCGGCGCTCTTCATCACCTGCCCGGCTGCTCCTGCACCGTATTTCAGGTTGCCCTCGCCCATCACCACGGTGCTCTGGAACACGCCGTAGCCGGATACATTAAGGCTGCTGCCTATTATGGCCTGCCCGGCTATAGTCACGGAACTGCCGAAGTAGGACGTGGCGTCCACCTGCAGGTTGCCGCGTATCGCGACATTGCCGTTGGTGCTGGTTATCACCTGCGGACCGGCCAGCGGCCCGAACACGGTGAAACCTCTCAGCTCCACGTCCGGGTCCGCCCAGGTCCCGGTCGAGCCAAGCACGGTGAGGTCGTCCTCAATGCCGAACTCGGTGCCGTTATCCGCGGCGTAGGCTGCAGAAGCCCCTGACAGCGCCATCGCCGCCAGCAGGCCGGTTACGATTTTTTTAATGTTCATACTTCCTCCTTATCCAATACCGACTAAATTACCAGATCACCATCAGCTTGCCGGTTTTCGAGTTCGAGCCGGAAACCACGCGCCACAGATAGACGCCGCTGGCGGCCCTTCCCCCCCCGACGGTCCGAACATCCCATTTAAGTTTGGGGATAGTAAGGCCGGCCGGGATGGCAAGCTTCCGCACAAGGCGGCCGTCGAGGGTGTATATTTCTATATCCCCTGTCTGGGGGACGTTCGTGAAAGTGATGCCGGCGGCTTCGGTGCCGGACTCTCCCGCCCCTGAGCCGGCCAGTTGGCCGTTAGGCCTGAAGGGAACGGGGAAGGCGTAGGTGTCTTTTACAGACTCGTCCACAGTGCCCAGCATCGCGTAGACGCCGGGGCCCATAAAAGGCACCGTTATCGTCCTTGAGACCCGGTCGAACGAGGAGGCGGGGAGCTTGGCCCACATGGCAAGCGATTCATCCAGCGCCCAGGTTTTAATGGAATCGACCCTTACGGGGGGATTTGAGGCGTCTAGGACCCCGTCGTCGTTGTCGTCTTTATAGCGCATGGAAATGGTCCCGCTTTTGGCGAACGGGCGCGCCCACACGTCCTGGTCGTCAAAAAGGAACATCTCGGTAATATTCTCCGGGAACAGGCGGGCCCAGGCCCCCTCGTTGCGCTCCATTTTGTTGTTGGCGGAATTTATGACGGACGGGTCGACAAAGGTGGGATTGGAAACAGGGTCCTTGTTCAGGGTGATATCGAAAGTATCTTTATCCACGGCCCCCGGGGGCAGGGTAAGGCTGGCCGAGCCGGAGTTGAACGTTATTACCGCGGGCAGCCCCTTCTGGAAGGTGAGGTGCGGCGGGTTGTAGAAACCGGCGCGGTTGACATAAGCGCCTGAGACTGAGGCCCCGGCGCCTTCGGCTGCCAGGATCTGCCCGACAGAGCCCTTTGAGTCGTAGCCCCCGCCGGACAGGACAAGACCGCCCCCGTTGTCCTGCACCGAGGATTCGATCTGGTAGTCGCTGCCCGAAGAGATAACCGCCGCGGCTGGTACGGCGGCCGCGGCGCAGAGAAAAAGAATTGAAAGCGGGTAAAACATCCTGCCCGCCTGTCTTTTTTCTACCGCTTTTATTATTAAAATCATAATCCGGCCTTATAATAGTAATAGTATAGGGCCGGAGGAGGCGTTAATCCCGAAGAAATCACGAAGCCGCCCCCCGCACCGGCTTTTCCGGGATTTTGATAGACCATAAGCGCAAACTTTGCCATAATAGTATTTCGTGTTTTGCGCCTATGAACGACCTGATCTTTTGTATAACAACTCCGGACCAGACGGTGATAAACCGCTGGCAAAGCGCCTTTAAACATGAGGGCTGGGAAGTTAATGCCTGCGATTCCCTGAACGCCCCCTGCGCGGACGCCGGCTGCGCCGAAGTTTACCTTGTGGAGGTCGGCACCCCGCTCTGCAAAACCCCTGAAGACCTGCAGGAGATCATCAAGACAAGAAAGCCGGTGGCGGTCCTGGCTTTCGCCGCCGCCGAGAACATCTCCAATCCGCAGATAGCCAGGTTCCTGGAGGCCGGGGCCGACGACTTTGTGTTCAAGAACCTGGACGAAAGAATACTGGTAGCGAAATTAAAAGCCCATATACGCAGGCTGACGCCCGCCATAGCCCAGACGATGTCCAAATTGGCGTCAAGCAGCGGGAACATGGAAATAGACCGCGGCAGGCGCTCGGTCAGGATAGAGGCCGCGCCGGGCAAATACACGGAGCTCACGAACCTGACGCAGAAAGAATTTGAAATACTCTCGGTGCTGGTGGGCAGTGAAAAACGGGTAGTCTCCCGCGAAAGCATCCTTGAAAAGCTCTGGGGGAAGGGAGCCGCCGACGTGAACCCGGAATGCGTGGACAAGCATATCGAATCTTTGAGGAAGAAACTGGGCCCCTGCGGCAAGAGCATTAAAACCGTTTACGGCTCCGGCTACATGTTCACCGAAAGCAGGAAGGGATAACATATGCGCATATTAGTAGCCGAAGACGACGATAATTTCAGGATGCTTATTACGGAGATCCTTAAGGACGCGGGGCACACCCCCATGCCTGAGCCGAACGGGCGCCTCGCCTGGGAGCGGCTGCAGCGCGAGGGCGCCGACATGGTAGTCACCGACATAAACATGCCGGAGCTGGACGGCTTCGGCCTGCTGAAGAACATCCGTAACGACGAGGTTTATAAGGGGCTGCCGGTACTGATGCTGACCATAAGGCAGCTTGCCGAAGACCAGGTGGCGGGCTATGAATCGGGGGCGGACGACTACCTGACAAAACCTTTTGACACCGAAGTTTTCCTGGCCAGGATACAAGCGCTGCGCCGCAGGATAATAAAGAATTGAGCCGCCGTTATGGCTAAAAGTTCCAAGTCCGGCCTAATACGCGCCTTTATAAACCGCACGAAGGCCGACAGCGTGTTTTTCGTGCCCGGGGCGCACAGCGGCTCCTATTCCATCAATGACCTCCTTTACAGGCAGGCTGAGCTTGCCCTGGCAGGCGGCGATACGCGGCGGGCCTTCGCCATTTTCTCGGTATATCTGAAAAAAGCAAAGGCTCTGCCCGGCTGCCTTTTCCAGGTTTTCACGGCGGCGGCCGTCACCGGAAAGTTTCCTCTGGCCTTCGGTGCGCTGGAAAAGCTGGAGGGCGGCGGCCTTACCACCGTCCAGAAAATCGAGCTCGCCAACCCCTGGTACAGGATACACGACAAAGCGCTGCTCGGCAGGCTGCTGGCGGCCCTGGAGCGGTACCGGCCCAGCGCCGGGACTTCCCCCCGCCCTGCCTATCTTTTTATACTGAAAAGCGCCTGCGGAATAGACGACGCGGCCGCCCTGGCGCGCCTTATGGCAGGCTTCAATGCCGAAAACCGTGAGGCCTTCAGGCGGCGCATCTGGCTGTATTTCAAAATAGCCGAAACCGCCCTGAATCTCCGCCACTTTGCCGAAGCGGAAAAGATATTTTCCCGGATACTTCGTGAAGAGCCGGATAACGAACAGGCCGCCGGGCGCCTGGCCGAGACCTTGTTATGCGCCGCGAAAAGCGCCGCGGCCTTCGCCGCGCTCGGGAAGGCCGCGAAGTACCACAAAGTCTCCATGGGCGTCTGGGAAGGAGAACTGCTGCTCTGGCTGGGGCGCTACGCTGAAGCCGCGAAAAAGCTGAAAGCCGGTGCCGCGGCGGGACACCCGCTGGCCTGGTGCTGGCTCGGCGCGGCCCTGTTCAAACTGGGGATAAAAGAGGAAGCTGTCGCCGCCCTTAAAAATGCCCTCGTCGTGCGGCCGGACGATAACGAGGCCAGGATCTGGCTTTCCGAAGCTCTGGCCGCCTGCGGCAAGGCGAAAGAGGCGCGGGCCCACCTGGAAGCGGCGCTTAAAGCGAACCCATCTGATTTCTGGGCGTGGCTGAACCTGACGGCCCTTTGTCTGCCAGGCGGCGAGATAGGCAAAATATTAGAAGTATTTAAACTGCCGCGGGAAGTTACGGTGCGGCTCGCCATAAAGGCCGGGCTGCCGCCGGAAGGGAGCTACAGCGTCCCGGAAATTAAGCTGATCATAGACAAAGCCCGCGAGCTGGCAAAAGGCGTGCGGCGCGACGAGGATTACCTGCGCGAGCTCTGGCTCGGCTAAAAAGTCTGGGTGACTTTGTTCAGGCCTTTGGGGTTGTCGGGGTTCAGGCCTTTGGAGAGGGCGAGGCGCAGGGCCAGCATTTTCATGCGGATGTCCACGGTGACGCAGCTGAAAGGGAACTTGAGCCTGCCCGGCCGCACCACTTCGTAGGGCGTGCCGCGCTCGTCCAGGGCTTTTTTCACTTTAAGAATATCTTCCGGCAGTTTATCAGCAGGCGTGAACAGGAACACCAGGTCTTTGGCGGTATAAGCGCCCACGGGGCCGTGCAGGAACTCGGCGGCGGAGTAGCCCAGCGCGTGGGACTTGGCCATCTCCCTGAACTTAAGGGCGGAGTCCTCCGCCACGGCGTTATAAGGCCCGCGCCCGACGAAGCCCAGCATGGGCGCGTTCTTTATTTTCTTCAGAAGTTCCTCACCGCCGTAATCGTCGGAAATGGCCGCCCGGGCGGCGGCTATCGTATCCTTAAAATCTTTCGGTGAGAAACAGCGGCTCCAGGTCTGCGCGGTCCAGAGCACGGCCCAGAGCTGCAGCTCGAAGCTTTTGGTGGCGGCCACCGGCACTTCTTTCGAATGCGAAAGCAGTATATGCCGCCCGGCCAGGCGCGCCAGCGGGTTGTTCTTCAGGTCGGCCTCGTTGGTGACGGCCACCCCTCTGGCCCCCCATTTCACCAGCTTCTCCAGGCAGGCGGTTATGTCCTGGCTGCGACCCGACTGCGAAAAAGCCCAGACGGACTGGCCTTTGAAATTAAGGGGCTTCCTGGCCTCGAAAATAGAATGCGGATGTATAAAATTGGTAATGGTTCCGGCGTAAGCCTCCCAGATATACTTGGCGAACAGCGTGGCCGTACCCGAAGAGCCGCGCCCGACGAGGTAGACGGCCTTGTCTTTGGAGCGGAGCGCCAGTTTTTTAAGCGCGCCGGAGCGCGCGGAGAATTTCTCCAGCAGCGCCGGGATCTCGGCTATGTCGCCGTAAGTCAGGGTGTCTTTGATGTTCATCCGGTTATCTTCTTTTTTGCTTCCCTCAGCTTCTTCATGCCTGTTTCTATGTCGCGCAGGTCCATGCCGGTGCGGCCGTAATGGGCGTGCTCTATGGGCGAGTCCGGGCAGATATAGGTGCCGCGGCGCACGCCTTTCGGGTCTTTCACCAGGCCCAGCCAGATAAGCCAGGGCTTCAGGTTCGAAAAATCTTTCGCCATCAGCTCCGGGTTGGAGCGCATTACCAGCTGCGGGTCGCCGAAGCCGTCCAGCACCGCGCCGCTGTGGTAGCCTGCTTCCTTTGCGGCCTCGACGTCGCGGTGAGTGTCGCCTATCACAAAGACCTCGCCCGGCTTTATTTTCACGCAGGCTATCTTGGCGGCCCGCTCGACCGCCTTTTCCAGGACTTCGCTCCTGTGGTGGGAGTCGCAGCCGTAGCCGCCGAAGGCGAAATGCTTCAGCAGCCCCGACGGCTCCAGCTTTATAAAGGCCCCGTCCTTCAGGTTGCCGGTGCCAAGGCCGACCATCACGTCCTTGCGGCCCGACAATTTTATCAGAAACTTTTCCACGCCTTTGACCTTTAAATATTTTTTAGCCTTGACCGAGGCCAGCACCTCGACCGGCAGGCGGTCGACGTATTTCTGCGTGAGCGCGGCTATTTCTTTTTTGTTGGGCTTGCGTCCCGAACCGGCCTCAAAGGCGTTCTGAAAATTAGTCTTATCAGTAGCGCCCTGCCAGATGATGTTCTTGCAGGCCTCCGGGTGGCCGGTCATGGCCTCTACGGCGTGATTAAGCGCGCGCGCGCCCGCGCCCCCGGCTTTTATCAGGGTGCCGTCGATGTCGAACAGGATGATTTTCATTAAAGTTCCCGTTTCTAACGCGAATAAATAATTGTTCCCTTCTTAACCGTCATTACGCACTGGTTGGCGCCGAAGTAATAGCACAGCTCCCGGTAATCGTCCGCCTCGAAGAAGGAAAGGTCCGCCTGCATGCCGGGGATCACGCACCCGACCCTGTCGCCGATGTCCAGCGCCCAGGCCCCGTTCACTGTGGCGGCGCAGAGGGCTTCCTCGGGCGTCATGCCGCAATGGGTGCAGGCCGCCGACAGGACGAACTGCATATTCCAGCAGGGGCAGGTCCCGGGGTTGAAGTCCGTGGCCAGCGCCACCGGCACCCCCGCGGCTATCAGCTCGCGGGCGGGCGGGTATTTTGCAAGGCCGAGGTAGTAATTGGAAGCCGGCAGCAGCGCGGCTATGGTTCCCGCGTCGCGCATGGCGGCGATATCCTCGGCGTAGACATGGTCGGCGTGGTCGGCGCTTATCGCCCCGGCCGCTATCCCGGCCCGCGTGCCGCCGTAGTTGCAGAGCTGTTCGGAGTGGACCTTGGGCCTCAGCCCCAGGCGCGCGGCCTCTTTCAGGTAGGCGGTGGTCTGCTCGGGCGTGAAATAGCCCTTCTCGCAGAAGATGTCCGCGAAAACAGCCAGCTTCCCGGCCGCGACGGCCGGCAGTATCTCGGCGGTGACATGATCCAGGTATTTCTGCGTCTCGCCGTTGAACTCCGGCGGCACGCCGTGCGCGGCCAGCAGCGTGGGCAGCATTTCAAGCGGCGTAAGCTTTGCGGCCTCCTGCACGGCCCGCAGCATTTTCAGCTCGGACTCGAGGCTTAAGCCGTAGCCGCTTTTCACTTCGGCGGTGGTGGTGCCGCATTCGATAAAGCCGGTGGCCCGCATGGCGAGCTGCTCGGCCATGGCGCGCTGCGGCTGCGTGCGCACCGCGCCTATGCTTGAAAGTATCCCCCCGCCGGCGGCTTTTATCTCCTGGTAGGTGGCTCCGGCGGTGCGCATCGAAAAATCCTTAAGGCGGGACTCGGCGAAAACCGCGTGGGTGTGGCTGTCCACGAAACCGGGCAGGCAGACGCCGCCTACCTCCACTTTCCTGGCTTTTTTTGCGAGGCGGTGGCGGGAGACCGCGGCCCAAGGCCCGGCGGCCTCTATGACGCCGCCGTCCACCAGCACCGCGGCGTTCTTCACCAGCCCGATCTCGCGCATGGCCGCGCCGGCGCGGGGCGCTTTGTCCCCGGCAAAGGTCACGAGCTGCTTGATGTTAGTAAATAGTGTTGCCATAAATTATCGCCCTTCGGGCGTACCACCAGAATTCACCGCAGAGGCGCAGAGGTCGCAGAGAAGGATTTATGGAGAAGATGTGAGATAAGTTTTTATTTATTTTGTAGTGATACAAAAAAACTCATCTCTCTTAACTCTGCGACCTCTGCGCCTCCGCGGTGAAATCCCCGCTTTATCTAAAATTCTCGAACTGCAGGGTTATTCCGTAGTCGCCGGCGCGCAGGAGGGTCATCACGTTCTGCAGCTCGTCCTTGGACTTGGAAGTGACGCGCAGGGCGTCGCCCTGGATCGCGGTGTTGGCCTTCAGTTTCTGGTCTTTAATGGCCCGCACAATCTCTTTGGCTTTCTCCTGCGGTATGCCCTGCTGCACTTTCACGGCCTGCTTGGCCGTCCCGCCCAGCGCGCTCTCTATCTTCTGCGCCTCGAAATTCTTCACCGGCAGGCCGCGCTTGGAGATCTTCATGAGCAGCACGTCGTAAAGGGCCTTCACCTTGTACGCGTCGCTGGACTGCAGCATTATGAGGTTGGCCTTTTTATCGAAGTTGATCTCCGAGTTGGAACCCTTGAAGTCGTAGCGGTTCACGACCTCCTTCATGGCGATGGCGATAGCCTCGTCCACCACGGTATACTCCACCTTCGAAACCACGTCAAAGCTGAATTCAGAAGCCATTATCTTCCTCCTTTTTACTTCTTCAGTTTTTTCCTTATTGATACAGCCATGGCCGACAGCGCCTTGTTGACCGAATCCGCGTCATAATCCTTCTGGGTCGAGCAGCTGAGCAGGACGCGCCCGGAGTTCACATCCACGAACTTAACGGTCAGCCCGCTGAAAACCGTATTGCTGTCTATGCGCGTCTGGGCAGGGCCTCCGGGGCCCTGCCCGGGGCCTTTTCCTGGGCCCGGGCGGCCAGGCTGCATCCGTTTGCCCGGCCCCTGCGGCATGGGCCGCGGCTGCATCGGCTGGTGGGTGACGGTGCGGGTCTCTTCACGGCGCACGCGGTATGAACCGGTGACAATTACGCCGACTCCGGCCAGTTTGCCGGCCTGGACCATGGCCTGCGCATCCATCGCCCCCGAAAGCGACACCTTCTGCTCTCCGAGCACTTTTTCCAGCTGCGCCCTCTCTATCACGTCAAAGCCCGCATCCATCAGGTAAGTAGTGAACGCCTCCGAAAGAGAGAGGCCGGTGTCCTCGTCTTTCCCGCTGAAAGGCATTACGGCCACGCGCCCGGACGGGTCGACCTCTCCGCGGATAACGGTCTTTACCGGGGCGCCGCAGCCGGCAAGGAACGCGGAGGTCAGCAGCAGCATTATTATTCTTTTCATTTCCCCCCCAACATAGGTATCTTAACGCCTTTCTTTTTGGCGAAATCCGCGGCGAGCTTATAGCCGGCGTCGGCGTGGCGCAGCACGCCCATGGCCGGGTCGTTGGTGAGCACGCGCTCCAGGCGCCGCCCCATCTCTTTCGTGCCGTCGGCCACGGTCACCTGCCCGGCGTGCAGGGAATAGCCCATGCCGACCCCGCCGCCGTGGTGGAAAGAAACCCAGCTGGCCCCGGAGGCGGTGTTTATCAAAGCGTTCAGTATGGGCCAGTCGGCAATGGCGTCCGAGCCGTCCTTCATGGATTCCGTCTCGCGGAAGGGGCTGGCCACCGAACCGGAGTCCAGATGGTCGCGGCCTATAACGATAGGGGCGGAGATCTTCCCCTTTTTAACGAGGTCGTTTATCCGCATGCCCATGATGTGCCGCTCGCCGTAGCCCAGCCAGCAGATGCGCGAAGGCAGCCCCTGGAACTTGACCTTCTTAGTGGCCATGTCCATCCAGCGGCGCAGATGTTCGTCTTTCGGGAACAGGTCGAGGACCAGTTTATCAGTGACAGCGATATCTTTCGGGTCGCCTGAAAGCGCGGCCCAGCGGAAAGGCCCCTTGCCCTCGCAGAACAGGTCGCGGATATAGGCGGGGACGAAGCCGGGAAAGTCGTAGGCCTTTTTAACGCCCTGCTTGAAGGCCATGGTCCGGATATTGTTGCCGTAGTCGAAGGTTACGGCGCCGGCCTTCTGCAGCTTCAGCATGGCCTCGACGTGTATGGCGATGGACTCCATGGAAAGCTTCAGGTATTTCTTCGGGTCTTTAAGGCGCAGGGCGTCAGCTTCCTTCACGCTGTAGCCTTTGGGGATATAGCCTTTCAGCGGGTCGTGCGCCGAGGTCTGGTCGGTCAGCACGTCTATCTTCACGCCGCGGCGCGCCATCTCGGGCAGCACCTCGGCGCAGTTGCCCAGCAGCCCTATGGAAAGCGGCTCTTTGGCCTTCATGGCTTTCCCCGCCATGATCAGCGCCTCGTCCAGGCTGCGGGCCATCGTGTCCACGTAGCCGGTGGCGAGGCGCTTCTGTATGCGGGTCTCGTCGACTTCCACCACTATGGCCACGCCGCCGTTCATGGTTACGGCCAGGGGCTGCGCGCCGCCCATGCCGCCCAGCCCGCCGGTAACGGTGAGCTTGCCGGACAGGTCGCTTCTGAAATGCTTCCGGGCGCAGGCTGAGAAGGTTTCATAGGTGCCCTGGAGTATGCCCTGCGTGCCGATGTAGATCCAGGAGCCGGCCGTCATCTGGCCGTACATCATCAGGCCTTTCTTCTCCAGCTCGTCGAAAACCTCCCAGTTGGCCCAGTTGCCCACCAGGTTGGAGTTGGCGATTATCCCGCGCGGGGAATGCTCGTGCGTGCGCAGGATGCCGACGGGCTTGCCGGACTGCACCAGCAGGGTCTCGTCGTTCTCCAGCCCGCGCAGCGAGGCCACGATGGCGTGATAGCAGTCCCAGTTGCGGGCGGCCTTGCCGCGCCCGCCGTAAACTATCAGGTCCTCCGGGCGCTCGGCCACCTCCGGGTCCAGATTATTCATCAGCATGCGCAGCGCCGCCTCCTGCTGCCAGCCCTTGCAGGAGAGCTTGTTCCCGCGCGCCGCGCGTATGATCAGATCGTTCGCTTTCGATGAAGCCATAATTATATCCCCCGCCGGCTACCAGGACCCCGTAAGCTCGCCGATCTCGCCCTGGACGGCGTCCAGGACCTCGCACTTTCTAACGGCCTCGGACATGGCGTTATGGTCCGTAAAAAGCGGGCGGTCTTCTTCCAGGTGCTTGACCACTTTGCGGATAGCGGCATGGGCCGCGCGCGTGCCTTTTCCGACGGTGAAGCTCCGAAAATCAACGGCCTGCGCCGCAGCTATCATCTCTATACCCAGGACGCTGTTGGCGTTATCCAGTATCTGCCGGGTTTTAAGCGCCGCGTTCATTCCCATGCTTACAAAATCTTCCTGGTCGGCGGCGGCGGGGATGGACTGAATGCAGGAGGGCGCGCTGAGGATGCGCTGCTCTACGATCAGCATGTCCGCGGTATACTGGCTGAGCATCAGCCCGGAATACATCCCCGCGCCTTTGGTCAGGAACGCCGGCAGCCCCACGCTTAAGGCCGGGTTCAGCAGGCGGTTCAGGCGTCTTTCGGACAGCACGCTCACCATGGTGACGCCGGTTCCCACCATATCAAGGGGCATGCTGACGGGCGTGCCCTGAAAATTGGCGCCGGTGAGCACCGTGTCGCTGTCCGGAAGGAAAATAGGATTGTCGCAGACGCCGTTGATCTCTATTTCGAACTGTTTTCGGGCGAAAGCGAGGTGGTCCCTGAAAGCTCCTATCACCTGGGGCGTAGAGCGCATGGAATACGCGTCCTGCACTTTCACCTTCAGCCTCCCGGTGACAAGGTCGGAGCCCGCCACGACGGCGCGGATATTTGCGGCTGAGGTTATGGCGCCTTTAAAGCCCCTGAGCTCGTGAAGGCGGGTGTCATACGGCTTCATGTTGGCCATAAGCGCCTCTAGGGACATGGCCGCCGTTATCTCGGCCTGCGCCACCCAGCGCTCGGCGTCGTGGATCTCTAGGCAGCCCATGCCCGTGAGCATGTTGGAGCCGTTTATGGCGGCAAGGCCGTCGCGCGCTTCCAGCCCGGGGACAGGTATGCCCGCCTTCTCCATGGCCGCTTTGGTGGGTATGCGCTTGCCCAGGTAGAAGCTTTCCCCTTCGCCCATCAGCGACAGGGCCAGTTGGCTCATGGGGGCCAGGTCTCCGCAGGCGCCCACGCTGCCCTTCTCGCAAACCACCGGGGTAACGCCCTTGTTCAGCATGTCCACGTAGGTCTGGGTTATTTCCGGCCGGCAGCCCGAATGCCCCCGGCTGTGGACGCTTATGCGGAGCAGCATCGCCGCGCGCACATGCTCTATGGGGCAAGGTTTGCCTATTCCCGCGGCGTGGTTGTAGATCAGGTAGCGCTGGAACTGCTTGACCTGCTCGTCGTTGAGCACCATCTCCGAAAATTCGCCTATGCCGGTGTTGACGCCGTACATTATCTCGTGGGCCAGGATCTTTTTCTCGAGCATGGCCCGGCATTTCCTGATGCGCGACACGGCCTCGGGACTCAGCTTCACTTTCTCGCCGTGGCGCGCGACCTTGACCACGTCCTCGATCGCAAGAGCTTCTCCGCCGACTTTTATCGCCATAGTTAGGTCCCCCAGTATAATTTAACAATTCATCTCGCCGCCCCGCCGCATTTTTCGAGCAAGCCGCCCACCGTGGAAATCCCGCCGCTTTTAAAGGCGGAAATAAAATGCCCGAAGATCTTCCTGGTCATCTCCACGTCGCTCAGGGCGCGGTGCCAGTTCTCGTTCGAGAAATTAAGCTCGGCGGCTATGTTGCCGAGCCGGTTGCTCCGGAACTTCCAGTTCTTCCTGGCTATGGCCAGCGTGTCCACCACGAAAAGCTTCGGGAACCTCAGCCCCACGCGCTCGCACTCCGCCCGCAGGAAGCCCAGGTCGAACTCGGCGTTATGCGCCACCAGGACGGAGTTCTCCAGCATGGCAAGAAGGCGGGGGGCCACCCCGCCGAAGCCGGGGCTGTCCTTCACCATGGAATCGGTGATGCCGTGTATGCGCGAGACTTCGGCCGGGATCGGCATGCCCGGGTTTATCAGTTCCGCCAGCGTGCCGACGCGGTCCGCCCCGCGGAAACTTATGGCGGCCACCTCGCAGACGCGCGCGGCCCGCGGCGAAAGCCCGGTGGTTTCCACGTCTATAAAAGTAAAAACTGCCTCTTCCAGCGTCAATTTCTCAATTTCTTCCAGCATGCCGTCTTCTCAGCCCTGCTTCACAGGTAGCCGTAATAAGCGAACCTGGTCCACATGCCCAGCACGATCGTTATTGCCACGCTCAGCCAGACATTGACCCGGGACATATCCAGGATCCGCTTCCGCCTCAGGTAGAAAAGCTGGAAGATCCAGGCCAGGGCGAAAGGTATCCACCAGTAGCCGGCCGCGAAGAAAAAGGCCCAGAGCACCACGCGCTCGAAGATAAGGAAGTACTGCTCGTCGAAGTGCGGGAAAGCCTTTCCGAAGAGGTCCTTTTCCACGAAGTAGATCAGCACGGAGGTGAAATGCGTGACCAGCACCAGCATGCAGGCGATGGCGGCCCATTTCTCGCCCAGCAGCAGGCCGGGCTCCGGGATGACTATCGGAGAGATAAGGAACAGCACGTAGAAATGCAGCAGCTGGTCCGCCAGGAAGCTGACCGTGTTGTCCCTGTAGTGCAGGGTTTTCATGCTGTAGAGGCGCAGCTCGTCCACAGCGAAATGCGCCGCCAGCATCAGCGCCAGCGCCCACCAGCCGTTCACGCCCAGCGGCCCTATGCTGAACCAGATGTCGGGAAGGTAATGCCAGGTCAGGGCCGCCGACACCACGAAGTGGGTCAGGCAGTGGATCAGCATCCCCCACATATGCTCGCGCTTTATGCGGTTGACTATGTCGAACTGCAGCGTGAAGTCGGCAAGCAGGTGCGAGAGCAGAAGGCGCCAGAATATTATCATCAGAAGGCCTCAGCCTTTCTCCGTGAGGTTGAACGACTGGTCCCAATCCTTGATCGGTTCCTTGGCGAACTTTTCGGCGTTGTCTATATAGAACTGCGAGGGGCCGTCCCCGGGGGCGGCCGCCAGTGCGGCCTTAAAGTCAGGCAGCGAGCCGGCGTAATCGCCCTTATAGAACTTCTCGATGCCGGCGGCGTAATGCGCGAGCATGGTCTTCTCCTCCGGCGCGGCTTCGCCTTTAGGGGCGAAGGGTTCGTAAACCTTCGTCGGGATGGCCTTGCCCACCACCCTGATGCTGCCGAGGTAGCGGTAGTCGAAAAGGTCCTTCAGGTCCCCGAAGGTCGCCTCGCTGGTCATGATCTTGGAGTGGAAGTACTTATTGGCGCCCTCCATGCGGGAGGCCATGTTCACCGAATCGCCCATCACGGTGTAGGAGAGGCGGGACCTGGAGCCCATGTTGCCCACGACCATCGGGCCGGAGTTCACGCCCACGCGGCATTTCGGCTTTATCGTGAATTGCGTAAGCGACACGTTGAGGCGCGTCATAGCTTTCTGGCAGTCTATGGCCGCCAGCACGCCCAACTTGCGGTGGTCAGCCTGGTCCAGCGGGGCGTTCCAGAAGGCCACGACGCAGTCGCCGATGTACTTGTCCACCGTCCCGTCGTACTTGAGGATGACGTCGGTGAAGGCGGACAGGTACTCCACGAGCATCGCGGTCAGCTCTTCGGGCGACAGCTTTTCGGACATGGTCGTGAAGCCGGCCAGGTCCAGGAAAAAAGCCGTCATATCGCGCTTCTCGCCGCCGAGGGACAGCTTGGACGGGTCCTTGGTGATAAGCTCCACCACCTTGGGCGACAGGTACTGTCCGAAGGTGCTCTTTATCCACTTCTTCTCGCGGCCCTCGCTCAGGCCTTTATCCACGATCACATAAACCGAAGGGATCAGGAACGACAGCATCATCGCAATGAAAGGCAATGTGTACTGGTTACACAGCAGCGCATAATCGCCGACAAGCAATACGGCCGCTGTAACGGCGGAAACGGACACCATCACTTTAATAGAGAATTTGCGCAGGTACACGGCGAGCCAGGGCAGCAGCAGGATGGCCAGGGTCAGGTACCCCCCCCCTATATCCATAAGCGGGTCGTCGTGCTTGATATTGTCTATGCAGGTGGCGTGGATCTCCACTCCGGGAAACAGGGTAGAGAACGGAGCGGGGAAATGGTCGTAAGTTCCCAGCGCCGTCGACCCTACCAGCGTTATCCCCCCTTTAAGGCTCTCCTTTTCTTCCGGGGCAAGCGTGTCTTCAATGATATCCGCGACCGAGATCTGGCGGAACGTGGAATCTATGGTAGCTCCGGAGGGTTTTTCCCAGCCGGGATGAGCCTGCCTGAAAACCGGGTAACGGTAGTTCAGCATGATCGGGGAAGACCCGTAAATTTTGTGATAATCATACAGCGGCGTGCTGGTAGCGACAGCATAAGTCGCCATTCCCAACGAAGCGACCTTAACGTCGTCGCAGTAGGGACTGCACCTGAGTTTGCCAAGGTCCAGATTGCCGTAGTTCAGCGTTTTTTCCGAAACGCCGTCGAAATTCTCGTCAAGGCCGGGGTAAAAAAGGTAAAAACGCCGCGCATGGCCGTCATCATCCAGGCTTATGTCCGAATTGGGGTAGGCCATATAGGCGCTGCGCGAACCGAGCCCGGGGAGGGGCGTTTTAACGCTAAGCGTCTCTTTGTTAATAGCGAAAAGGTTAACCACGTTCCCTGCCTTCGCTACTGAGGACAGGAAACGCGCGTCGTTGGAAAGGTCGTCTTTATCAGGCTCGAAGAACATCACATCCATGCCGATGGATTTAACGCCCAGCTTATTGAGCTTATCTATCAGCTGGCCGTAATACTTCCTCTTGAAAGGGAAGCCGTATTTGCCCACGGTATGGTCGTCTATCGCGGTAATGGTGATCTGCGGGTCCGCCGGCTTGTTTATGTATTTCCCGAAAAGGAAAGTGTAATCATCGCTCCTGCCATAGATCTCGGCCATGTACCTGGGGAAAACAAGCCTTACGTCGCTCCACTTATTATCAAAGGATTCCGTGATTCCTACCGCCTGGGTAAGTATTATCCAAACCAGGGAAAATACGCCGGCAGTTATATAGATGGTCTTGGAACTCTTGTTTTTTGTGGTCTGTTGCATAAGTGCCCCCGAATTTGGATTTTACCGCCCGCTCATAGATTACGCGGAATGAGGAGCGAGAAAAGACTCCCCCCCGTCCGCCCGGCTTCCGCCCAGATCTTCCCGCCGTGCAGCTCCGCTATTTTCTTTGAGATAGCGAGGCCCAGGCCGAAGCCGGACTCGCCCCCGCCTGATTTAAGCTGCTTATACTTCTCAAAAACCGCCTCCAGCTGGTCCGGCGGTATGCCGGGGCCGGTATCCGCTACGGTGAA
This sequence comes from Elusimicrobiota bacterium, assembly GCA_030651035.1. Taxonomy (GTDB): domain Bacteria; phylum Elusimicrobiota; class Elusimicrobia; order Elusimicrobiales; family UBA9959; genus UBA9959. The sequence goes on from JAUSCK010000110.1 coordinate 18,886, forward strand.
AAGCAGGCCGCCGTTCTCCTCCCGGACCGAAGCGGTGACCTCCCCCCCTTCAGGGGTGAATTTCCAGGCGTTGGAAAGGAGGTTCTCTATAACCCTGCGCAGCAGCGAAGAATCGGCGGGAAACTCCGTTTTCCCGGCCCCCCGGGTTTCAACAGAGAGCGCCACGCCTTTCTCTTCGAAAAGCGCCCTGAAGCTCTCGGCCGCGGAAGAAAAGAACTCCGCCGCGTTAACCGGCTTAAGGTCCGGCCTCAGCTGGCCGGCCTCCATGCGGGAGATGTCCAGGATATTCTCCAGCAGCTTGAAAAGCCTGTCGCTGGAATCCTTCACGTTCCTCACGTAGCCCGACTGCCTGGCCTCCGGCGGGAATTCCTTTTCAAGCAGCTTTATATAGCCCTGCATGGTAAGCAGCGGGGCGCGCAGGTCGTGCGCGACGGAATGGAAGAAGTCCTCTTTCATCTGCTGGATCTTTCTTTCAAGCGTGATATCCCGGAGCACCATGAAGATAGCCGGGTTCTGTGTTTTGGCCGAGAGCGTCTGTATGCTGGCGCGGTAGAATTTCTTTTCCCGGCCCAGTTCCAGCTCCACCACCCCGCTCTTTGACATGGCTTTCTTGCTCACTAGCGCGGAAATCTTGCGCCGGAGCGGCTCATTCTCGCCTGGGCCGGCGGTCTCAGCGCCCAGCAGGGCCTTGGCGGCGGCGTTGGCATAAAGCAGTTCGCCGCGCATATCGGCCAGGATAATAGCGTCGTGTATCAGGCTTACCAGCAGTTCCAGCTTCTGCTTCTCCTCAAAAACCTTCTCCACCTGTATACCGTGGTAGCGGTCCACCTCGCGCATCATGGAGTTGAAAGCGCGCAGCAGCGCGGAAAGTTCAGAGAACTCAGTCGCCTCGCTCACCGGGACCTTGAACTCACCCGCCGACACCCGCCCGGCGCCGTTCATCAGCGCCGCCACCGGCCCGGCCAGCCTGCGCGTGAAGAGCAGCGCGGCGAAATAAAAAGCCGTGGCCACGGCCAGGAGGAAAAAAGCCATCAGCCAGGTGATGCGGTTCACCGAGGAAAAAGCTTCGTCCCGGTTTTCAAGGGCCACCACAAAAAGGTCGAAGCCGCGTACCGGGGAGGCGGCGCCGAGATAGGTCCCGTACCTGCCGTCTATCTCAAAGACAGATCCCCGCTTGAGGATGTCGCGGACCTCGCTGCTGTTGAACCGCTCGAAAGACCCTGACAGGGCCAGGGCGTTGCCCGTGGCGTCCGACAGCATCAGCCCGCCGGTGGCGCCAAGGCGCTGCGAGCGCAGCTTTACGAAAAGGTCCCTGAGGTTGACAGCGGCGAAGGCGTAATAGCCGCCGCCTATGGGGTAGACCAGGCGGCAGACCGGCATGTCGTAGATCATCTCGAACTGGCCGAGCGCGGCGCGGCCTTCGCGGGAGGCTTTCACGAACTGGGCGTCGCCGGCCAGGTCCACATAGCCGAAATACCGCTTAAGCTCGGGCGCGCCGCCGCTGAGCACCTCGCGCCCGTCGGCCCGGGTGAAGGCGAGGAACAGGAATTCGGGGTTGCGCTTCAGGGCGCGCTCAAGGCCGGCCTGGCTTACGTAGGCCGAGTCCGTGTCCCACATCCGCTCGAAGCGCCGGGACAGGTCCTGCGCCTCGCGCTCCATCATAAGGGAACCCATCTGCGCGACGTTCTGCTGCAGGTTGGAGATATCCTGCCTGGCCCTGGCCTGGAAATAGAACAGGAAAATACCGGCCGGGACCAGCGGGATCAGCCCGGCCCCGAACACGATAAGCAAAAGTCTGTTAAGTAAGGTCATCTGTGAACTAAACTTGAGCGATAAGCAGTAAGGATTAAGGATTAAGGATTAAGCAATAAGTCTTGAAACCTTTATGCCTTATCACTTACAACTTAATCCTTACCGCTTACTACTTCTTCTTCAATGCTTCTATCAGTTTGGGCACTATTTCGTGCGCGTCTCCCACTATGCCGTACTTCGCCACATTGAATATAGGGGCGCTGGCATCCTTGTTCACGGACACTATAACATCCGAAGCCTTCATGCCTACTATATGCTGCACCGCGCCCGAGATACCGAAAGAGAGATACAGCTTTGGGGAAACGGTGGTGCCGCTCTGTCCCACCTGGTGCGTCTTTTCCTTGAAGCCCAGGTCGACGGCCGCGCGGGAGGCCCCCACCACGCCGCCCAGCAGCCTGGAAAGTTCCTCCAGCTGCCTGAACTTTTCTTTGGTCTTCATGCCGCGGCCGCCGGAAACTATGATCCTGGCGTTTTCGATCCTTACGGCGCCGGCGTCGTGCGTTATCTTGCGCTCCAGCACCTTCACGCGGCGCAGGCTCTTGTCGAGCTTGGCTGACTCGCGCACCACCAGCGCCGAGCGGCCGTGCACCGGCTCGTTCATCTTCATCACGTTGGGGCGCACGGTGGACATCTGCGGCCTGGACTTCGGGGCCAGGATGTCGGCCATGATGTTGCCGCCGAAGGCGGGGCGGGACTGCAGCAACAGGCCGTCCTTGATCGCCAGCGCGGTGCAGTCCGCCGTCAGGCCCACGTAAAGGGTGGAAGCCACGCGCGGGGCGAGGTCGCGGCCCTGTATGGTGGCTCCGTAGAGCATGATGGACGGCTTGTGGCGGGTCACCAGCGACACTATCACGGTCGAGAAGATGTCGGTGTTGTACTCGAAAAGTTCGTCGTGCTCCACCATGTAGATCTTATCGGCACCGTACGCGCCCAGCTCTTTCTCGTAATTGTGGCTTTTGTCGGCCAGCAGCACCGCGCAGAGGTCCTCGCCCAGCTCGTCGGCAAGGCGCCGGCCGGCGGACAGCAGCTCGAACGTGACCTGCTTTATCTTTTTAGGGCGCGTCTTGTCGCCGGTCTCGGAGAGTTCGACGTAAACCCATACGCCCCTGTAGCCGGACAAGTCCCTTGCCGAGGCCTCCTCGCGGGTTATGGTTATGGCCTGCACAGGGCAGACCTGGACGCAGACGCCGCAAAGAGTGCAGGCCTCGTTCATCACGGCCAGCTTGTCTATCATGTTTATGGCGGCGAAAGGGCAGACCGGCACGCACTTGTTGCAGCCTATACACTTTTTTGAAACTTCGATCATCGTATTCTCCTAAAATTAATTTCTGGAATTAATAAGGAAGTTCTTTTACGAGACTCCCGATTCCCAACTCCCGAATATCCCCTACTCAATAAAATGCTCAGCCTTCATTATCTGCAGGATCTTCGCCATCCCCTCCTGGCCGGAGCCGGTGAACATGGCGGCCTTCTCCCGCTGGGGCGGAGGATAGATCCTGTCCACCTTGGTGGGCGAGCCCTTGAGCCCCAGGTAGTGCTCCTCCGCGCCGATGTCCGCGGCGTTCCAGACGTGAAAAGGTTTCTTAAGCGAGGCGTTGACAGCAAGGAACGAAGGGTAGCGGGGCGTGTAATCCTTGTGCATTATCATGGTAAGCAGCACCGGCGGCCGGGCTTCCACCACTTCATGCCCGCCGTCTATAAGTTTGCGCGCTATGATCCGGCGGCCGTCGACTTCCACGTGCTCGCAGAAGGTCACCTGGGGCATGCCCAGCTGCTGCGCCACTCCGGGGCCGGTCTGGGCGGTATCGCCGTCGATGGCCTGCATCCCGCAGAATATCAAGTCGGTCTTGCCGATCTTTTTCACGGCCTTGGCCAGCGCGTAGGAAGTAGACCAGGTATCGGAACCGGCGAAAGCCATGTCGGAGAGGAGTATTCCCTCGTCAGCGCCCAGGGCCATGCCCAGCTGCACCACGCTTTTTGCCTGCGGCGGGCCCATCGACACTACGGTTACCCTGAAATTGTGCTTCTTCTTCAGCTCCAGCGCCGTCTGCAGGGCGAAGTGGTCGTAGGGATTAATGATGCTCGGCACCCCGGCGCGGATAAGGTGGCCGGTCTCCGGGTTTATTTTAACTTCGGTGCTGTCAGGCACCTGCTTTACGCAAACGACGATGTTCATAAAAACTCCTTAATCAAATCATTCACATGGATGAACAGGATGGACAGGATAAGAAAGAGAATTTAAAATCCTGTATATCCTGTCTATCCATGTTAAATCCGTCATGCGGCGAACCGTTCAAAATCTATTTTGCTTTAAACGTCTGCTTCAGTTTCACGGCTACCAGGTCCATATCGGCTATCATGCCTTTCTGCTCGGTCTGTATAGCTTCAATATTTACGGCGTCAGCCAGGCCTCCGTCGCTGTCAATCGCGCCCAGCACAAGCGCGAGGCCTTCCATCGCGGTGTTAAGGGCGGCTTCGCGCGCGAATACCCGCGCCATGGCCTGCCAGCCTTCACGGTCGAAACGGATAGTTTCGCTGTACTTCTGGGCGGCGGCCGCCGTTGAGAAGATGGCGGCTGTTTCGGCCGCGCAGATAAGCTTGCCCAGCTTAAAGGTGACGTGCTGGTGGCGGGTGAGCTTATGCACCCGGCATTCCTCCAGGACCGCGGCCAGCGCCCGCAGCCCCAGCGCCGAGGCGTGCGCCCCCACTTTGGGTTCCTCGGCGTGAAGCTGGTCCAGCTTGTCCGCCATATCCAGGTAATACCTGCCGCGGGATTTTAAATGCTCCTGCCAGCGGCCGCGGTAAATGGTCATCTCAAGGACTTCGCTGGTGCCCTCGTAGATACAGGTGATCTTGATGTCGCGCTTGATCTTCTCTACCGGGAAGTCCTTGGTGTAGCCGTAGCCGCCCAGCGCCTGTATGGCGTCGTCGGCCGCCTTGTTGCCCCACTCGGAGGCGCCGTACTTGGCTATGGCGCCCTCGGTCTGCAGGCCGTGCTCGCCGGAGTCCAGCCGGAGGGCGGTATACTCTATATAAGCCCGGGCGCCCTCTAGGCGCACATAGTTCGGAACGATAAGCTTGTGGGTGTAGCCCTGTTTTTCGGAAAGAGGGCCGCCGCCCTGTATGCGCTGCTGGCTGTAGCGGATAGCGTGCTCCACGGCTTCGGCCCCGGCGCCAAGTCCGAAAGCGGCCACCATCACGCGGGTGTAGCCGAAGACGGCCTGCGCCTGCAGGAGGCCTTTGCCTTCTTCCATGCCTATCAGGTTCTCGGCCGGCACAAAAACGTTGTCCAGGGAAAGCCCGGCGGTGTTGGAGAGCCGTATGCCGTGCTTATCCTCGTGCTTGTTCGCGGAGAAACCTTCCATGGTCTTCTCGACGATGAACCAGGACGGGCCGCCGGGGGCCATGGCCAGAATGGTATGCACGTCCGCCACGCCGCCGTTGGAGATCCACTGCTTGTTCCCCGTTATGCGGTAGCCGGCTATCTTGCCGTTCTTGACCACGTGCTCGGCGCGGGTGCGCAGGTTCACCAGGTCGGAGCCCGCGTCGGGTTCGGTGGCGCCGTAGGCCACCAGCAGGTTCTCGGAAGCTATGCGGCGCAGCCACTTCTCCTTCTGCTCCTCCGTGCCGCCCTGGTTAAGCGGGTCCGTGCCCAGGAACGTGGCGAAAACTCCGGTGGCGATGCCGAGATCTATGCGGGCCAGCAGTTCGCAGACGCGGTAAATATCGAAGGTGCCGCCGGAGACGCCGCCGTATTCCTCCGGTATCATCAGCAGGTGGACGCCCAGGGTGTCCCGGTCGTACATCTCCTTGAGTATATCCGTCGGGAATTCGTTCTTCGCATCCAGCTCCCGGATCAGGTCGAAAGGGATGCGCCTCTTGGCGTATTCCCTCAGGCTGTCCAGCATTAAATTCCGCGAAATAGGGTCCATGCTCGGCATTAATCGCTCCTTAATAAAACAAATAAGAAATGTCTGCTGCCCGCAACGATCTTTAAACCTTTACCGCTTCGGCCGTCAGAGGGGCATAGCCCTTTGATACGGCACTAGCATAGCTTCGCAGCAGGCGAGATAGCCTTTTATCTCGGCGGTTATTTTCTCCGCGAACACCTTGTCTTCCAGGCCCTCGGCGTTTATGAAAACGTTCTCGGCCGCGCAGCGTATGGCG